>MEYC01000090.1:58328-95026 GCA_001775715.1 Candidatus Aminicenantes bacterium RBG_16_66_30 | reverse complement strand
CGCACCACGCCCTTGCGCCGGACGATCTTGCAGTTCCGGCAGATCTTCTTCACGGAAGCTTTGACTTTCATCGTCCCGTCCTTTATTTGAATCGATAGGTGATCCGTCCCTTGGTCAGGTCGTAGGGCGACAGCTCCAGGAGGACCCGGTCGCCCGGCAGGATGCGGATGAAGTGCTTGCGCATCTTCCCGGAGATGTGGGCCAGGATGACGTGCTTGTTCTGAAGCTCGACCCGGAACATGGCGTTCGGCAGGGTCTCGAGGACGACGCCCTCGGCTTCGAACATGTCCTGTCTAGGCATGCGGGCTCTCCTTGGCGACCGGGATCCGCGGACGGCCGGCCGCGGGCGTCCTCGCGCTGAGGACCTCCGGGCCGTCCTCGGTCATGGCCACCGTGTGCTCGTAATGGGCGGCCAGGCTGCGGTCCCGGGTCACGGCTGTCCAGCCGTCCTCGAGGATCTCGACGTCCGGGCCGCCGGCCGCGATCATGGGCTCGATGGCCAGGGTCATGCCGGGCCGGATCTTCGGTCCGCGGCCCGGGGCCCCGAAATTCGGGACCTGGGGCTCCTCGTGGAGGGACCGGCCGATGCCGTGGCCGACGAACTGCCGGATGACCGAGAAGCCCTCGCTCTCGACGGCCTGCTGGACGGCCGCCGAGATGTCGGAGAGGCGCCGGCCCTCCCGCATCTGCTCGAGGCCCTTGAAGAAGGACCGCTCGGCCGCGGCGATGAGCTTTTCGGCCTCGGGGCTCGTCCGGCCGACCGGAACGGTCAGGGCCGAGTCGCTGTAGAAGCCCTCGTAGAGGACGCCGAAATCGAGGCTGACGATATCGCCTTCCTGGAGGATGCGGCCGGACGGGATGCCGTGGATGATCTCCTCGTTGACCGAGACGCAGACCGAGGCGGGGTAGCCGCGGTAGCCCTTGAAGGCCGGGACGGCCCCGAGCTCGCGGGTCCGCTTCTCCGCGTAGAGGTCGAGGTCCCGCGTCCGGAGGCCCGGCCGGATGAGCGGCTCGAGCTCGCCGAGGACGGCGGCCACGATGCGGCTGCTCTGGCGCATGGCCTCGAGCTCGGTCGCGGACTTGAAGGTGATCATCGTCACGATCCCGCGCCTTCCCGGCGGCCGAGGGCGGCGTCGAGCGCGCGCCGGACGTCCCGGAGGACCGTTCCAGCCGGGGCGTCGCCGTCGATCCTGTGGAGGTACCCCTTGGCCGCGTAGCGGGCGACCAGGGGCTCGGTCTGGGCATGGTAGGTCTTGAGCCGTTCCTTGATGACCTCGGGCGTGTCGTCCGCCCGCTGGACGAGGGCCGTGCCGCAGACGTCGCAGAAGCCGGCCTTCTTCGGCGGCTTGTTGACGAGGTGATAGATGGCCTCGCACCGGGGGCAGCTCCTGCGGCTGGCCAGGCGCTCGAGGACGACCTGGTCCGAGACGCGGAGGTCGAAAACGATCTCCGGGCCGGAGAGCCCGAGGGCGTCGAGGCTCCCCGCCTGGGCCAGGTTCCGCGGGAAGCCGTCGAGGACGTAGCCGTCGCGGCAGTCCTCCCGGGCCAGGCGCTCGCGGAGGAGGGCCAGGACGGTCGCGTCGTCGACGAGCCCGCCCTTGCCCATCTGGGCCGCGGCGACGAGGCCGAGCGGCGTCTTCTCCCGGACGGCCTCCCGGAGCAGGTCTCCCGTCGAGACCTTGGGGAAGCCGCAGGCCGAGCGCAGGGCCTCGGCGACGGTCCCCTTCCCGCTTCCGGGAGCGCCCAGGAGGATGATCCTCATCCGCGCCTCCCGCGGATGCGGCTCCGGCGCATGAAGCCGTCATAATGGCGCATGACGAGCTGGGCCTCGATCTGCTGCATCGTGTCCATGGCCACGCCGACGACGATGAGGATCGAGGTGCCGCCGAACATGAACTGGATGCCCAGCCCCTGGGTCAGGAACCTGGGCAGGTTGGCGTCGAGCCAGGCGCCCACCCAGGGCAGGGCCTGGACCTGGAAGCCGGTGATCAGGAACTCCGGCAGGATGGCCACGGCGGCGAGGTAGATCGCGCCGGCCAGGGTGATCCGGCTGAGGACGTCGTCGATGTAGTCGGAGGTGTTCTTGCCCGGGCGGATGCCGGGGATGAAGCCGCCGTACTTGCGGAGATTGTCGGCGACGTCGACCGGGTTGAAGATGATCGAGATGTAGAAGTAGGTGAAGAAGATGATGGCCGCGACGTAGACGAGGTTGTAGAGGGGCATGCCCATGCCGAACTGGGCCGCGATCGTCTGGATGACCGGCACCTTGATCAGGGCGGCCATCGTCTGCGGGATCGTGATGACCGAGGCGGCGAAGATGATGGGGATGACGCCGCCCGTGTTGACGCGCAGAGGCAGGTGCGTGCTCTGCCCGCCGTAGACCTTGCGGCCGACGACGCGCTTGGCGTAGGACACGGGGATGCGGCGCTGGCCGCGCTCGACGAAGACGATGAAGGCGACGACGGCGACCATCAGGGCGCCGAGGAAGATGATCTTGAGGGGATCCATGGACCCGGCCCGCAGGCCGGAGAGCATGTTGTTGAGGCCGGCCGGGAAGCTGACGACGATGCCGGCGAAGATGATGAGCGAGATGCCGTTGCCGATCCCCCGCTCGGAGATCTGCTCGCCCAGCCACATGACGAAGACGGTCCCCGTCGTCAGGGTCAGGACGGTCAGGAACTTGAAGCCCCAGCCCGGGCTGATGACGACCGACGCCCCGGCCGGCGTCTTCAGGGCCTCGAGGAAGATGGCGATGCCGAAGGCCTGGATGAGGCAGATGACGATCGTCCCGTAGCGGGTGTACTGGGTGATCTTCTTCCGGCCGAGCTCCCCTTCCTTGGACAGGCGCTCGAGGTAGGGCCAGACGACGGTCAGCAGCTGGAGGATGATCGAAGCGCTGATATAGGGCATGATGCCCAGGGCGAAGATGGTCATCCGGGACATGTTCCGGCCGGAGAACAGGTCGATGAAGCCGAGCAGCCCGCCCTTCTGGCTCTGCCAGAACTCGGCCAGGGCCGTGGAGCTCAGGCCCGGGTTGGGGATGACCCCGCCGATCCGGTAGATCGCCAAGAGGAGCAGGGTGAAGATGACCCTCTTGCGGAGCTCCGGGATGCTGAAGATGTTGCGGATGCTGTCTAGCATTGGTCTTTCCCGATGACGACGGCCTTGCCGCCCTTGGCTTCGATCTTCTTCGCGGCCGAGTCGGAGAACGCGTGGGCCCGGACGGTCTTGGCCGAGCCGAGCTCGCCCCGCCCGAGGACCTTGACCCGCTCGGCGGCGTTCTTGATCAGTCCGTGCTCGGCCATCTCCTGAGGCCCGATCTCCTCCTTGCGGAGCTTGGCCAGGCGGTCCAGGTTGACGACCGTGACGTCCGTGCGGAAGATGTTCGTGAAGCCCCGCTTGGGGATGCGCCGCGTGAGCGGCATCTGGCCGCCCTCGAAGCCGCGCTTGCGGGAATAGCCGCTGCCCTGGAGCTGGCCCTTGCTGCCGGCCCCGGCGGTCTTGCCCCAGCCGGAGCCCGGGCCCCGCCCCACGCGCTTGCGGTCCTTTCTCGATCCTTTGGCCGGTTTCAGGCTGCTGAGGTTCATGGCTTCTCCACGGGTTCCACCTTGAGGAGGTGGGAGATCTTGCGGACCATGCCGAGGACCGCGGGACTCTCCTTGTGCACGGCGTGGGACTGGAGGCGGCGCAGGCCGAGGGCCGTGGCCGTCAGGCGCTGGACGCGGGGGTAGCCGACGGGGCTGCGCGCGAGCGTGACCTTGATATAGGTGTCGGCCGCGGCCTTCTCGGCGCGCTTCGGCGCCTTCTTGGGTTTCGCGGTGTGGTCCGTCATAGCGTACCTTTCGCCTTTCCGCGCATCTTGGCGACGTCCTCGGGGTTCCGGATCCGCCGCAGGGCGTCCAGGGTCGCGTTGGCGACGCTGATGGGGTTGTTGCTGCGGATGGACTTGGTCAGGATGTCCCGGATGCCGGCAAGCTGCATGATGACGCGGACGGCGCCGCCGGCGATGACGCCCGTGCCCTTCGAGGCCGGCCGCAGGACGACCAGGCCGGCCCCGTCGGCGCCTTTGACGAGATGGGGGATGGTCGTATCGGCCAGGGGCACCCGGATCATGCTCTTTCGGGCCGCTTCGACGCCCTTGGCGATGGCCTGGGGCACCTCGCGGGCCTTGCCCTTGCCGATGCCGACCCGGCCCCGCTCGTCGCCGACGGCGACGAGGGCCGAGAAGCTCAGGTTCTTGCCGCCCTTGACGACCTTGGTGACCCGGCGGATGGAGATGACCTGGTCCTTGAGCTCCATGCCCTCGTCATCGAGGATCCCGACTTTCCTGCTGTGTCTGCGATCGTCCACGTGTTGCTCTCCTTACTTCGGCCGTCCGCTCAGAACTGGATGCCTTCCTTGCGGATGGCGTCCGCGAGGGTCTTGATGTTGCCGTGATAGGAGCGGGTCCCGCGGTCGAAGACGACCTTGTCGATCTTGGCCGCCTTGAGGCGCTTCCCCAGGATCTCCCCGAGGAGGCCGCAGGCGTCCTTGTTCTTGGTGCTCTTGGCCTTCGCCCGGAAGTCCTTCTCCAGGGTCGACGCGGTCAGGAGCACGGCCCCCCCGCGGTCGTCGATGACCTGGGTGTAGACGTAGGTGTTGCTCTTGAACACATGGAGCCGGGGCCGCTCGGGCGTCCCCCGGACCCGCTCGCGGATCCGCTTCCGGAGACGGTCGTCCCGGACCTTCTTTGCGGTCGTCTTGTCTTTAAGCACCGGTCACACCCGCCTTTCGTTCCTTCTTGATGAGCCGCTCGCCGAGGTAGCGGACGCCCTTCTGCTTGTAGGGGTCCGGCAGGCGGAGGCTCTTGATGTCGTCGGCGACCTGGCCCACCTTCTGGCGGTCGATGCCGCGGACGGTGAGCAGGGTGGGCTTCTCGGCGACGATCTCGATCCCCGCGGGGATCGCGTAAGCGATCGGCCGGGAGTAGCCCAGGCTGATCTCGAGCTTGCCCTTATCGACCTTGGCCTTGTAGCCGACGCCGACGATCTCGAGCTGCTTGCTATAGCCATCGGTGACGCCCCGGACGGCGTTCTGGGCCAGGGCCCGGCCGAGGCCGTGATTGGCCCGCCCGGCCTTGGTGTCGTCGGCCCGGGTGAAGACGAGGCTCGCGCCCTCGAGGACGGCCGTGATGCCGGGCTGGAGGGGCGTCGCGAGCTTGCCCTTCTTCCCCTCGAACTCGATCTTGTCCCGATGTACCGTGACGGTCACGCCCGCCGGTATCGCGATGGGCTTTTTCCCGACTCTCGACATGGCACGCTCTCCCTTGGCCTTACCAGATGCTGCAGAGGACTTCGCCGCCGGCCCCCTGCTCCTCGCAGGCCCGGCCGGTCATGACGCCGCGGGACGTCGAGACGACGGCGAGCCCCAGGCCGTCGAGGACCTTGGGGACCTCGTCCTTCGTGCAGTAGATCCGGCAGCCCGGCTTGCTGACCCGCTTGAGGCCGCTGATGACGCTCCGGTTGTCCTCCGTGTACTTGAGGGTCACGTTGAGGATCCCCTGCTTCTTGTCGTCGATGACCTTGTAGTTCTTGACGTACCCCTCCTCCTTGAGGATCTTGACGACCTCGATCCCCAGGCGGAACGCGGGGGCGTTGATCTCCCGCTTCTTGGACTTCACGCCGTTGCGGATCCGGGTGAGCAGATCAGATAACGAATCCATGTCTGTTCCTTTCTCCGACGTCACCAGGACGACTTCGTCACGCCCGGGATCTCCCCTTTGAGGGCGTGCTCGCGGAAGCACAGGCGGCACATATCGAATTTCCGGTAGTAAGCCCGGGAGCGCCCGCAGAGCCGGCAGCGGTGCCGGACCCGGATCGCGTATTTCAGCTTTTTGACCATCTTGGCCATGCGCGCGGTAGTTGCCATAAGGACCTCGATTCTCAGGATTCCCGGAAAGGCATGCCCAGCCTCTTGAGGAGGGCCAGGGCTTCCTTGTCCGTCCGGGCCGTCGTGACGATGGTGATGTTCATCCCCCGGGGCCGCTCGACCTTGGTGTAGTCGATCTCGGGGAACGTGAGCTGGTCGCGCATCCCCAGGGTGTAGTTGCCCCGGCCGTCGAAGGACGTCGGCGGGACGCCGCGGAAGTCGCGGACCCGCGGCAGGACGATATTGACGAGCCGGTCGAAGAACTCGTACATCCTCCGGTTCCGGAGGGTGACGTAGCAGGCGATGGGCTGGCCCTTCCTCAGCTTGAAGGCCGAGATGGACTTCTTGGCCCGGCCGACCCCGGGGAGCTGCCCGGTGATCTGGGCCAGCTCCGCCTTGGCCGCGTCCAGGAGCTTGATGTTCTGGATGGCGTCGCCGACGCCGACGTTGACGATGATCTTCTCCAGGCGCGGCACGGCCATGATATTCGTGATGCCGAGCTCTTTCCCGAGCTCGGGGACCACGTCCTTGCGGTACTTCTCGAATAAGCGGCTCATGGGCGCATCCTCACTTCTGCTTCTCGATCAGGGTCTCGCAGCGGTGGCAGAGCCGGATCTTGCTGCCGTCCTCGAGCCGCTTCGTCCGGGCCCGGACGCCCTGGGCGCACTCGGCGCAGTAGAGCATGACGTTCGACACGGCGATGGGGGCCTCCTTCTCCATGACCCCGCCCTGGACGTTCCGGCTGCGGTCGGCCTTGACGAAATGCTTGACGAAGTTGATCCGTTCGACGATGACGCGGTTCGTCTCGGGGAAGAGCTTGAGGACCTTGCCGGTCTTCCCCTTGTCCTTGCCGCGGATGACGACGACGGGGTCGTTCTTCCTGAGCTGGATCTTGACCATCACAGGACCTCCGGCGCGAGGGAGATGATCTTCATGAACTTCCGCTCGCGGAGCTCGCGGCCGACGGGCCCGAAGACGCGCGTGCCCACGGGCTCCCCCGCCTTGTCGATGATGACCGCGGCGTTGTCCTCGAACCGGATGTAGGAGCCGTCCCTGCGGCGGAGCTCCTTGCGGGTCCGGACGACGACGGCCCGGATGACCTTGCCCTTGGGGATCTTGCTCTCCGGGTCGGCCTCCTTGACCGTGGCCGAGATGACGTCCCCGATCCGGGCGACCCGGCCGACGCTGCCGCCGAGCGGCGTGATGGCCATGATCCGCCGGGCGCCGGAGTTGTCGGCGACCTTGAGCATCGTGCACATCTGGATCATTGCGGCTCTCCCGTCCCGGGCGCGATCGGGTCGTCCGCGATCGGGGTCGCCGTCAAGACCGGCGACAGGCCGACGATCTCGAGGACGCGCCAGCGCTTGGTCTTGCTGATCGGCCGGGTCTCGATGATGCGGACGATGTCGCCGACCTTGCACTTCTCGGCGTCATCGTGGACGAGGAAGGTCTGCTTCCTCCGGACGGTCTTCCGGTAGAGGGGGTGGCGGACCTGCCGCTCCACCTCGACGGTGACCGTCTTCTGCATCTTCTTGGCGACGACCGTCCCGACCTTGGTCGTCTTCCGTGCGTGTCCTTGGGTGTCCATGGGCTACTCCGTGGCCTTCGGCCGGCGGTTCAGGAGCGTCTTGATGCGGGCGATGTCCCGCCGGACGTTCTTGACCTTCATGGGGCTCTCCAGCTGTCCGAGGGACTTCTGGAAGCGGAGCTTAAAGAGCTGGTCGACGAGCTCCTCCTGCTTGTGCCTGAGCTCGTCGGGCGACATGTCGTTGAGTTCCTTGATCTTCATCGGAGCTCCCTCGCTTCCCGGGAGATGAACCGCGTCTTGATGGGCAGCTTGTGGGCGGCCAGGCGCATGGCCTCGCGGGCCTCCGCGTGGTCGACGCCCTCGATCTCGAAGAGGATCTTGCCCGGCCGGATGACGTCGACCCAGAACTCAGGGTCGCCCTTGCCCTTCCCCATGCGGACCTCGGTCGGCTTCTTGGTGACCGACTTCCAGGGGAAGGTCCGGATCCACAGCTTGCCCTTCCGCTTCATATGCCGGCTGATCGTGATGCGGCCGGCTTCGATCTGGCGGGAGGACAGCCAGCCGGGCTCGAGGGCCTGGAGGCCGAACTCGCCGAAGGTCAGCGTGCCGCCGCGCAGGGCCTTGCCCCGCATGCGGCCGCGCTGCTGCTTACGGTACTTGACTTTCGCGGGCATCAGCATGGTCAGATCTCCTCGACCTCGGCCGTCTGGGAGGTCATCTTGGGCTTCTCGACGTCGGCCCGGTAGACCCAGACCTTGATGCCGATCTGTCCGTAGGTCGTGAAGGCCTCGGTGAAGGCGAAGTCGATGTCGGCCCGGAGCGTCTGCAGGGGGAGCTGGCCCTTGAGGTACCACTCGGAGCGGGCGATCTCGACGCCGCCGAGGCGTCCGGCGCACATGACTTTGATGCCCTTGGCCCCCATCTTGAGGGCGAACTCGACGGCCTTGCGCATGGCCCGGCGGTAGGCGATGCGCTTCTCGAGCTGGACGGCGATGCTCTCGCCGACGAGGAGGGCGTTGAGCTCGGGCTTGTCGACCTCGCGGATGTCGATGTAGACGTCGCGCTTGGCGATCGTCTCGAGGTAGGCCTTGAGGCTCTCGATCTCCTTGCCGCCGCGGCCGATGATGATGCCCGGCCGGGCCGTGTGGATGATGATGCGGATCTTCGGGCCGATGCGCTCGACGTCCACCCCGGCGATGCCGGCGTGGAAGTACTTCTCCTTGATGGCCTTCTTCATCCGCAGGTCCTCATGGATGAGCCGGGCGTATTCGGGGCCCTTGGCGAACCAGCGGGACGACCAGGGCTTGTTGAAGCCGAGCCGGAATCCGTATGGATGCGTTTTCTGTCCCACGTCACTTCCCCTTTTCGGCGAGATAGATATGGACATGGCTCGTCCGCTTCTGGATGCGGTAGGCCCGTCCCTGGGGGGCCGGACGGATCCGCTTGGCGCTCGGGCCGCCGTTGATCTGGATCCGCGAGATGACGAGCGTATCGACGTCGACGTTCGGCGACGCCTGCTGGGCGTTGGCGATGGCGGAGCGCAGGACCTTCTCGAGGACGGCGCTGATCTTCTTCCGCTCGCTGAAGCGCAGGATGGTCAGGGCCTCCCCGACATAGCGGTCCCGGACGAGGTCGGCCACGAGACGGCTCTTCTGGGGGCTCATCCGGACGTAGCGCGCGACGGCGTGGGAGAGATGGCTCGGGACGCTCATGGCGTCTTCCCCACCTTCAGCTGCTTGGCCGTCTTGGAGGTATGGCCCTTGAAGTGCCGCGTCGGGGAGAACTCCCCGAGCTTGTGCCCGACCATGTTCTCGGTGACGAAGACCGGGATGAACTTCCGCCCGTTGTGGACGCCGATGGTCATGCCGACCATCTCGGGGATGATCGTCGACCGGCGGGACCAGGTCTTGATGACTTGGCGCTTGCCCGCGGGCGTCGCCAGGGCCTGGACCTTCTCCAGGAGGTGGCCATCGATGAACGGGCCCTTCTTGAGTGATCTGCTCATGGTTACTTGCTCCTGCGCCGGACGATGAACGCCTGGGTCCGCTTGTTCTGGCGCGTCTTGAATCCCTTGGTCGGGATGCCCTCGGGGCTGACGGGATGGCGGCCGCCCTTGGAACGGCCTTCGCCGCCGCCGTGCGGGTGGTCGACGGGGTTCATGGCCGTGCCGCGGACGTGGGGCCGGATGCCTTTCCAGCGGCTTCGCCCGGCCTTGCCGACGCTGATGTTGGAATGGTCGAGGTTGCCGATCTGGCCGATCGTCGCCCGGCAGTCCAGATGGACCTTACGGATCTCGGACGACGGCAGCCGGACCTGGGCATACTCCCCTTCCTTGGCCAGGATCTGGGCCCCCGTCCCGGCTGACTTGGCGACCTGGCCGCCCTTGTCCTTCCGGAGCTCGATGTTGTGGATGACGGTGCCGAGGGGGATGAAGCGGAGGGGCATGGCGTTGCCCGGCAGGATGTCGGCCTGGCGGTCGGTCGAAACGACCTCCTGCCCGACCTGGAGGCCCGCCGGGGTAATGATGTAGCGCCGCTCGCCGTCCCGGTACTTGACGAGGGAGATGAAGGAGGACCGGTTGGGATCGTACTCGACGGTCTCGACCTTGCCCGGGATGCCGATCTTGTCCCTCTTGAAATCGATGATCCGGTAAAGCTGCTTATGCCCGCCGCCCCGGTTCCGCATCGACAGGTGACCGCGGCTGTCCCGCCCGCCCGACTTGGGCAGGGAGACGAGCAGAGGCTTGTAGGGGCCGTCGCCGCTCAGCTCCTCGTACCGGTTGCCGGTCCGATGGCGCAGGCCGGGTGTCACGGGTCGGTATGTTTTGATGCCCATGTTACGCCGCCTCGAAGTATTCGATCGGTTTCTCGCCTTCGCGGAGCCGGACGAAGGCCTTCTTCCAGTCCCGGGTCTTGCCCATGTTCCGGCCGACGCGGCGGACCTTGCCGGTCTTCATCTGGGTCCGGACCTCGGCGACCTTGGTCTTGAACAGGTGCTCGACGGCCAGCTTGATCTCGATCTTGTTGGCGTTCCGGGCGACCTCGAAGCAGATGACCCCGCTCGTGGCCTTGAGCTGGGTCGTCTTCTCCGTGATGACCGGACGAAGGATGATCTTATGGGGGTCTTTGATCACTTGAGTTTCTCCAGGACGGCCTCGAAGGCCCGCCGCGTGAAGACGAGCGATTTGTGGGCGAGGACGTCGTAGATGTTGAGGCCCGAGACATCGACGGCCTTGACCCGGGCGAGGTTCCGGACGGCCAGGAACAGGTTGGCGTTCGCGGCCAGGTCGACGAGGAGGGCCGAGTCGAGCCGGAAGGCCTTGAGCAGGGCGACGGCCTCCTTGGTCTTGGGCTCCTTGACCTCGAGCTCGCTCGCGACGATGAGGTCGCCGGCGGCGAGCTTGTGGGCCAGGGCCGAGCGGAGGGCGCCCCGCTTGGCCTTCTTCGGCAGCTCGGAGGAATAGTCGCGCGGCTGGGGTCCGAAGACCGTGCCGCCCTTCCTCCAGAGAGGTGAGCGCGTGCTGCCGACGCGGGCCCGGCCCGTGCCCTTCTGCCGCCAGGGCTTCTTGCCGCCGCCGCTGACGGCGGCCCGGGTCTTCGTCGACGCCGTCCCCTGGCGCTGGTTGGCCCGGTAGTTGACGACGGCCTCGTAGATGAGGTGGTCGTTCGCGGCCGGGGCGAAGACCGCCTCGGGGAGGTCCAGCTGGGCGGCGCTCTTTCCGTCCCTATCGATGATGTCGAGTTTCGCCATGGTGCCCTCTTCTCCGCTCACTTCGCCCGCGTCGCGGCGAACGAGCCCTTCGTGATCAGGACGTAGCCGCCTTTGGCGCCGGGCACGGCGCCCTTGACGACGAGGAGGTTCTTGTCCTTGTCCGTGGCCACGACCTTGAGGCCGCGGACCGTGACCCGCTCATGGCCCATGTGGCCGCCCATGCGCATGCCCTTGACGACGCGGGAGGGGTAGGACGACGCGCCGATCGAGCCCGGCGCCCGGTGGAACATGGAGCCGTGGGCCGCGCCGCCGCCGGCGAAATGGTGCCGCTTGACGACGCCGGCGAAGCCCTTGCCCTTGCTCGTCCCGACGACGTGGACGGTCTCGCCGATCTCGAAGATGTCGACGAGGATCTGGTCCCCTTCCTTCACGGCGGCCGGATCGGAGCACCCGACCTCCTGGAGCTTCTTGACGACGGGAACGCCCGCTTTCTTGAAGTGACCGACCTGGGGCTTGCCGGGCTTGCGGACGCCCCGGGCCTCGACGAACCCCAGCTGGACGGCCGCGTAGCCGTCCTTCTCCGCCGTCTTCTTCTGGATGACCGTGCACGGGCCGGCCTGGATGACGGTGACGGGGACGACGTTGCCGGCGTCGTCGAACTGCTGGCTCATGCCGATCTTCTTGCCGATCAATCCCTCGACCATGGTCATTCTCCCGTCCCGGTGGCCTGGATCTCGACGTCGATCCCGGCCGGCAGGTCGAGCTTCTGGAGCTCTTCGATCGTCTCGTTGTTGTATTCGCTGATGTCGATGAGCCGCTTGTGGATCCGCATCTCGAAGTGCTCGCGTGACTTCTTGTCGACATGCGGGGAGCGGAGGACGCAGAACTTGTGGATGCGCGTCGGCAGGGGGATGGGGCCGGCGACGCAGGCGCCGGTGCGCTTGGCCTTGACGACGATATCCTTGACGGACTGGTCCAGCAGGCGGTGGTCAAAGGACTGTAAGCGGATTCTGATTTTTTCCATCGGTCGTTCCTCTGTTCTCCGAATTCCTCCCCCCGGACCCCTCGGCCCGGTGGATCCGCGGCGGCCGCGACTACTCGATGATCTCGGTGACCGTTCCGGCGCCGACCGTCCGGCCGCCCTCGCGGATGGCGAAGCGCAGGGCTTTCTCCATGGCGACGTCGGTGATCAGCTCGATCTCCAGGTTGACGGAGTCGCCGGGCATGACCATCTCGACGTTGTCGGGGAGCTTGACGGAGCCCGTCACGTCGGTCGTCCGGAAATAGAACTGGGGCCGGTAGCCCTTGAAGAACGGCGTGTGCCGTCCGCCCTCTTCCTTGGTCAGGGCGACGATCGTGGCCCGGAACTTCCGGTGCGGGGTGATCGAGCCGGGCTTGGCCAGGACCTGGCCGCGCTCGACCTCGTCCTTGCCGACGCCGCGGAGCAGGGCCCCGATGTTGTCGCCGGCCTGGGCCTGGTCGAGGAGCTTGCGGAACATCTCGACGCCCGTGACGACCGTCTTGCGCGTCTCGCGCAGCCCGACGATCTCGACCTCGTCGCCGACCTTGACGACGCCGCGCTCGACCCGTCCCGTGACGACCGTGCCGCGGCCGGTGATCGAGAAGACGTCCTCGATGGCCATCTGGAAGGGCTTGTCGACCTCGCGCAGGGGCTCGGGGATGAACTCATCCAGGGCCTTGACGAGCTCCCAGATGCACTTGGCCCCCTCGCCGTTGAAGTCCTCGGCGGCCTTGGTGGCGCTGCCGCGGATGACCGGCGTCTTGTCCCCGGGGAACTCGTACTTGGTCAGGAGCTCGCGGACCTCGAGCTCGACGAGGTCGAGGATCTCGGGGTCGTCGACGAGGTCGCACTTGTTCATGAACACGACGATGGCCGGCACGTTGACCTGGCGGGCGAGCAGGATGTGCTCGCGCGTCTGGGGCATGGGGCCGTCGGCCGCGGACACGACCAGCACGGCGCCGTCCATCTGGGCCGCGCCGGAGATCATGTTCTTGATGTAGTCGGCGTGGCCGGGGCAGTCGATGTGGGCGTAATGCCGCTTCTCGCTCTCGTACTCGACGTGGCTCAAGGCGACCGTCAGGATCTTGGTCGCGTCCCGGCGGAACATCTTAGCGTCGGCCTTGGCGACGTCGTCATAGCTCTGGGCCTTGGCCAGGCCTTTGGTCGCCAGGACCTTCGTAATGGCGGCCGTCAGCGTCGTCTTGCCGTGGTCGATGTGACCGATCGTCCCGACGTTGACATGGGGCTTCGTCCTCGCAAACTTTTCTTTCGCCATCGCTCACCTCCTGTATGGCTTTCGTTGCTCAAGACCTCGGTTAGGCGTCGGCCCGGAAGGGCCTGCGGCCCTCGATCCGGGCGACGATATCTTCCTGGACGCCCGCGGGCGTCCGCTCGTACCTGGCGAACTCCATAGAGAACACGCCCCGCCCCTGGGTTAGGGTCCGGACCGTCGTCGCGTAGCCGAACATCTCGGCCAGCGGGACGTGGGCGTCGACGACCCGGGAGCCGCTGCGCATCTCCATCCCCTCGATCTTCCCCCGCCGGGCGTTGATGTCCCCGACGATGTCGCCGAGGTACTCGTCCGGCGCGACGACCTCGAGCTTCATGAGCGGCTCGAGGAGGGCCGGGCCGGCCTTCTTGGCCGCCTCGCGGAAGGCCAGGGTGGCCGCGATCTTGTAGGCGACCGGCGTCGCGTCGACGTCGTGGGTCGAGCCGCCGATGAGGGCCGCCCGGAGGTCGGTCACCGGGAAGCCGGCGACGACGCCGGCCTCGAGGGCCTCCCGGACGCCGTTCTCGACGTCGACGACGAACTCGCGGGGGATGACGTCGCCCTTCGTCGCGTCGAGGAACTCGAAGCCGCGGCCGCGCCCGAGGGGCTCGAGGCGGAGGACGCAGTGGCCGTAGAGGCCCTTCCCTCCCGCCTGGCGGACGTACCTGCCCTCGCCCTGGGCCGCGGCCTGAATGGTCTCCTTGTAGGCGACCTGGGGCTTCCCGAGGTTGGCCCGGACGCCGAACTCGCGCTCCATCCGGTCCATGACGATCTCCAGGTGGAGCTCGCCCATGCCCCGGAGCAGGGTCTGCCCGGTCATCGGGTCCTGACCGACCTTGAGGGTCGGGTCCTCCCGGACGAGCTTGGCCAGGGTCGCCGCGAGCTTCGGATGATCGGCTTTCGTCTTGGGCTCGATCGTCGCCGCGATGACCGGCTCGGGGAAGCGGATGGACTCGAGGACGAGGGGGTGGCTCTTGAGGCAGAGGGTGTCGCCGGTGGAGATGTTCTTGGTCGAGCCCATGGCCGCGATGTCCCCGGCGTGGACCTCCCGGATCTCCTTGCGCTTGTTGGCGTGCATCTCGAGGAGGCGCGAGAGCTTCTCCTCTTCGCCCTTGGTCGAATTATAGACGGCCTGGCCGACCTTGGCCTTGCCGGAGTAGACCCGGAAATAGGCCAGGTTGCCGAGGAAGGTGTCGCTGGCGGTCTTGAAGACGAGGGCGGAGAAGGGCGCCTCATCTGAGGCCGGGCGCGTTTCCTCGGCCTCCGTCCGGGGGTGCCGGCCGGCGACCGGCCGGACGTCGGCCGGGGACGGCAGGTAGTCCACGACGGCGTCGAGGAGGGGGTGGACGCCCTTGTTCCGGAACGAGGCCCCGTAGAGGACGGGGACGACGTCCAGGGCCAGGGTGGCCCGGCGGACGGCCTGCCGCAGCTCCGGCGCGGAGACCTCGACGCCGTCGAGGTACTTCTGCATCAGGCCGTCGTCGTGTTCGCTCAACATTTCCAGCATGTCCTGTCGTTTCCGCTCCACGTCCTCGCGATCCTCGTCCGCGACGTCGCGGACGACATACTCCGTCCCCAGGATCTCTCGACCCCAGTCGTAGACCTTGCGGTCAATGAGGTCGATAATACCGCGGAATCCGTCTTCCCGGCCCAGGGGAATCTGGATCGGCAGAGGCTTGGCCGCCACCCGCGTCCTCAGCTGGAGGACCGCTCGTTCCGGGTCGGCCCCGATCCGGTCCATCTTGTTGATGAACACGATCCGCGGGACCCGGTACCTATCGGCCTGGCGCCATACTGTCTCGGACTGCGGTTCGACACCGCCAACTCCACACAGAATGGCTATCGCGCCGTCGAGCACCCTCAGGGAGCGCTCGACCTCCGCGGTAAAATCCACGTGACCGGGCGTATCGATGATATTGATACGGTGGTCACGCCAAGCGCACGTCGTCGCGGCCGAGGTGATGGTGATCCCGCGCTCCTGCTCCTGGACCATCCAATCCATCACGGCCGTTCCGTCGTCCACCTCGCCCATCTTGTAGGTCATACCCGTGTAGAACAGGATCCGCTCCGTCGTGGTCGTCTTGCCGGCGTCGATATGGGCCATGATGCCGATGTTCCGGACTCTCTCGATCGGGTATGACCGCATAGCCTCGTCTCTCCATATCGACCCGGAACACTCTCACCGTTCTTTCACCGGAGCTCACCATTTATAATGAGCGAAGGCCCGGTTGGCCTCCGCCATCTTGTGCGTGTCCTCGCGCTTCTTGACCGCCCCGCCCCGGTTGGCGATGGCGTCCATGATCTCGGCCGAGAGCTTCTCCTGCATGCTCTTGCCGCCGCGCTCCTTGGCGTACTTGACCAGCCAGCGGAACCCCAGCGAGTAGGACCGGCCGGGCGAGACCTCGATGGGGACCTGATAGTTCGCGCCGCCGACCCGGCGCGACTTCGTCTCGAGGAACGGCCGGACGTTCTCGAGGGCCTTCTCGAGGACCTTCAGGGGGTCCTCCTTGGCTTTGGCCTTGAGGATGTCCATCGTGCCGTAGATGACCCTCTCGGCGGTCGTCTTCTTCCCCTTGCGGAGGAAGAGGTTGATGAACCGGGCTACGACCGTGCTCCCGTAGAGAGCGTCGACGGGCGCTTTGCGTTTCTTGATGGTTCCGCGTCTCGGCATGGGCTGCTCCTGGATCAGGCCGCGATCCGTTTCTCTTTCGGTCTCTTCGCCCCGTACCGGGAACGCGCTTTGAAGCGGTTCTGGACCCCTTCGGCGTCGAGCTTACCGCGGATGATGTGGTAGCGGACGCCGGGCAGGTCCTTGATGCGGCCTCCCCGGATCATGACGATCGAGTGCTCCTGGAGGTTGTGGCCGATGCCGGGGATGTATCCCGTGACCTCGATGTTGTTGGTCAGGCGGACCCGGGCGACCTTCCGCATGGCCGAGTTCGGCTTCTTGGGGGTCGTCGTGAAGACCCGGGTGCAGACGCCCCTCTTCTGGGGACAGGCCTCGAGGGCCGGGGACTTAGACTTGTATTTCTTGGGTGTCCGGCCTTTTCTGACGAGTTGATTGACGGTCGGCAATGAAAAATACTCCTCTACACAGAATTTCGAATGTTAATTTTATTCATCCCCAGGGGGATAGCCCGAGACGAATGGACGGATCATAGCAAAAATCGGCCTCTCTGTCAAGAAATTTGACCTTTCCGCGGGGTCCCCCGGCCGGCTCAGGCCTCCGGGAGGACCTCCTCCTCCTTCTCGGGTGGAAGCGGCGACATCTCCTCCTTCAGCTCGACGTTCCGGTAGTGCTTGTAGCCCGTGCCGGCCGGGATCAGCCGGCCCATGATGATGTTCTCCTTGAGGCGCCGGAGGTAATCGACCTTCCCGTAGAGGCTGGCCTCGGTCAGGACCCGGGTCGTCTCCTGGAAGGAGGCGGCCGAAATGAAGCTGTCGGTGCTCAGGGCGCTCTTGGTGATGCCCAGGAGGAGCGGCCGGGCCTTGGCCGGCTTGCCGCTCTTCTTCATGACCTTCTCGTTCTCCGCCTGGAAGACGAACTTGTCGACCTGCTCGTCGACGAGGAACTCCGTGTCCCCGACCTCCTCGACCTTGACCCAGCGGAGCATCATCCGGATGATCGTCTCGATGTGCTTGTCGTTGATCGCGACGCCCTGGAGGCGGTAGACGGCCTGGACCTCCTTGAGGAGGTACTCGGCCAGCTCCTTCTCGCCGAGGACGCGGAGGATGTCGTGGGGGTTGACCGGGCCGTCCATGAGGGCGTCGCCGGCCCGGATGCGCTCGCCGTCGGTGACGCTGAGGTGGGCGCCCTTGGGGATGAGATACTCCTTCTCCCCTCCCCGCTCGTTGCGGACGCTGATCTTGCGATAGCCGCGGACGAGGCCGCCGATCTGGACGGTGCCGTCGATCTCGGAGATGACGGCCGGGAGCTTGGGCCGCCGGGCCTCGAAGAGCTCCTCGGCCCGGGGCAGGCCGCCCGTGATGTCCTTGGTGCGGGCCGCCTCGCGGGGGATCTTGGCCAGGACGTCGCCGGCGAAGACCTTCTCGGCGTCCTTGATCTCGAGGTTGGCCCCCGAGGGGAGGAAATACTTGCGCAGGATGACGGGACGGCCCTTGTCGTCCGTCCTCTTGGGGTCGAGGATCTCGATCTGGGGCTGGAGCTTCTCGTCCTTGGGGTCGATGATGACCTGCTTCCGGAGCCCCGTGAACTCGTCCTGGACCTCCTCCATGCTGATCCCGAGGACGACGTCGTGGAAGCGGGCGGTCCCGGACTCCTCGGTCAGGATGAAGGTGTTGAAGGGGTCCCACTCGGCGAAGGCCTGGCGGGACTTGATCTCGTGGCCCTCGGGGACGATGATCCGCGCGCCGTACGGGACCTGGTAATGCTCGACCTCGCGGCCGCGGTGGTCGAGGACGGCGATGTTGGCGCTCCGGTTGACGACGATGAGGGTCCCTTCCTTGTTCTCGACCGACTTGAGGTTTTTGAACTTGAGGACGCCCTCGTTCTTGGCCTCGAGCTTCGACTTCTCGGCGCCGCCCATGGCGATGCCGCCCACGTGGAAGGTCCGCATCGTCAGCTGGGTGCCGGGCTCGCCGATCGACTGGGCGGCGACGATGCCGCAGGCCTCTCCGCGCTCGACCATCTTGCCGGAGGCCGGCGAGCGGCCGTAGCAGAGCTGGCAGATGCCGCGCTTGGACTCGCAGGTCAGGACCGAGCGGATCTTGACCCGCTCGATGCCGATGTTCTGGAACTCGTGGGCCACCTTCTCGTCGATCTCGGCGTTCATGTCGACGATGGTCTCGCCCGTGTCGGGGTGAACGACCCGCTCGAGGGCGACGCGGCCGACGATCCGGTCGAGGAAGGGCTCGATGATCTCGCCGTTCTCGACGATGGCCGAGACGTTGATGCCCTTGAGCGTGCCGCAGTCGAGCTCGTCGACGATGACCTCCTGGCAGACGTCGACGAGCTTGCGGGTCAGGTAGCCGGAGTTGGCCGTTTTGAGGGCCGTGTCGGCCAGGCCCTTGCGGGCGCCGTGGGTCGAGATGAAGTATTGGAGGACGTTCAGGCCTTCGCGGAGGTTGGCGACGATGGGCGTCTCCAGGATCTCGCCCGAGGGCTTGGACATCAGGCCGCGCATCCCGGCCAGCTGGCGGATCTGCTGCCTGTTGCCGCGGGAGCCGGAGTCGGACATGACGAAGAGCGGGTTGAGCTCCTTGCCCTCGAGGCTGATCCGTCTCATCTCGTCGATCATGGCCTTCGAGACGCTTTCCGTGACCGTGCCCCAGATCTCGACGACGCGGTTGAACCGCTCGCCCGAGGAGATGATCCCGTCCTTATATTGCTTTTCGATCCCCTGGACGGCCTTTTCGGCCTTCTCGACGAGGGCCTTCTTCTCGCCCGGGATGACGAAGTCGTCGATGCCCAGGGAGAAGCCGGCCCGGGTGGCGTAGGCGAAGCCGAGCTCCTTCAGGGCGTCGAGGATCTTGACCGTCGGCTGGAGGCCGACCTTGAGATAGGCGTAAAAGACGAGGTTCTCCATCCCCTTCTTGCGGAAGACGCCGTTGACGAACGGGAAGCCCGGGGGCAGGACGCTGTTGAAGATGATCCGGCCCGGGGTCGTCTCGACGAGCTCGTTCTTGAAGTCCTGGACGGGGCAGGTCATGACGCCCTGGTCGTCGTAGTAGGCGGCCAGGTTCATGAACGGCCCGGTGAAGCGGAGCTTGATGATGCTCTGGAGGGAGATATCGCCGCTCTCCATGGCCAGGAGGGCCTCGTCGGCAGAGCCGAAGATCCGCCCTTCGCCCTTGAGGCCGCGCTTCTCGAGGGTCAGGTAATAGCAGCCGAGGACCATGTCCTGGCTGGGGATGGTCAGGGGCCGGCCGTGGGCCGGCGAGAGGATGTTGTTCGTCGACAGCATCAGGGTCTGGGCCTCGATCTGGGCCTCGACCGAGAGCGGGATGTGGACGGCCATCTGGTCGCCGTCGAAGTCGGCGTTGAACGCGGCGCAAACGAGCGGGTGGATCTGGATGGCCTTGCCTTCGACGAGCAGGGGCTCGAAGGCCTGGATGCCCAGGCGGTGGAGCGTGGGCGCGCGGTTGAGGAAGATGGGGTGCTCGCGGACGACCTCCTCGAGGTAGTCCCAGACCTCGGGCCGCTCCTGCTCGTGCCACTCCCGGGCGACCTTGACGCTCGGGACGAGGCCTTCCTTCTCGAGCTTGTTGAAGATGAACGGCTTGAAGAGCTCGAGGGCCATCTTCTTGGGCAGGCCGCACTGGTTGAGCTTGAGCTCGGGGCCGACGACGATGACCGAACGGCCCGAGTAGTCGACGCGCTTGCCGAGGAGGTTCTGGCGGAAGCGGCCCTGCTTGCCGCGGAGGGCCTCGCTCAGGGACTTCAGGGGACGGCGGTTGGCGCCGAGGTGGACCCGGCCGCGCTTGCCGTTGTCGAAGAGGGCGTCGACGGCCTCCTGGAGCATCCGCTTCTCGTTGCGGATGATGAGCTCGGGGGCCTTGAGCTCGATGAGCTTCTTGAGCCGGTTGTTGCGGTTGATGACCCGGCGGTAGAGGTCGTTGAGGTCGGACGTGGCGAAGCGGCCGCCGTCGAGGCGGACGAGGGGGCGCAGGTCGGGCGGGATGACGGGGACGACGTCGAGGATCATCCACTCCGGCCGGTTGCCGGACCGCTTGAGGGCCTTGAAGACCCGCAGCCGCTTGGCGTACCGGAGCTTGCGCTGCTGGGAGGTCTCCTTCTTCATCAGCTTGCGCAGCCGGTCGGCCTCCTTCTGGATGTTGATCTTGTCGAGGAGGATCTTGATGGCCTCGGCGCCGATACTGGCCTCGAACTTGTCGCCGTACTTCTCCTGGGCGTCCTTGAACTCCTCCTCGTTGAGGAGCTGTTTCTCTTTGAGCGGCGTGTCGGCCGGGTCGATGACGATGTAGGACTCGAAGTAAAGGACCTTCTCGAGGTCCTTGATCGAGAGGTCGAGGACGAGGCCGATCCGGCTCGGCGGGCTCTTGAAGAACCAGATGTGGGCGACGGGCGAGGCCAGCTGGATGTGGCCCATGCGCTCCCGGCGGACCTTGGACTTGGTCACCTCGACGCCGCAGCGCTCGCAGATGATGCCGCGGTACTTCATCCGCTTGTACTTGCCGCAGAGGCACTCGTAGTCGTTGATGGGCCCGAAGATCTTGGCGCAGAACAGGCCGTCCTTCTCGGGCTTGAACGTCCGGTAGTTGATCGTCTCGGGCTTGGTCACCTCGCCCCAGGACCAGCTCTTGATCTTGTCGGGCGAGGCGATGCTGATCCGGACCCGGTCGAACTCGAGCCGCGGGCGCGGCGCCGTGGTGATCGGCGGTCGGATGTCCATTAGGCTTCTCCTTTGCCCGGCTGGGGCACGGCGATGCCCCAAGGCAGGACGTCGTCCTTCTCGCCCTTCTCGAGCTCCACGTTCAGGCAGAGGCTCTGGAGCTCGCGGATGAGGACGTTGACCGATTCGGGCAGCCCGGGGGTGAACTCGAGGTCGCCCTTGACGATGGCCTCGTAGATCTTGGCCCGTCCCTCGACGTCGTCGGACTTGACCGTCAGGAGCTCCTGGAGGCAATAGGCCGCGCCGTAGGCCTCGAGGGCCCAGACCTCCATCTCGCCGAAGCGCTGGCCGCCGAACTGGGCCTTGCCGCCGAGGGGCTGCTGGGTGATGAGGGAGTACGGGCCGGTCGAACGGGCGTGGATCTTGTCGTCGACGAGGTGGTAGAGCTTCATCATATAGATGTAGCCGACCGTGACCTCCTGGTCGAGGAGGGTGCCGGTGATGCCGTCGAAGAGGGGCGTCTTGCCGGTCTCGGGCAGGCCGGCCTTTTTCAGCAGCTGCTTGATCTCGTTCTCGCTGGCCCCGTCGAAAACGGGCGTGGCCATCCACATCCCGAGGGTCCGCGCGGCCCAGCCGGCGTGGGTCTCCAGGATCTGGCCGACGTTCATACGGGAGGGGACGCCGAGCGGATTGAGGACGATCTCGACCGGCAGGCCGTCGGGCAGCCGGGGCATGTCCTCCTCGGGCACGATCTTGGCGACGATGCCCTTGTTGCCGTGGCGGCCGGAGACCTTGTCGCCGACCGACAGCTTCCGCTTCATGGCGATGAAGACCTTGATCGACTGGATGACGCCCGGGGCGAGCTCGTCGCCCTTCTTGAGGTTGTCGACCTTGTCCTTGAAGATGGCCCGGAGGGCCTCGATCTGGCGCTTGACCTTCTTGTCGAGGTCCTTGATCTCGCGGTCCCGGTCCTCGTCGTCGTTGAGCTTGAGCTTCATGGCGTCGTCGAAGTCGAGGGTCTCGAGGACCTTCTCGGAGAGCTTGGTCCCCTTCTCGATCGTCTCCCCGCCGACCTTCTGGGACTTCTCGACGACCGAGCCCTTGAGGAGGGCCCGGACCTTCTCCCACTTCTCGGCCTCCATGATGACGATCTCGTCGTCGAGGTTGCGCTTGAGCGTCGCGATCTCGTCCTTCTCGATGGCCTTGGCCCGGGGGCCCTTCTCGATGCCCCGCCGGGAGAAGATGCGGACGTCGATGATCGTCCCTTCGACGCCGGGCGAGCAGTAGAGGGAGGCGTCCTTGACGTCGAGGGCCTTCTCGCCGAAGATCGCCTTGAGGAGCTTCTCCTCGGGCGATAGCTGGGTCTCCCCCTTCGGGGCGACCTTGCCGACGAGGATGTCGCCCGACTTGACGTGGGCGCCGATGCGGACGATGCCGTTCTCGTCGAGGTTGCGGAGGAGGTTCTCGGGGACGTTGGGGATGTCCCGGGTGATCTCCTCGGGGCCGAGCTTGGTATCGCGGGCCTCGATCGTCTCCTCGACGATGTGGAGGGACGTGAAGATGTCCTCCTTGATGAGCTTCTCGCTGACGATGATGGCGTCCTCGAAGTTGTAGCCCCGCCAGGGCATGAAGGCGGTGAGGACGTTGCGGCCGAGGGCCAGCTCGCCCCCGTCCGTGCAGGAGCTGTCGGCCAGGACCTGGCCACGGACGACCCGGTCGCCCTTGCGGACGATGGGCCGGTGGTTGGTCGAGGTGTTCTGGTTGGTCCGGAGGAACTTGATCAGGGCGTAGAGGTCCGTGCCGACGTCGTAGCTGCGGCCGGGCTCCTTCTCGTCGACCCGGACGATGATGCGCTCGGCGTCGACGAACTCGACGCTGCCGGCCCGGCGGCAGACGATGACGTCGCCCGACCCGACGGCGACGAGGCCCTCGATCCCCGTGCCGATGAGGGGGGCCTCCGGCCGGAGGAGCGGAACGGCCTGGCGCTGCATGTTCGAGCCCATGAGGGCCCGGTTGGCGTCGTCGTGCTCGAGGAACGGGATGAGGGCCGCGGAGAGCGAGACGAGCTGCTTCGGCGAGACGTCGATGTACTGGATCTGCTCGCGGGGGATGTTCTTGAAGTTGCCCCGCTCGCGGGCGCTGACGAGCTCGTTGACGAACCGGCCGCGCTCGTCGACCGGCGCGTTGGCCTGGGCGATGTTGTGCTTCTCCTCTTCCCAGGCGGTCAGGTAGTAGCAGTGGGGCTCGACGGCCGGCAGCTGGCGGGCCTTGGCGTCCCGGAGCCGGTCGAGGGCCTTGGCCATCTCGTCCTTCTTGACGATGTCGCCGATCTTGTAGTCGCTCGTCCCGGGGTGGAGGACCTTGACGTAGTCGATGATCCGGCCGTTCTCGACCCTCCGGTAGGGGGTCTCGACGAAGCCGTACTCGTTGACCCGGGCGAAGCAGCTGAGCGAGGAGATGAGGCCGATGTTCGGGCCTTCCGGCGTCTCGACTGGGCAGATCCGGCCGTAGTGGGAGGTCTGGATGTCGCGGACCTCGAAGCCGGCCCGCTCGCGGCTGAGGCCGCCGGGCCCGAGGGCCGAGAGGCGGCGCTTGTGGGTGATCTCGGCCAGGCTGTTGATCTGGTCCATGAACTGGGAGAGCTGGGAGCTGCCGAAGAACTCCTTCAGCGCGGCGATGACCGGCTTGGAGTTGATGAGGTCCTGGGGCATGGCCGCGGCCAGGTCGGCCGTGATGGTCATCTTCTCCTTGATCGTCCGCTCCATGCGGGTCAAGCCGATGCGGAAGGCGTTCTCGACGAGCTCGCCGACGGAGCGGACCCGGCGGTTGCCGAGGTGGTCGATGTCGTCGACCGTCCCCTCGCCGAAGCGGAGGTTGAGGAGGTACTTGATGACCTCGACGTAGTCGCCCGGGGCCAGGGTCTTGTCCTCGAGCGCCGTCTGGAGGCCGAGCTTGATGTTGAACTTCAGCCGCCCGATGCGGGAGAAGTTGTATTTCTGGGGGTTGAAGAACAGGCTCTGGAAGAGGTTGTGGGCGCTCTCCTGCGTGTGCGGCTCGCCCGGGCGGAGCTTCCGGTAGATCTCGCCGAGGGCCGAGGGCTGGTCCTTGCGGAGGTCCTTCTTGAGGGTCGTGCTCAGGATGAGCCCGGCCCGCTCTTCCTCGGGGAAGAAGACCTCGAAGGGCTCCCCTTTGCCGAGGAGGAGATCGATATGGACGTCCTCGAGCGGCTCGTTCGTCCGGACCTTGCCCTTGATGGCGACGAGGGAGTAGGCGCCGAGGAGCTCCTTCTTGAGGAGCGGGACGCGCGTGACGCCGGCCTCTTTGAGGGCCGTCAGGACGTCCGGGGTGATCTTCTTCTTGGCCGGGGCCAGGACCTTGCGGCCCTTGGCGTCGGTGACGTCTTCGGCCGGCGACCGGCCGACGAGAGCGTCCCCGACCTCCCAGGCGAGCTTGCCGTCCTCGGGGACGACCCGGAGGATCTTATGGAAGAGCTTGAGGATATCCTCGTCGGTGCCGTAGCCGAGGGCCCGGAGGAACACGGTGGCCAGGAATTTCTTCTTGCGGTCGAGGCGGACCCAGATGAGGCTCTTGGGATCGTGCTCGAACTCGACCCAGGCGCCGCGGTACGGGATGATCTTGGCGATGAAGAAGCCCTTGGTCTCGGCCTGGCGGAAGAACACGCCCGGCGAGCGCTGGAGCTGGCTGACGACGACCCGCTCGATGCCGTTGAAGATGAACGTCCCCTTCTCGGTCATGAGCGGGATGTCGCCGAAGTAGACTTCCTGCTGCTTGATGTGCTTGAGCCGTTTGGCCTTGGTCACGGCGTCCTTCTCCCAGGACACGAGCTGGACCTTGAGCTTGAGCGGGATGGAGTAGGTGTAGCCCTTCTGGATGCACTCCATCGGGGTGTACTTGATCTTGAGCCCGACGCGGTCGCCGCAATGCTCGCAGAGCGGGATCTCGATCTTCCGGGCCGCCCCGCAGAAGGGGCAGACCTCCTTCTCCGAGAGCTCCATCGCCGCGGGCAGGAGCGTCTGGCAGGCGTTGCACTTGGCCCGGGAGTTCTCGACGCCCTTGAGCCGACCGCACTTGCACTCCCAGGTCCCGATCGAGTAGCTGAGGAACTCGAGCTCGGTCGTTTCCTTGAAGTCGGAGATCGGGAAAACGTCCTTCAGCGCGGCCTGGAGGCCGGTGTCCTTCCGTTCCTCCGGCAGGAGGTCCATCTGGAGGAATTCGCGGTAGGACTGGGTCTGGATATCCAAGAGGGCGGGCATAGGGAAGACCGCCTTGATCTTGGAGAAATCGACCCTCTCGCGATACGGTTTCTTATGTTCTTTGGCCATGTAGACTCACTCTCGTGCAGAGATCGAGTGTCCTCGTTTCCGAGACCGGACGCACGGACGCTCAGCCAACCGGATCACTTACTGAAGCTCGATGACGGCTCCGACTTCGGCGAACTTGGCCTTGATGGATTCGGCCTCTTCCTTGGTGACGCCTTCCTTGAGCGGCTTGGGGGCGCCGTCGACGAGGTCCTTGGCTTCCTTGAGCCCGAGGCTGGTGACCTCGCGGACGACCTTGATGACGTTGATCTTCTTGTCGCCCACGGACTTCAGGATGACGTTGAACTCGGTCTTCTCCTCGGCCTTGGCGGCCTCGGCGGCGGGGGCGGCCCCACCGGCCATCATCACGGGGGCCGCGCTGATGTTGAACGTCTTCTCGAACTCCTTGATGTAGTCCGCGACTTCCAGAAGCGTCAGACCCTTCAGGTGCTCGAAGAACTGTTCCTTGGTGAGTTTTTCCATGTCACGAGTCTCCTTTGTTTGATCTTGGGTCGTTCCGACCTTTGTAAATGATATCAATCCTGTTTCTTGATTTTCAGCTGATTGAGCAGGTTCCCAAAGTTGCTCAGGGGCGCCTGAAGCGTCCGCAGGAACTCGACGAGCGGCGCGGCCATCAGGCGCGCGAACCTGGCCATGAGATCGGCGCGGGAGGAAAGCTTGCTGATCTCGTCGAACCGCTCCGCCGCGAGGTACTGGCCTTCTACGATGCCGCCCTTGACCGCCAGGATCTTCCCCTGATTGGAGAAATCCTTGAGGATCTTAGCCAGCTGGATGGGGTCCTTGTCGGCGAAGGCGATGGCCGTGGGCTTCTGGAAGAGCGGCCGGAGGGCCTCCGGGCAGGCCTCGTCGAGGGCCCGCAGGGCCAGCCGGTTCTTGATGACCTTGTAGGTGTAGCCGCTCTTGCGCAGGACCTTGCGGAGATCGACGGACTGGGCGACCGTCATCCGCTTGAAGTCGATGAGGTAGAAGGTGCCGTTCGTGGCGAACAGGCGTTCGAGGGACTCGACGATGGGCTGCTTGGCTTCCTTTTTCACGATGCGCTCTCCTCTAGCTCTCTAGGACGTCTTCGGAGATCCGGAAGGACGGGCCCATCGTCGAGGACACGAACATGGTCCGGACGTACTTGCCCTTGGCCGCCGGCGGCTTGGCGTGGACGATGGCCTGGAGAAAGGTCCTCATGTTCTCGACGAGCTTGCCCTCGGGGAAGGAGACCTTCCCGACGGTCGAGTGGACGATGCTCGACTTGTCGACGCGGAACTCGACCTTGCCGGCCTTGGTCTCCTCGACGGCCTTCTTGATGTCGAACGTGACGGTGCCCGACTTCGGGTTGGGCATGAGGCCCTTCGTGCCGAGGATGCGGCCGAGCTTGCCGACGCCGCGCATGACGTCGGGCGTCGCGATGACGATGTCGAAGTCGATCCATCCGCCGGTGATCTTCTCGATGATGTCGTCCCCGCCGAAGTAGTCGGCGCCGGCCTCTTCGGCCTCCTTGAGCTTCTCCCCGGACGCGATGACGCAGATCTTCTTGGTCTTGCCCGTGCCGTGGGGCAGGACGATCGTGCCGCGGACCATCTGGTCCGAGTGCTTGGGGTTGACGCCGAGCCGGATGTCCATGTCGACCGACTCGTCGAACTTGGCGAAGTGGGCCTTCTTGATGAGGCTCGCGGCCTCCTCGAGGGAGTAGGTCTGGGACTCCGTCCCTTTGACCTCCCGGGCCTTGACGGTATTCTTGCCGTGCTTACTCACTGACGATCTCCAATCCCATGTTTTTCGCGGTCCCCGCGATGATCTTCTTGGCCGCCTCGATGTCGTAGGCGTTGAGGTCGGCGAGCTTCGTCCGGGCGATGTCCTCGATCTGCTTCAGGGTGACCTTGCCGACCTTGTCCTTGTTGGGGGCCCCGGAGCCCTTGGCGATCCCGGCCGCCTTCTTCAAGAGGTAGGAGGCCGGCGGGGTTTTGACGACGAAGTTGAAGGTCTTGTCCTTGAAGACGGTGATGAGGACGGGGACGACCGTGCCCTCGTCCATCTTCTTCGTCCGGTCGTTGAACTCGCGGACGAAGCCCATGATATTGACCCCATGCTGGCCCAGGGCCGGGCCGACGGGAGGAGCGGGGCTGGCCTGCCCGGCGACGATCTCCAGCTTGATCTTGGCGATGACTTCCTTCGACATGGCGTCCTCCTAGAGCTTTTCGACCTGCAGGAACTCGAGCTCGACCGGGGTCGACCGGCCGAAGATCGTGACCAGGACCTTGAGCGTGTTCCTCTCGGCGTTGACCTCTTCGACGATCCCGTTGAAGTTGAAGAACGGGCCGTCGATGATACGGACGGCCTCGCCCTTCTCGAACGAGTGCTTGGGCTTGGGCTTCTCCGAGGTCGTCTCCATGTGCTCGACGATCTGCCCGACCTCTTTCTTGCTGAGCGGGGTCGGGGTCCGGCCGGAGCCGACGAACCCGGTGACCTTGGGGACCTGCCGGATCATCAGCCAGTTCTCGTCGTTCATCTCCATCTCGACGAGGATGTAGCCCGGATAGGACCGCTTCGTGGAGACGACCTTCTTGCCGCCCCGGATCTCGACGACGTCCTCGGTCGGGATGATGATCTGCCCGACCTGGTCCTCGAGGTGCAGCTCGATCGCCTTCTGCTTGATCGATTCGGCCACGAACTTCTCGAAGCCGGAATATGTGTGAACGACGAACCAGTTCTTTGCCATCGTGCGATTCCTTCAGTCCTTATCCAAAGAGCGACTTGACCTGGGTGATGACCCAAGAGAAGATGACGTCCATGAAGAACAGGTAGAAGCCGAAGAAGACCGTGGCGGCGATGACGACGATCGTCGTGCTGACGACCTCGTTCTTGGATGGCCAGGTGACCTTCTTGAGCTCCGACCGGACGTCCCGGAGGAAGTTCAGGAATCTCTTGGTCCAGCGGATCTTGTCGTTCATGGCTGTCCTTCTTTCCGTCCTCTCCGCGGGAAAAGCTGGCAGGTGAGGCAGGGCTCGAACCCGCAACCTGCGGTTTTGGAGACCGCTGCTCTACCAATTGAGCTACTCACCTGTCGTCCCCTCACGGTCGTCTACTTCGTTTCCTTGTGGGCCGTATGCTTCCGGCAGAACGGGCAGTACTTCCGGATCTCGAGCTTCTCCGTCTGCTTCTTCTTGTTCCGCGTCGAGCTGTAGTTGCGCCGCTTGCACTCGCCGCACTGGAGCGTGATGATCTCTCGCATGTCCAACCTTCCCGGCCCCGGAGGGCCCACTCAGGATCAGGAAAAAGCCCAAGACCAGAATTGAACTGGTGACCCCGTCCTTACCAAGGACGTGCTCTACCAACTGAGCTACTTGGGCCCGCCAACCTCGAGAAAGAGCGGGAAACGGGATTCGAACCCGCGACGTTCAGCTTGGAAGGCTGACGCTCTACCAACTGAGCTATTCCCGCGGACGAGACAATGGGCAGGGAAGGATTCGAACCTCCGAAGCGTTTCCGCAACGGGTTTACAGCCCGTCCCATTTGGCCACTCTGGAACCTGCCCGTATCACGATGCATCGTCATCGCCCTCGTCGCCGCTTCTGAGCCAGCGAAGGGATTCGAACCCCTGACCCGCTGATTACAAATCAGCCGCTCTACCTGCTGAGCTACGCTGGCCTGCCCTCAACCACTCTCGCCGAACAATTGCTCTGAACGGGGGAATTACAGAAAAGGAGACGAAAAATAGAAAAACGTCCTCTCCTCGAGCTCGAATGTGTTCTTTTTTTCAGAGATTTAATCTGAAATATACAGAACGACCAGGAATATGCTAGAGGAAAGCGCGAATCTTGTCAAGGGTTTCTTTTGACCGGCGCCCGGAGGCCCCTGGCCCGGTCCAGGTTCTCTCCGACGCTCCTGAGGAACTCCACCGTGAAAACGAGGTATCTGGCCCTCTGGAGGGGGGTCAGGAGGCTGTCGAGGACGGCCTCGACCTCGTCGTCCAGCTCCCGGATGGCCTGACGGGACGTCCGGATGCCGGCGACCAACTCGAGCAGCCGCCCCTCCTTCGCGGGGGGATCGGCCAACTGGGCCCGGAGCTCCCGCATATCTAAGCCCAGCCGGCGCTGGAGCCCGGCCTTGTCCTTCTCGGTCCGGACGAGGAGGGGGTAGATCTTGGCTGTCTGCTCCTCGGTCAGCTCGAGGGCCCGGGTCAGCCTGAGGATATAGAGGTCGCCGATCCTCTCCCGGAGCCTTGTCTGGGCCTGGGGCTCCCCCTGGCCGCCCGCCTGGGCGGCGGCGAGGGTCCCCAAGGAGAAACCCAGGATGAAGATGCCGATAAGCGCGTGTTTTTTCATTTCGGACCTCCAAGACCGTTATCCCGTTCCAACCCGGCGGCGATCGCGCCGAGCTCCTCCTCGCTCAGGCCCTCCCAGAAGAGCGGATCGGCGGCGGCGAGGGCGGCGGCGTCCGCGTCGGCGGCGGGGGCGATCTCCCTGATCGAGGCGCGGATCTCCCCTTCGACGGCTCTTCCGAGCTCCGGATCGGCTTCGGCCTCGAGGAGGAGAGGCGCGAGGCCGTATTCGTCCTGCGGCCAGTCCGCGATCAGGATCGGCCGGGGACGGAGCAGCCCGAACCACGCCGCCGCCACGGCCGCCAGGGCTAGGCCGGCGACGGCCCAGGCGACCCGGCGCCGGCCGGCGAAGGGCCTTTCCACGGCGCGGCGTCCGGCCTCCTCCCCGTCGAGCCGGGCCTCGAGCCTTTTCTCGAAACCGGCCCAGTATTCGGCGGAACGCCCGGCCTCGGGCCGGACCTCGGCCTGGAGCCGGGCCAGGCCCCCGCGGTAGGCCCGGCAGGCGGGGCAGACCCGCAGATGGGCCTCGAGCCGGGATCGCCGTCCCGGATCGAGGGTCCCATCGAGCTCGTCCGAAAGGCGCCTTTGCGCCGCGCGGCATCTCATGATCCGACCTCCTCGAGGAATGGCCTCAAGCGGGCCCGAAGGAGCTTGCGGGCCTTATGCATCCTCCAGGCCACACAGTTCTCCGAGCAGCCCAGGACCCGGGCCGCGTCGCGGTGGCTCAGGCCCTCGCCGGCGACCAGGGCGAAGGACGCCCGGAAATGGGCCGGGAGCGACCCGACGGCCTCATCCACCCGGCCCTTGAGCTCGTTCAGGGCCGAACTCCCCTCCGGCGAGGACGGCGCGCCGGGGACCGGGACGGGGACGGCCGCGTTCTCGTCGAAGGCGGCCCGGGCCTTCTCCCGTCTCTTTTTCTTGAGGTGCGTCAGCGACGTGTTGACGGCGATCCGGTAGATCCAGGTGTAGAAGCTCGAGTTCCGGCGGAACGAGCCGATCGCCCTCCAAGCCGTCAAGAAGACCTCCTGGGCCAGGTCGTCGGCCTCGGCGTGATCCCCGGCCATCCGGAAACAGACGCCGTACACCCTCCGCTCGTGGCGGCGGACGAGCTCGGCGAAGGCCTCGCGGCCGCCCCGTCGCGCCTCGTCCACGAGACGATCCTCCGGGCGTTCATCCATCGCGTCCTCACCTTATTAGACGGTCATTATAGCTTTTTCTTTGCCAAAACGGGGACACGAAACGTGTTTCCTGAAAAAGGGACATGATACCCGTTTCACAATTATCCCGGCTAATGGGGATAAACGGGAAACGGATTTCGTGTCCCGGGATTTTCAGGAAACACGTTTCATGTCCCCATCTTTTTTTATGGAGGCGTTTCTGTTATCATCTGCCCCTATTCCCAACAAGGTTGGACCGCCATGATCGAACGCTACACCCGCCCCGCCATGGGGGCGATCTGGACCGAGGAGAACAGGTACGGCAAGTGGCTGGCCGTCGAGCTGGCCGTCTGCGAGGCCTGGGCCCGTCTCGGGAAGATCCCCAAGTCCTCCCTGCGGACGATCAAGGCCAAGGCCGGCTTTTCCGTCGACCGGATCGAGGCCATCGAGAAGGTCGTCAAGCACGACATCGTCGCCTTCCTGACCTCGGTCGCCGAGAAGGTCGGGCCCGATTCGCGCTACATCCACCTCGGCCTGACATCCTACGACGTCGTCGACACGGCCCTGTCCCTCCTCATCAAGGAGTCGCTCGAGCGGATCCTGGCCGACCTCCGCGCCTTCCGCGGTATCGTCAAGCGGCAGGCCCTGAAATACCGGAAGACCGTCTGCATCGGCCGTACCCACGGCATCCACGCCGAGCCGGTGACCTTCGGCTTCAAGCTCCTCGTATGGTACGAGGAGGTCGGCCGCCACATCGCCCGGCTCGAGAGCGCCCTGCGGACGATCTCCGTCGGCCGGATCTCCGGCTCGGTCGGGACGTACATCCACCTCGATCCCCGGGTCGAGGTCATGGCCCTCCGGTCGCTCAAGCTCGCCCCGGTCAAGGTCTCGACCCAGGTCCTCCAGCGGGACCGCCATGCCGAGGTCCTCTCCGCCCTGGCGCTGCTCGCCACATCGATCGAGAAGTTCGCCGTCGAGATCCGCCACCTCCAGAGGACCGAGGTCCTCGAGGTCGAGGAGCCGTTCACGAAGGGACAGAAGGGGTCCTCCTCGATGCCCCACAAGAAGAACCCCGTCCGCTCCGAGAGGATCTCGGGCCTGGCCCGCCTCGTCCGGGCCAACGCCCAGGTCGGGCTCGAGAACGTCCTCCTCTGGCACGAGCGCGATATCTCCCATTCCTCAGCCGAGCGGGTGGTCTTCCCGGACGCCTTCATCACGACGGACTTCCTGCTGGCCGACGCCGCCGACATCGTCCGCAGCTGGGTCGTCCACCCCGACCGCATGGCGGCCAACCTCGGGGCGACCCGGGGCCTGATCTTCTCCCAGAGCGTCCTCCTGGCCCTGACGACAAAGGGCCTGACCCGGGAGGAGGCCTACCAGGTCGTCCAGAGGAACAGCCTCAAGGCCTGGAACGAGGGCCTCGATTTCCGGGCTCTCGTCACGGCCGATCCGGACGTCCGCCGGGTCCTCGGCAAAAAGGACCTCGACCGGTGCTTTTCCGTCGGCCCCTACCTCGACAAGATCGACTATATCTTCGAAAGGGTTTTCCGCCATGAGAGTTAGGATCCTCGTCTCGTTCAAGGACAGCGTCCTCGACCCCCAGGGCCAGACCGTCAAGAACGCCCTCCACACGATGGGCTACGACGCCGTCAAGGACGTCCGGCAGGGCAAGGTCTTCGAGATCGACCTCGCGGGCGCGACGAAGAAAGAGGCCGAGCGCCTCGTCCCCGAGATCGCCCGCCGCGTCCTGGCCAACCCCATCATCGAGAAGTTCGAGTGGGACTTCCTCAAGGGCGAATGAAGGTCCCGGCCATGAAGTTCGGCGTCGTCCGGTTCCCCGGCTCCAACTGCGACTTCGACACGGTCCACGCCCTCCGGGACGTCCTGAAGCGCAAGACGGTCATCCTCTGGCATAAGGACCACGACCTCCAGGGCGTCGACTGCGTCGTCCTGCCGGGCGGCTTCGCCTACGGCGACTACCTCCGCGCCGGGGCCATCGCCCGGTTCTCCCCTCTCATGCAGGAGGTCCAGGCCTTCGCCCGCGACGGCGGACGGGTCCTCGGCATCTGCAACGGCTTCCAGATCCTCCTCGAGCTCGGTCTGCTGCCCGGGGCCATGCTCCGCAACAAGGACCTCAAGTTCCTCTGCCAGCACGTCCACATCCGGGTCGAGAACGAGCGGACGGACTTCACGCGGGCGCTCCGGAAGGGCCAGGTCCTCCGTATCCCCATCGCCCATTTCGACGGCAACTATTACGCCCCGCCCCGCGTCCTCCGGGAGCTCGAGAGGAACCGTCAGGTCGTCTTCCGCTACTGCGACGCCGAGGGCCGCCTGACCGAGGCGGCCAACGTCAACGGTTCGATGGCCAATATCGCCGGCATCCGGAACAAGGACGGCAACGTCGTCGGCCTCATGCCCCACCCCGAGCGGGCCTCCGAGAGGATCCTCGGGAGCGTCGACGGCCGGGCGATCTTCGAATCCCTCATCCTCAGCCTGGAGCGGAGCGGACCGGCCCGCCGGCCCGCCGCCCGGACAAGGGCCCGCCATGATCGATAAGAGCGTCCTCGACCAGCACAACCTCACCGAAGACGAATACCGGCTCATCGTCGAGCTCATCGGCAAGGAGCCCAACCTGACCGAGCTCGGCATCTTCTCGGTCATGTGGTCCGAGCACTGCGGCTACAAGAGCTCGCGCGTCCACCTCAAGAAGCTCCCGACCGAGGGGCCCCGCGTCGTCCAGGGCCCCGGCGAGAACGCCGGCGTCCTCGACATCGGCGACGGCCAGGTCGTCGTCTTCAAGATCGAGTCGCACAACCACCCCTCCTTCATCGAGCCCTATCAGGGCGCGGCCACGGGCGTCGGCGGCATCCTCCGCGACATCTTCACCATGGGCGCCCGGCCGATCGCCGTCCTCGACTCCCTGCGCTTCGGCCCGCCCGACGACCCGAAGAACCGGTCGATCATGGAGGGCGTCGTTTCCGGGATCGCCGGCTACGGCAACTCCATCGGCGTCCCGACCGTCGGGGGCGAGGTCTATTTCGATCCGTGCTACGAGCTCAATCCGCTCGTCAACGTCTTCTGCCTGGGCCTGGCCGACCGGGACAAGATCTTTCTGGCCAAGGCCGAGGGCGCCGGCAACAAGGTCCTCTACGTCGGGGCCAAGACCGGCCGCGACGGCATCCATGGCGCCACCATGGCCTCGGCCGAGTTCGGCAAGGAGACCGAGCACAAGCGGCCGAACGTCCAGGTCGGAGACCCGTTCAAGGAGAAGCTCCTCCTCGAGGCCTGCCTCGAGGTCATGGACCGCAGCCTCATTGTCGGCATCCAGGACATGGGCGCGGCCGGCCTGACCTGCTCGACGACCGAGATGGCGGCCAAGGGAGGCATGGGCATCGACGTCGACCTCGACAAGGTCCCCCAGCGCGAGGCCGGCATGACCCCCTACGAGATCCTGCTGTCGGAGTCCCAGGAGCGGATGCTCATGGTGGCGACGCCGGAGAACGTCCCCGCCGTCCAGGAGGTCTTCGCCAAGTGGGACCTCGACGCGCCCGTCATCGGCGAGGTCGTCGCCGGCGGCCGGGCCCGGATGACGTTCCGTGGCGAGGTCGTCGTCGATATCCCCGTCGACGCCGTCGTCAACCTGTGCCCGGCCTACGACCGGCCGATCGCCCCGCCCCCGCCGCCGCCCCCCGCCCCGGCCCTCGCGGACTTGCCGTTGCCCGACGACCTCGGCGAGGCGCTCCTCAAGGTCCTCGGCTCTCCGACGATCGCCGACAAGCAATGGGTCTTCCGGCAGTACGACCACATGGTCCAGGTGAACACCGTGTTCCTGCCCGGGGCCGACGCGGCCCTTCTCAGGATCAAGGGCTCGAAGAAGGCGCTGGCCGTGACCCTGGACGGCAACTCCCTATACACCCGGCTCGATCCCCGGACCGGGGCCCGCATCGCCGCGGCCGAGGCCTGCCGGAACCTGGCCGTGGTCGGGGCCCGCCCGATCGGGGTCACCAACTGCCTCAACTTCGGGAATCCCGAAAAGCCCGAGGTCATGGGCCAGTTCGAGCAGGCGGTCACCGGCATGGCCGAGGCCTGCCGGACCTTCGGGATCCCGGTCACGGGCGGCAACGTCAGCTTCTACAACGACACCGAGGGGCTATCCATCCATCCCACGCCGGTCCTGGGGGTCGTCGGCCTCCTCGACGACATCGGCAAGGCCGTCAGCCCGGGGTTCAAGGCCGCCGGGGACGACGTCATCCTCATCGGCGAAAGCTTCGAAGAGCTGGGCGGCACGGAGTACCTCAAGACGGTCCACGGGCTCGAAGCCGGAGCGCCGCCGGCGATCGATCTCGAGCTCGAGAAGCGCACCCAGGAGTACTTGCTCGAGACGATCGACACCGGCCTCCTCCGCTCCGCCCACGACCTCTCGGAGGGCGGCCTGGCGGTGGCCCTCGCCGAGAGCGCGTTTCACAGCGACCGGAAGCTCGGCTGCGAGGTCGATCTCGACGGCGAGCTCCGCGCCGACGCCCTCCTTTTCGGGGAATCCCAGTCCCGCGTCGTCGTCACGTGCCGGAAAGCGGACGCCGCCGGGCTGTTGCGCCTGGCCTCGAGACGGGGCGTGCCGGCCAAGCTCATCGGCCGCGTCGGCGGGCGCGACATCGCGCTCGGGCGCGGCGGACGGGACCTTCTGCGCGTCCCGGTCGAGAGGGCCTTCCGCGTCTGGAAGGACAGCCTGCCGGCCTTCTTCAAGGTTCCGGCCTAAGGGGGTTCCATGGACGACGTCGTCTTCCGCAGTCCGCGCAGGCGGGGCCGCCTCGCCGTGTTCCTGTCCGGCCGCGGCTCGAATTTCATGGCCATCCGCGAGGCCGTCGGGAGGGGCGGGATCGACGCCGAGATCGCCCTCGTCTTCAGCAACAAGGCCGATGCGCCGGGGCTGCTCCGGGCCCGCGAGAGCGGGCTCGAAACGCTCTTCCTCGATCCCAAGGCGTTCGCCTCGCGCGAGGACTACGACCGGGCCATCATCGAAGAGGTCGAAAAGCGGCGGATCGACCTCGTCTGCCTGGCCGGCTACATGAGGGTCCTGACACCGGCCCTTTGCGACGCCCTCAAGCACCGGATCGTCAATATCCATCCGGCCCTCCTCCCCTCCTTCCCCGGCCTCCATGTCCAGCAAAAGGCCATCGACTGGGGCGTCCGGTTCTCCGGCTGCACGGTCCACTTCGTCGCGGCCGAGGTCGACATGGGCCCGATCATCCTGCAGGCCGTCGTGCCGGTCCTCCAGGACGACACGGAGGAGACGCTGGCGGCCCGGATCCTCGTCGAAGAGCACAAGATCTACCCGGAGGCCGTCCGGCTCTACTTCGAGGGCCGGATCGAGGTCCGGGGCCGGCGCGTCTTCATCCTGGGGCCGGGCGGCTGAGACTCACCCGGCCGCGCGGCAGCCGCATGTCCAACGACCGTGAGCGACGCCGGCCCGGCGCCGCCGCGGCCGCGGCCGTAACGCTCGTCCTCGTCTTTGCCGCCACCTGGTTCGTTCTCGACCGCACCGAGCACCGTCCTCGCTGGGCCGTCGTCGAAGCGACCGGGACCGCCGTCGTCGGGAAGGCCTTCGAGGTCCGCGTCACCCTGGACGGATCCGTCGAGGCCACAAAGATCGTCTGCACGCTTCATCGGGCCAACGACGAGCGGCGGGGCTGGGGCTATCTCGCCTCCTCGGGCCCGGCCCGGACCGCCTCCGGCGGCGGGACGTATTCCTTCCTTTTCACCGTTCCCGCCAAAGCGGAGACGGCCTACGTGTTCGCCCTTGTCTACCTGAGCCCGACGGGAGAGTGGCAGGCGGGGACGAGGGCCGTGTCCACGGAGCTCATACCCGTCGGACCGGACTTCTCGGTGCCGCAGGGACGGCCGCTCGTGAGGGTCGCCATCCGCCATTACCCGACGGCGCGGAGGGCCGCGGCGGCGAAGGCGGCCGAGGAGCGCGCGGAAACGCGGCGGGCCGCCCGGAGGCCTTCGCCCTGGGCCCACCCGGTCCTCGCGGCCCTTCTTCTCGCGGGGGCGTATTTCGCCCTGCGGGCCGGCTGGCGGGACCCCGCCGGGCGTCCCGCAGCACCGGGAGAACGGACGATCTGGCTCCTCTTCGCCGCCG
>MEYC01000090.1:37463-58312 GCA_001775715.1 Candidatus Aminicenantes bacterium RBG_16_66_30 | reverse complement strand
CCCCGCCGGGCGTCCCGCAGCACCGGGAGAACGGACGATCTGGCTCCTCTTCGCCGCCGGCCTCGCCGTGAGCGCCGCCGTCGAGATCTCTGGGCTCGCCGGCGATCTCACGTCGATCGGGCGGCGATGGGCGCAGGAGGGGCGCATCTATGAATACCGCCGGCCCTTCCAGAAGGCCATCATGGCCGCGGTGGCCGCGGCATCTGTGGGGCTTCTCTTCCTTTTTATAAGGGCGGCGCGGCGGCCTGGTTCGTACCGCGGCCTGTGGTGGGCCGGGATCGGGCTCGCCGAATACGTCGCCGTGTCCTCCGCCGGGGTCCTGTCCTTTCACGCCGTCGACGTCTTCCGGAGCCTGGCCTGGCACGGCGTCTCCCCGTTCGACGCGCTCCGCGGCGCCGGGGCGGCGACGGCGCTGATGGCGGCCTATCTCTCCGCCCGACGGAAGAACGGACCGGGCCTTACTTGAGGTTCCGCGGCGGGAACATCTTCGGCGTCTTGCCGAAGACGCGAGCGTAGACCTCCGGGAAGGCGTCCTTCCCCCCCAGCAAGAGACAGGACAAGGGCATGACCCTGCGGGCCAAGCGCGACATCTCGGCCGCGACCTCCCGGATCTCCCATTGGGCCGTGCCGTCCTCGCGCAGACGGGAGATGTGATAGAGCTCGCGGACGTTGAGCTTGAGCAGGGCCCGGCGCCGGTGGGCATTGGTCAGGACATAGTCGGCGGCCGGCCCGATCTCCTTGGCGAGAACGGCATGGGCCTCGTTCGTTCTCTCGACGACGCTCAGGAATTCCTGTTCCGCTCCGATCTCGCGGACCGACGGCGGCACGGTGACGCCTAAGGACGGGTCGTACCGCTGCCAGGTCAGGGTGGCCATCCGGTGGCGCTTGAGCTGGGCGAAGCATGAGGCCGAGACGACGAGGTCGTAGACGAGGTCGGCATGCTCGAATTCGCGGAGGGGGAAATCGTAGAACTCCATGCGCGCGAAAGCCCTGCGGACGAAATCCTTCCGGGCGGCGGGTCCGGCCGCGGCGGCCCGGGCCAGGCATTCCTCATAGGAGTCGCGGGTGGCCGCATGGAGCAGGGCGGCCAGGACGCGCGAATCCCCGTCGGCCGGAAACCCGGCGAGCGTGACCGCCTTGGCGGGGCCCCGCTTCCGGCCGCGCCGGGCCGGGGCCGGCCACGCCTCCGCCGCCGCGGCGAGATCTGCGTAGGTCTCGGCGTCGAAGGGGCTCGGATCGGTGAAGAGGATGATGGACGGAGCGACGGCCTTGGCCAGGTCGTAGAGGCGGGCGTTGATAGCCCGGACCTCTTCGAGGCCCTTGGCGGCGAAGCGGCGGATGAGGAGCTCGAGGTTGCGGGCGTTGACGGTCAGGCCGAGCTGGCCTTCGGTGGCCAGGCTGACGATATAGCGGGCGTCTTCCTTGGCCCAGCCGTCCAGGACAGCGTGGTTGCGCGGCTCGGCCGCCTCGTCGGCGTATTTCGCGAAGACGTGCGGCTTGAGACGGGCGTAGAGCCGGTGGTAAAGGGCGTTCTGGGCTTTGACCGTCCCGACGAAGAGCGGCTCGCGTCCGGCCCGCCGGACCTCCTCGGGAACGACGAAGTCGTCGCCGAGAGTGATGTACCGCTGCGACTTCTCGGTGAAGGAGAGGAGGCGGAAGCGCTCGATCTCCTCGATGGCCAGGCGGCTCACGCCGATGATGTCGAAGTTGAAGACGGCGTGCTCGGCGACGGAGTGGTGGCCCATCTTGAAGATGATCATCTCGTTCGAGCGCCGGGCCCGATCGACCTCGGCCCGGGCCGCGGCGCGCAGCTCGTCGACCGGGCGGGGATCGCGCGAGATCCGGGCGTAGGAGGCCGAGAGGGTTTCCGGGGTGACGTCCCGGCGTTCCGGCGCGCGGCTTTTGAGCTCGTCGAGGACGGCGCTGTCGACGTTGTAGCCCGCGAGGAGGATTCTCATCGAGCCTCTAACTTAGAGGCCCGCTCCGGAATTGTCAACCGGCCGCGCTTCCCAGCATATCTACAAAGGAGTACTCTAATGACAGAGGAGCGGACGATGAAGAAATCAGGGATCGTTGCGGGGACCATATTCTTAGTGGCGGCGGGGATGATCGTCGCGCAAGGGGTCGGAGGGACGGCCGGACAGACGGAGCGCGAAAGGGCCCTGGCCTCCCTCGTCGAGGCCGAGCGGGCCTTTTCCAGGACGTCGGACGAAAAAGGCATTCGCGAGGCCTTTCTGGCCTGGCTCGCCCCGGACGCGATCGTCTTTCGGCCTACTCCGGTCGAGGGCCGGCCGGTTTATGAAAAGATGGACCCGGCCAACCCGGCCCACCTGATCTGGGAACCCGAGGTCGCGGAGATCGCCGCTTCGGGCGAGCTCGGATATACCTCCGGACCGTACCGGCTGAGTCCCCAGCGCGGCGCCGAGCCGACCCGCTTCGGCCATTACGTCTCGGTCTGGAAGAAACAGCCGGACGGGGCCTGGCGGGTCTTCCTGGATATCGGCGTCCAGCACGACCGGCCGGCATCGGCGTCGCCAATCACCGACGTCGCCGCGCCGCGGCCCGAGCGAGAATTCGAAGCCCTTTCCCTGGAGGCCCACAGGGACGAAAGCGGTGTCGTAGCCAAGCAAATGGCCGAGTTCGATCTGGCGGTCGGCCAACGCGGATATCGCAAGGCCCTCGCCAAGCTCGCCACTAACGACGTCCGGGTCTACCGGCCCGGCAAGTTCCCCGTGACCGGGAAGGACCGCATCAAGGACCTTGTCCCCGGCTCCGCAGGCAGGGTCGATCCTCCGCGGGGCCCGACATCGCCGGACGCGCGCAAAGCCTACCAAGGGCGTTTCCAGGTCCATGTGGCCTGGTCCGGAGACCTGGCCGTCACGTTCGGAAGTTCGGAACAAACAAAAACGAATTCGGACGTCGAGACGGCATCGTTCCTCAAGATCTGGCGGAAGGGTCTTTCTGGCACCTGGAAGATCTGTCTCGATATCGAGATCCCGGTCCCGCCGGAAAAGGAGAAGACCAGCTAGCCCTTCATGACGCCGATCGGAACGACCTTGGCGACGAGGCGCCCGAGCCCGACCTGGTCCGAGACACGAACGACCTCGTCGACGTCCTTGTAGGCCTCGGAGGCCTCCTCGGCCACCCCTTTCCAGCTCGTCGACTTGAGCTCGATGCCCCGGCGGGCCATATCGTCCCGGATCTTCTCGCCCCGGAACCGGCGGAGCGCCTCGTGGCGCGACATCACCCGGCCGGCGCCGTGGGCCGTCGAGCCGAAGCTCAGGCCTTCGGCCTCCTTCGTTCCGGCGAGAAGGAACGAGGCCGTGCCCATGCTCCCGGGGATGATGACCGGCTGGCCGACGGACCGGTAGCGCGCGGGGACCTCGGGGCGCCCCGGCCCGAAACTGCGCGTCGCCCCTTTGCGGTGGACCACGAGCCGACGCGACCGGCCGCCGTCCTCGTGCTCCTCGACCTTGGCGACGTTGTGGCAGACGTCGTAGACCTGATCCATCCCTTTGGCGCTGCCGAGGACGCGGGCGAAGACGTCGCGGACCCAGTGGGCGATCATCTGGCGGTTGGCGAACGCGTAATTGACCGCCGCGCACATCGAGCGGTAATATCGCTGCCCCTCGGGCGACATGAAGGGAGCATGGACGAGCTCGCGGTCGGGAAGCCCCGCGACGCCGAACGCGTTCTCCATGGCCTCGATGTAGTCCGTGGCGACCTGATGCCCGAGCCCGCGGCTGCCGCAGTGGATCATGACCAGGACCTGGCCGGCGGCGTGGAGGCCGAAGGTCCGGGCCGCCGTCTCGTCGTAGATCTCCAGGACCTTCTGGATCTCCAGGAAATGGTTCCCCGCTCCGAGCGTCCCGAGCTGGGGGATGCCCCGTTCCAGGGCCCGCTCCGAGATCCCGTCGGCCTCGGCCTCGGCCATCCGGCCGCGCTCCTCGGTCCGTTCGAGGTCCTCGGCCCGGCCGTAGCCGTTCTCGACGGCCCACTCCGCCCCCCGGACCAGGACCTCCTTGAGGACGCTGCGACTGAGCTTGGTGACGCCCCCCTTCCCCACCCCGGCCGGGACCTCCCGGAAGATCTCGGCCAGGAGCTCCTTTCGCTTGGCCGTGACCTCGGATTCGTCGTAGTCGGTCTTGAGCAGACGGACGCCGCAGTTGATGTCGTAGCCGACGCCCCCCGGCGAGATGATGCCCTCGTCGAGGCCGAACGCAGCGACGCCGCCGATCGGGAAGCCATAGCCCTGATGGGCATCGGGCATGACGTAGGAGTACCTGACGATGCCCGGTAGGCAGGCGACGTTGCGGGCCTGGGTCAGGGTCTGGTCGCGGCGGATGTCCTCGAGGAGCCGCGCCGACGAGTAGATGACCGCCGGCACGCGCATCTCGCCTTCCTTGGGGATCTCCCAAGTGTTGTCATCGATCTTCCTGAGCTCCATGATATCCCTCACATATCGACGACGACCTGGACGGTGAAGCCGTCGCACGCTTCGATCTTCAGGTCGTGATAGGTCACCGCTTTGACGTCCCCGTGGAGCTCGTGGGCGTCCGAGAGGACCTCCCCCTCGAGCAGAGCCTCGAGGCTGAGCCCGGAGAACTCCGGGCGGATGCGCAGCCCCTCCACGCGGCCGAGGAGGAAGCTCTTCGTCCCGAAAAGGAAGATGATCTCGGAGAGGAACTTGACCAGGAGCTGTTCCCGGTCGATGGCCTTGACGTGGATGAAGTGGCGGACCCGGCGCCCGACCTTCTCCCAATCCCACATCAGGGAGGCCATGGCCAGGGCGGCGTTCCCGAAGGCCTCTTCGAGGGTCCGGCCGAAGGCTTGGAACTTGCCGTCGGCCGTATGGGGAAGTATCCGGTATCTCTCCATGGCGGGACGCGCCCCCTCCCTGGACATACTACCCCAATCGGCTCGAAATGTCAGCCAGGCCGACGGCAGAAGGGCCATTGACGGCTTGCCCCGCATCGCATACAATGCCACCCGGGTGCGCAGGGCATAGGGCGCTGCGTAGGTTTTCGCCAAACGGATGGTCGGGCCGCCATCCATATCGTTCAGGGCGCGTCGCCAGAATCGCCCTGATATCAGCGCCCGCAGGGAGCGCCGATATGGAGGCCCCCATGCCCGTCCAAAATCCTCAACTGCCCACAGAATCCGAATCCGGTCGCGGTTGTCTACCCGCGCTGGCCCGCCTAACCTGGATCTTTGGTGGGATCGCTTTGGTCTATTGCGCCTTTTATATTGCCCAACGCAAGGGCACCGTCATGACAGACTTGATCCTGCTCCTTATGGCCCTGGGGCTCATCATGGTCCGCTTTGTGGACATCAGGTATCTCAAGGGAGAGACCCTGAACAACCAGCCGGCGACGCTCAAGCATTGGGGCCGCTATGCGCTCAAGATCGTGATCGCCGCGGGGCTTCTCTACGCACTCGCGAAGTTCATCGCACAAAAGAACCTTCTGTGACGGCTCTCTAGCCGGCTATCGGGCACGTCCGTTCTTCCCGAGGAGGTCTCATGACTCAAGGTTTGACGACGAATGGCTGGATCTTCTTCGTGCTTGGGTGGGGCTTTATATTGGCCCTTTCCTTCTATTGCTTTCGCCGCGTTCTCTTCGGCAAGAAGCCGGAGATCGTCGTCGAAGCTGGAGGCCGCGAGCAATGGGGCTCACGCGTCGGCCTGATCCTGGCCGTGGCCGGAAACGCCATCGGTCTCGGCAACTTCCTCCGCTTCCCGGTCAAGGCGGCCGCCAACGGCGGCGGCGCCTTTATGATCCCCTACTTCGTCGCCTTCATCCTGCTGGGCATCCCGATGATGTGGGTCGAGTGGACGATCGGCCGCATGGGCGGGGCCCACGGCCACGGCACGACGCCGGGCATGTTCCACATCATGTGGAAAAAGGCGCCGTCGAAGTACCTGGGCGCCCTGGGCATCGTCATCCCCTTCGTCATCGTCATCTACTACAACTTCATCGAGTCCTGGTGCCTCGGCTTCTCCTGGTTCTCGATCACCGGAAAGTACTTCGGCCACGCCAACCGCGAGGCCATGGGCAAGTTCTTGCGCGGTTTCCAGGGAGTCGAGTCGAACGAGTTCTTCAGCTCCCTCGCCCCGATTCTCATCATCTGGGGCATCACCATCGCCCTGAACTTCTTCTTCCTCTACAAGGGCATCTCCAAGGGCATCGAGGTTCTGGCCAAATACGGCATGCCGCTGCTTTTCATCTTCGGCGTCGTACTCGTAATCAGGGTTCTGACCCTGGGGACCCCCGACCCGTCCCAGCCCGAGCTCAACGTGGCCACGGGACTGGGCTACATCTGGAATCCTGATTTCAGCCGCCTGGGGTCGGCCTCGGTCTGGCTGGTTGCCGCCGGCCAGATCTTCTTCACCCTGAGCCTGGGTCAAGGCATCATCAACACCTACGCCTCCTACGTTAGAGAAAAGCAGGACATCACCCTGAACGGCCTGACGACCTCTTCGGTCAATGAATTCGCCGAGGTCATCCTCGGCGGTACGATCGCCATCCCGGCCGCGGTCATCTTCTTTGGCCTCGCGGAAACCCAAGTCATCGCCAATGAGGGAGCTTTCAACCTCGGCTTCCAGGCCCTGCCGGTCATCTTCCAGAAGATCCCATTGGGCCAGATCTTCGGCGGCATGTTCTTCTTCTTGCTCTTCATCGCAGGCATCACATCATCCGTGGCCATGACCCAGCCGGCCATCGCCTTCCTCGAGGACGAGTTCAAGTGGAAGCGCAAGAAGGCCGTCATTGTCGTCTTCTCCGTCCTCGTCACCCTGACGGCCTTCGTCATCGCCTTCTTCAGGTTCGGCTTTCTCGACGAGCTCGACTTCTGGGCCGGAACTTTCGGTCTGGTCGTCTTCGCCGCCATGGAGGTCATCCTCTTTTCCTGGATCTTCAAGATCAAGAAGGGCTGGGTGGAGATGCACAAGGGCGCCGACCTCAAGGTCCCGAAGATCTTTAGGTTTATCCTGACCTACATCACCCCCGTCTACCTGCTCGTGCTTCTCGGGTATTGGTTCTTCACCGACGCCATAAAGGAATTCCTGATGAAGGACAAGGACCCTGTCCGCCATCCCTACCTCTGGGGCGCCCGGTTCATGATCGTCGCCCTCCTCCTGGTCATGCTCCTCCTCATCCGCAAGGCTTGGAACAAGAAAAGGGCCGAACAGCAGGGACTATGAGGAAGCTGGCCCGTCGCGTATGCCGACCGCATAGAGGCCACGACGACGCCCTTTCCCGCATTTACCGCGGGGCCTGGCTCTACGGAGGGATTCCGTTCCTCATCCTGTCCGCAGTTCTCATCGCGACGCGTAGAGCCCCAGGCCTCGCCGATTTCATTTTCTGGCTGGCCGCGATATGGATCGTCATCGTCCGCTATGTGGAATGCGGCTGCTCGTCCGGGGAGTTTTTGCGGCCGACCCGGCCGGCGCTACGGACATGGCGCCGCTTTTCTGTTATCCTATTAATAGCCGCAGCGTCCCTTTACGCCCTGGCTAGGATCGCGGCCTCTCTGGGTCGATCATGAAGCGCCGTTTGATCGTCTACAGTGACCTCGACGGCACCCTTCTCGACCATCGCACCTATTCCTTCGAGCCTGCCCGGCCCGCTCTCGACGCCTTGCTAGAGGCAGGCATCCCCCTGGTCTTCTGCACCAGCAAGACCCGTCTCGAGACCGAACACTGGCGCCGGGCTCTGGCCAACGTCCACCCCTTCATCGTCGAGAACGGCGGGGCCGCCTTTGTCCCGGAGGGATACTTCGGCCCCGAAGCTCGATTCGATAAGCGGGCCGGCGGATTCGGCGTCCTGGAGTTCGGCCGGCCGTACTCCGAGCTCAGGCGGGCGCTCGAGAGGATCCGGGCCGCGACCGGCCTCCCCCTGCGCGGCTTCGGCGACATGACGGTCGAGGAGATCGCGGAGCACGCCGGCTTCACCCGCCAGGACGCCGAACGAGCGATGATGCGGGAATACGACGAGCCCTTTATCGGCGTCGAGGAGGGCCTGCTGCCCCGTGTCGTCCGCGAAGCCGAGGCCCTGGGGCTTCAGATTGTCAGCGGCGGCCGCTTCCATCACCTCGTCGGCGGGAACGACAAGGGCCGGGCTGTCCGGGCCCTCCGGTCTCTTTACGAGGAAAACCGGGGACCCGTCCGGACGGTCGGGCTGGGAGACAGCGCCAACGACCTGCCGATGCTCCAGGCGGTCGACGTCCCCATCCTCGTCCGCAAGCCCGACGGCGGCCGCCTCGACGCGACGCATCTGCCCGGGCTCGTCGTCGCTCCCTATGCCGGCCCCGATGGCTGGCGAGAGGCGGTTTTGCGGGTGCTGGGCGGCGTGATCTGACCGCCCCTGCGGCGCGCCGCTGGGGCGGGATCGGGAAAGGAGGACATCATGGCCGATTTTTATCAGACCGGGCTCGTGGCGACCTTCCACAGGCTCGGCCCCCTCAACTTGGCGCGCTTGGAGAGCGACCTGGCCGAGTTCAACCGCCACAGGCCGCTCGCCCTCGTCCTGCCGACGACGCCCAAGGAGCTCGACTCCCCGGCCTTGCGGGACATCCTGGACGTCCTCGAGGAGATCGCATACCTGAACGAGATCGTCGTCACGCTCGGCCGGACCGACGACCCGGCCCATTTCCAGCAGGTCCGCAAGCTCCTCGAACCCCTGCCCCAGCCGCACAAGGTCGTCTGGGCCTCGGGGCCGAGGTTCCTCGAGCTCTACAAGCTCCTCGAGGCGAACGATCTTTCGGCCCGGGAGGACGGGAAGGGCCGGTCGGCCTGGACGGCCTACGGCTACGTCCTGGCCCGTGACGAAAGCAAGGTCATCGCCCTTCACGACTGCGACATCGTCAATTACTCCAGGGAGATGCTGGCCCGGCTCTTCTACCCCGTGGCCTCGCCCCACATCGACTACGCCTTCTGCAAGGGCTACTACGCCCGGGTGACCGACCGGATGCACGGCCGGGTGACCCGGCTGTTCGTGACACCGCTCGTCCGGAGCCTCATCAAGCTCTTCGGCTACCTGCCGTTCCTCGTCTACCTCGACAGCTTCCGCTACGCCCTTGCCGGCGAGTTCTCGATGATCACGGACCTCGCCCGGATGAACCGCATCCCCGCCGACTGGGGGCTCGAGGTCGAGACGCTGGCCGAGGTCTATCGCAACTACTCGCTGCGCCGGATCTGCCAGGCCGAGATCTGCGAAACCTACGAGCACAAGCACCAGCCCCTTTCCGCCGACGACCCGAGAACGGGCCTGATGAAGATGGCCGTCGACATCGCCAAATCGATCTTCCGCAACCTGGCCGTGGAGAGCATCATCCTCAGCGAGAGCGCCCTGCGCACCCTCGTCGTCAACTACCGGCGTACGGCCGAGGACGCCGTCAAGCGCCACAGCGACGACGCCGCCTACAACGGGCTGGCGTTCGACTATCACCTCGAGACGATCATCGTCGAGGCCTTCACCCAGGCCGTCCAGATCGCGGGAAAGGAGACGATGGACAGTCCTCTCTATTCCCCGCTCATTCCCAGCTGGAACCGGGTGATCTCGGCGATCCCCGACTTCCTGGACAGGCTCCGGGAAGCCGTCGACGAGGACGACGCGCGCCTCGGCTGAGGCGGTCGGGAGGCGGCCTGTCAGAGGTGCTTGAGGCCGTCGCCCCGGTCGGATTCCCCGGACTTCTTGAACCGCTTCTCCAAGAAGGACCTGGCCAAGTCCTTCCCCCCGAGCCCGAAAGCCAGGGCCAGCGCCAGGACCGCCCCGCCGAACACGATCGCGAACGCGGCGATCACCGTGCTCCGCCCGATGCCGAGCTGTTCGAAGGCCATGACGAAAGCGAACAGCAGGACGGCGCCCTTGATCCCCTTGCTGAGGGGCCCGGCGGCCTTCATGCCGGCGTTCACGGAAGCGATCAGGGCGGCCCGGCCGAGGAAATTGCCCAGGAACCAGCCGATGGCCAGGACGACCAGGGCCACAAAGATGTTGGGCAGATAGAGGAGGAACTTCTCGAGGAGCTCGTCGATCACGGGCATCCGCATGACGCTCAGGGCGAGGATGAAGAAGATGAACACGACGAGCCAGTAGAACATCCGCCCGACGAGCTTGGCCGGCGTGTCCTTGACGGCCATCTTCTGCAGGGCCTCGGTGACGCCCGAACGGGCGAAGGCCGCGTCCAGCTTGAGGATCCTGATGATCCGGACAACGAGCAGCTTGACGAGCCAGGCGAGGACGACGCCGGCGGCCAAGACGACGATCCCCGTCAGGAGGCTGGGCGCGAAGGCCGACAGCTTCTGGAAGACCTCCCGCAGCGGCTGGATGAGGATCTTGTCGATGAAGGCTTTCATGGCGACCTCCTGGGCGGAGCGGAAGGCTCAGGCCGATCCGTTCCACCTCTCGATCAGATAGTCCTTTTCGTTCTCGAAGGACCGGCAAAGGTCCTCGAGCCGCCGCTCGACCTCTTCGGCGGTGCTCTCCCAGGTCTCGATGACGAAGGAGGCGACCTTGCCGAGATAGAGGGGCGTGAGCGACTTGAGGATGTGCTCGCGGCTCACGAGCTTCCGGTGACAGGCCAGGACGAAGTGGATGATGGTCCTCACCCAAGCGGCGTCCGGGTAAGAGAAGGCCCCGCGGTCCGGCCGGGCGGCCAGGTCGTTCAGGAAGGCCAGAATATCGTCGGGCAGGAACGATCGATAGAAGGGAGCGAGCTCCCGGACGCCCATCTGGAACTTCTCGATCATCTTCTCCAGGTTGACCGGGATGGGCTCGAGGCCGACGGAGTAGACGAACCCGAACGTGGCGACGGGCTCCGAGTCCCGGACCGTCCGCCAGATATCCGCGTAGTCCTCCATGAGATCGAAGACCGAGCCGACGACCTGATGGAGCATGGCGCTGAGGTCGGCCGCCGGATCCTTGGCGTCGTGGATCTTCGCTCCGAGAAAGGCCTGGCAGATCTTGAATCCGTTGGCGACGGCCGTCGTCGTCATCCAGATGTCGATGCCGAACCGGGCCACGTCGCTCGCCCAGACGTCCTTGCCAAGATAGAACGAGGCCAGCTCGCCCGAGAAGCCGAAATCCCCGCCGATCGGCTGGCGGATCCGTTTGCCGTAGAGGGCCCGGGTCAGCGGGTAAACGATCGTGTTTGTGATGGTCCCGTCGTACTTGTGCCTCATATAATACGGCGCAACGTAGTCGTAGCCCTCCTCGAGGACGGGCTTGATCAAGAGCTCGACCCACTCGGGCGTGATGCTCCGCAGGTCGGCGTCCACGACGGCGCAGGCCTTGACTTCGAGCTCCCGGGCGATCTCGAAGACCGTCCGGAACGCGCTCCCTTTGCCGGGGATGCCGTGATAGGGAATGACGAGCTTGCGGAAGCCGCCTTTGCGGTGATCGAGCAGAATGGAGTCAAGGTCGAGGCTTGCGTCCCTGACGACATCAGTCGTCCCGTCGGACGATCCGCCGTCGGAATTCACGAGGACGGCGCGGCGGCCCGGAAAGTACTTGGTGAGCCCCGCCTCGACAGCCCGGACGACATGGCCGATCGTCCTCGCATTGTTGAAGCTCGGAATGCCGACGAGGATGTCGACGTTCTTGAGGCCGGCGGTCTTTGCCCGGCCGATTCCAGCCGCATCCGGTGTTTTGCCCGACATCGTCCTGGGAGCGGTCTCCTCGTGCCCATTATAGGGGAGGTGTTCCGGCCGGGGCAACGAAAATCGCCAACCTCGGAATATCCGGATCGCCGGGCTTCCTCCGAAATCGGTATTTCGGCGCCGTCAACGCAGAAAATACAGCAGGACGATATTGACGACAAAGACAAGAGAGATGCCCATCGTATCCCAGGACAAGCGGTAACGCTTCTTAGGAGATCGATAGATGAACCCGGCTACGGCCAGGCCCGTCATGGCGACCGCGGACATTACCGCGATGAGATGCTGCTTCTCGACGGCGGCAAGAATCGGCGACTTGACATAGAACAGATCGTCGACGGCCAGGATGGCCATATTGAAGAGGTTACTCCCGAAGAGATTGCCTACGGCCGTGTCGATCGCTCCCAGCCTGAAGCTGGCTAAGGTCACGACTAATTCTGGCAATGACGTCGACATAGCGACGAAAATGGTCCCGACGAACGTCGTGCCCAAGCCCGTCATCTCGGCGATGCCCTCGGCGATCCGGGGCAGGAAGATGGCCGCTCCAACGACCATGGCGGCGTTAACGGCATAGCCGACGACTGCTCGTTTCAGGGTGACCGCATGGTACAGTGACGTACCGTTTTCACCCAGCCCAGTGGCTGGAGCGATGCGCTTCTCATATCTAAAGGCCAACCGCATGGCGCTCAGATAACCGAATAGGAGGAAGGGCGTGTACAGGCCGATCCAACCGAGGCCCGGCAGGCGGTCGCCGGCAAAAAGGCCAGCCCCGACGGCGCCGAGCAGCAGGAGGGACATTCCTGCCATCAAGACGTTCCCCTGATGGGCCCGCGAGGCGAGCGGCGTTTTTTTCGACATCACGTCGAGGATGCTGAGGAGGAACAGGTTGAATACGCAACTGCCTAGGATGTCCCCTGCAGCGACGTCGGGCAGTCCGGCCACGATGACCGAGCTCAAACCCGTAGCCAACTCCGGCAAGGAGGTCACCGCGGCCATTAGGACCATGCCCAACCAGAGCCGGCTCAGACCGGTCTTTTCAGCTATCATGTCTCCGTAGCGGCTCAGCCGGCTTCCCGAGTATAGGATCAGCCCGGTGACGAGAACGAACTCAAGCCAGATGATCATTCTCCGCTCCTCTTTGGCGATTCACCGGCCAGTCCGTCAAGCCTTCCTCAACATAACGCTGGAATGCCGATCGAAGCCCCGAAGCGCTGGCCCGCCGGACCGGCGGACGGCCTACCGGACCTCGGCGACGGCCGCGTTGAGGACCTTCAGGGTCGTCCTATCCTGGACGAAGAAGACGACCTTGAGGCCGCGGCGCGGTATAACGTGGCGGCGGACCTCCCACTTGAAATCCGGTATCCGGGTGTAGGATTTCTCGAACGCGCTCAGGTATTCGTCGGCCGCCTTCTCCGACGCCGCCAGGTCGAACCTCGCCGTCCGGGGCCCCTTCGGATCGATCGTGAGGAGGTCGCGGACGACCATCTTGTGAAAGACGATCCCGTTGCCGCCCTGATGCTCCTGCTCGTCCTGGACGAGAACGAGGTTGTACACGGCCTCCGGCACGGCCTCGCCGGGATCGAAGGAGACGTTGACCCTGTCACCCGAGAGGGACGCCCGGACCGTCGGAACGACCGCCGGGAGGGCCGGGAGGAGCGGCTCGATGGCCGCCCGGTATTCGGCGAACTTGGCTTCGGCCATGGCGCGGCTCCCGCCCCCGGAGCCGCTCTTGACGCCGTCGATGACGACCGTCGGCGTGCTGCCGACGCCGTAATAGTCCTGGCGCGCCTCGGTCGCCGGGTTCATCATCGGGTCGGGCCTGGGGATGGGCAGGTGATAGACGAGAACGGCGACGTACTTCGCCGGGAAGGTCTCGACGAGGCCGTCAAAGCCGAGGTCGGCCCCGACGCAGGGCGGGCATTCCGAGCCCGTGAACAGCTCGGCCAGGACGACCTTGCCTTTCCAGCCGGCGGGGGGCGCGAACGGCTCGGGGTGGAACGGCAGGGCCTTGAGCCTGGCCGCGAGGGCCGCTTCGAAGCCGTCCGGCCGGCCGTGGATCTTGACGTAGAGGGTCTTGGCCCGGGCGGCGGAGTCCTCGAAATCGTCGACGGCCGCCGCGAGATAGGCCTCGTAAGCCTCCTGGATCGCGCCGGTCGATTCCTTGATCCCGGCCAGCATGTACTGATAGTTGCTCCCGGTCTGCCCGCCGGCTCTTTTATAAGCGTCGAGAGAGGCCGTGGCCTTGACCGCGTCGCCGGCGTTCAAGTGGGCCCTGGCGGACGTGAGCTCCATGGCATTCAAGACCTGGGCCTTCAGGAAATCCCGCTGGTTCGCGGGGATGCCTTCGTAGCTCGCCGGGTCGGCCGCGGCGGCGGCGAGCGCGTCCCGGTAAGCGAGAATGGCGGCGAGGACCTCGGCTTTATCGAAGCTCGCGCTCTTCGAGTGCTTGAGCAGCTGGATGGCCAAGACGACGGGATTCTGGAGCCGGGCCGGTCCCTTGCCCTTGGCCATATAGTCCTTCTGGAGGCCCAGGACGGCGTCGAGCGTAACGGCAAGCTCGACCTTGGCCACGACGATGCTGGACTCGATCGCCTCCATATATTGGCTGTTCGGATAGGCCATCTTGAGGCGCTCGAACTCCTTGAGCCGGGCGGCGGCGTCCGGGATGTTGTAGGCCGCGACGAGCTGCTTGTATTCGGGGGGCGGGGCCGGACGGGCCTGGGCGGCCGCGCCGGCCGGACCCGCGAGGGCCAGGGCCAGGATCACGAGCAGGGCGGCGGCCGTCGCTCTATGGAGATGGACGTTCATGGGGCCTCCTCGGAATAGGCCATTATAACGGAAATCCCCCTGTGCTGAGAAATACCCCCGGAAAGCAATTTTTCAAGATATCTCGCAGAATCGCGGCTTCGAGTGCTCAGCCACGATTCTGCCCGGTCGCTCCTAAGAATTCGCTTCCCGTTAGAAGCGGCCGGCCAGCCGCGTCCCGCAGCGCGGGCACAGGGAATCCCTGAGCGCGTTGGCGACGACCGCGAATCCCCGCCGCCGGATGAGGTCGAGGCCGCAGGACGCGCAGCGGGTGTCCTCCGATTCGCCGGGGACGTTGCCGACGTAGATGAAGCGGAGGCCTTCCCGGCGGCCCGTTTCGGCGGCGGCCCGGAGGGTCGAGACCGGCGTCGCCGGCGCCTCGGTGTACTCGAAGTCGGGGTGGAAGCGGCTGATGTGCCAGGGAATGTCCGGATCGACGGAGGCGATGAAGCGGGCGATCGCAGCGAGCTCGTCGGCGCCGTCGTTCATCCCCGGGACGACGAGCGTCGTCACCTCGACCCAGATCCCGAGCGTCTTCATCCGCCGGATGGACTCGAGGACGGGCTCGAGCCGGGCGCCGCAGACCTTTTTATATGTTTCGTCCCGGAAAGCCTTGAGGTCGACGTTGGCCGCGTCGAGGGTCGGGCGGATCGCGTCCAGGGCCTCGGCCGTCATGTAGCCGTTGGTCACGAAGTTATTGAGCAGGCCGGCCTCCCGGGCGAGCTTGGCCGTATCGTGGGCGTACTCGAAGAAGATGGTCGGCTCGGTGTACGTGTAGGAGATGCTCCGGCAGCCGGCGTCGAGGGCCGCCCGGACCACGTCCTCGGGCGCGAACGGCTCGCCGGCGACGCCGCCGCCCTTCCTCCGGGGCGACTGGGAGATCTGCCAGTTCTGGCAAAAGCCGCAGCGGAAGTTGCAGCCCGGGGTGGCGATCGACAGCGCTTTCGAGCCGGGCAGGAAATGATAGAGGGGCTTCTTTTCGATGGGATCGACGTGGGCCGCGATGACCTCGCCGTAAACGAGGGTCACGAGCCGCCCGTCGCGGTTCTCCCGGACGGCGCAGACGCCGAGCTTTCCCGGCTTGATGACGCAGCGGTGGGCGCAGAGATGGCAGGCGACATCGCCGTCCTGAGCCGGGTCCCAGAGCATGGCTTCGCGGGTCATCGCGTCCTGAGCTCGGGAAAGAATTTCACGGCCGAAGGGCAGAGCTTGCGGAGAAAGCACTCCGGACAATTCGGCCGGCGGGCCTGGCAGATGGCCCGGCCGTGCTCGACGAGAAGGAAATTGAAATCGAGCCAATCGGCCTCGGGCACCAGGGCCATGAGATCGCGCTCGACCTTGACCGGGTCCTCCTCCCGGCTCAGCCCGAGCCGGCGGGACAAGCGCCCGGCGTGGGTGTCGACGGCGATCCCCTCGGCCTTCCCGTAGCCCGCGGAGAGGACGATGTTGGCGGTCTTGCGGGCGACCCCGGGAAGGATCAGGAGCTCCTCCATGGAATCCGGGACGACGCCGCCGTAAGCCTCCTGGATCCTCTGGGCGGCGCCGATGATGTGCTTGGCCTTGTTCCGGAAGAAACCGGTGGAGTGGATCTCCCGCTCGAGCTCGGCCCGGTCGGCCCGGGCGAAGGCCTCGGCCGTCGGGTACTTCCGGAACAGGGCCGGCGTGACCGTGTTGACCAGCTTGTCCGTGCTTTGGGCGGCCAGGATCGTGGCCACGAGGATCTCGAGCGGATTGCCGAACTCGAGAGCGGTCCGGACCTGCGGATAGTGCTTCCGGAGCGACCGGATGATCGGCTTGATGCGCAGCCGCGCGGCGTCCATGGGCGCCTCCGTGCCGTCCGGCTCAGGGGCCGACGTGGAAAAGGTCCTGGGCGATGTGAAAATCCTCGACGTCGTAGTAATCGGGGAATTTGCGGATGAGCTCGAGCTCGGCCCGGATCATGGCCTGGTGGCTCCGCTCGACCCGGCCGAGATAGGCCAGGGTCCTGCGGCCGGCCTCGTCCTCCGCCCTCTCGCCGGCCTCGCTGTAATAGGCCTCGGCGGTCTCCTCGGCCTTGAGGGCGGCCTCGAACAGGTCGGGGACGCCCGGCTCCGCGGGGAGCGCGACGCCGATCGGCGGCATGAGCGAGGATTCGGGCGCGTCCTGGGGCTGGCCGGGGTATTTCTGCGCGAGGAGCTTCTCGAGGATCTTCTTGTGGTGCTCTTCCTCGAGGGCCAGGAACTTGAGCTTCTGGGCGAGGAGGACGTTCTTGACCCGGCTTTGGAGCCGCGAGTAGAACGCGGCGGCGTCGATCTCCGAGCGGACCGCCACGCTCAGGATCTGCCAGGCGGTAAGGTTTTTGTCGATGGACATGGGTACCTCCTCCGGGCCGCGCTCAGAAGGCGACGAACTTGTCCTTGGCCGTGCCGCAGACGGGGCACTTGTCCGGAGCGTCGCCTTCCATGGTGAATCCGCAGACGGAACAAACGTGAATGGCCTTGTATCCGATGTCGCGGCCCGAGGCCGCGGCCTCGCGGGCGGCCCGGTACATCCCGGCGTGGACCTTCTCGGCGGCCAGGGCGTAGCCGAAGAACGTCTCGGCGGACTTCTCGCCTTGGCTCTGGGCCGTGACGATGTATGTGGGGTACATCTCGTCGATCTCGAAGGACTCGCCGCCGACGGCCGCGTCGAGGTTGTCCTTGGTCGTGCCGAGGCCGCCGAGGATCTTGACGTAGTTCGACGCGTGGACCTGCTCGGCGTAGGAGTTGGCCTTGAAGGTCCGGGCGATGTTGGGCAGCTTCTCGGTCTCGGCTTTCCAGGCGAAGGCGGCATACTTGACATGGGCCTGGCTCTCGCCGGCGAGGGCGGCCTTGACGTTCTCTTCGGTCATCTTCTTCATGAATGGGACTCCTTCTTGGAGATATCAGGATATTCTGAGCATGGCCTGGATCGCGCCCCGGGCCCTGTCGGCGATATCGGGGGGGACGGCCACGCGGAAAGTGTCGGTCTCGAGGGCCCGCAGGACCTTGGCCAGCGTCGTCTTCTTCATATTGACACAGAGGGCGGTCTCGCGGGCCGGGTAGAAGGTCACGGACTGGTTCTCTTTCGCTAAGCGATAGATGATGCCTTTCTCCGTACCGATGACGATCTCGCGGCACGACGTCGTCCGGGCCTCGAGGACCATCTTCCCGGTCGAGAGGGTCTTGTCGGCGAGGGCGATGACGTCAAGGGGGCATTCGGGGTGGACCCAGACCTCGGCCTTCGGGTGGAGACGCCGGGCCTCCTCGATGTCCAGCGGCGTGAACCGGTGATGAACATAGCAGTAACCGTCCCAGCCGATGATCCGCTTGCCCGTCTCCCGGGCCACATAGGCGGCCAGGTTCTTGTCGGGGACGAACAGGAGCTCGTCGACGCCGAGCGAGTTGACGACGCTCACGGCGTTCGAGGAGGTGCAGCAGATGTCGCTCTCGGCCTTGACCTCGGCGCTCGTGTTGACATAGCAGACGACCGGCAGCCCGGGGTATCGCGCTTTCCAGGCCCGGAGCTCGCGGCCGTTGATCATGTCGGCCATGGGACAGCCGGCCTCGATCTCGGGGAGGAGAACGGTCTTCGCGGGCGACAGGATGGCGGCCGTCTCGGCCATGAAATGGACGCCGCAGAACACGATGACGCCGGCGGCGAGGTCGGCCGCCTTGCGGCTGAGCTCGAGGGAATCGCCCACGAAATCGGCCGCGTCCTGGACCTCGGGGACCTGGTAGTTGTGGGCCAGGATGACGGCGTTCTTGCGGCTCTTGAGCTCGCCGATCTTCTCCAGGACGTCCGTCCCGCTCATCCTCTTTCTCCCGCGCCGGAAGGTCTCAGGAGGCCTTCCCGAGCGGCGCGCCGCAGTGGATGCACTTCGCGTCGCCCTTCTTGGTGATCCCGCTGCAGGCGGGGCATTCCTCGAACTCGACATGACAGGCCCGGCAGAAGGCCTTGTTCTCTTCCTCGAGCGCCGTGTCGCAGTAAGGACAGGCGCAGGCTTCGCCCTCGTGCTCATGAAGGTCGCCGGCCGGCGCCGCGGCCGGGACGCGGCCGGCCCGCTTGTCCTCGTAGTTCTTGATGGCCTCGTGGAGGGCGTCGGCGCCGAGGTTGGAGCAATGCATCTTGTTCTTGGGCAGGCCGCCGAGCTCCTCGGCGACGAGGTCGTTGGTGATGGCCATGGCCTCGGCCAGGCTCTTGCCCTTGGCCATCTCGCTGACCATGCTGGAGACGGCGATGGCCGCGCCGCAGCCGAACGTCTGGAACTTGACGTCGGCCAGGCGGTCGTTCTGGACCTTGATATAGAAGGTCATCATGTCGCCGCAGACGGGATTGCCCACCTGGCCGACGCCGTCGGCGTCGGCGATGACGCCGACGTTGCGGGGGTTGGCGAAATGGTCCATGACTTTGTCGCTGTACATCACGATCCTCTCTTTTTCAGGTGTTCCGTCCAGAGCGGGGACATCCGCCGCAGCCGGTCGACGATCGGCGGGAAGACCTCGAGCAGGCGGTCGATGCCGGCGGGCGTCGTCGCGTCGAGGAGGCTGAAGACGAGCGAGCCCTGGGCCGTGGCGTGGTCGAGCCCCATGGCCAGGAGGACGTGGGAGGCCTTGAGCGCCTTGGACGTGCAGGCCGATCCGCTCGAGGCGGCGATGCCCTGCATGTCGAGGCTGAGGAGCATGGCTTCGCCTTCGACGAACTCGACGCAGACGCTGGCGTGATGGGGCAGCCGGTCTGTCCGGGATCCCGTGACGAGGACGCGCTCGATCCGCCGCGGCAGCTCGTCGAGGAGCCGGTCGCGCAGGGGAACGAGGGCCGCCCGCCGCGCTTCCATGTCCCGCGCGGCCAGACGGGCGGCCCGGCCCAAGCCGACGATGGCCGGGACGTTCTCCGTCCCGCCTCGGCGACCGCCCTCCTGGATGCCGCCGTCGATGAGGGGCAGGATGCGGACTCCCTTGCGGACGAAAAGCGCGGCGCCGCCCTTGGGCCCGTAAAACTGGTCTCCGGCCAGGCTCAGGGCGTCGATCCCGAGCGCCTGAACGTCCAAGGGAACGCTCCCCGCCGCGGCCACCGCGTCGGTGTGGACGAGGATGCCCCGCGGCTTCGCGGCCGCCGCGATGGCGGCGATCGGCTCGATCGTCCCTATCTCGCTGTTGGCCGTCATCACGGAGACGAGGGTCGTGTCCTTGGTCAGGGCCTTTTCGACGTCGGCCGGATCGACCCTCCCCGAGCCGTCGACCGGGACGAGGGTCGCCGTGAAGCCCTGTCTCTCCAGGGCCTTGATAGAGTTGAGGACGGAGGAATGCTCGATCGCCGAGACGACGATATGCCGGCCCTTCGCCTGATGGCCGAGGGCCAGGCCTTTGATGGCGAAGTTATTGGCCTCGGTCCCGCTCGCCGTAAAATAGATCTCCGCCGCCTGGGCCCCCACAAGGACTGCCACGTCCTCGCGGGCCTCTTCGACGGCCTCCTGGGCGAGGCGGCCGGCCGCGTGGAGGCTCTGGGGATTGCCGAAGGCCTCGCCGAGAAAGGGGCCCATGGCCTCCCGGACCTCGGGAAGGAGCGGTGTCGCGGCGATGCGATCGAGATAGACGCTTGTCATGATCCCCCCGGACAGCGGAATCGCTCAGACGGCTTCGACCGATACGACCTCCGGGACCTCTTTCTTCAGGTGGCGCTCGATGCCCATCTTCAGGGTCAGCTGGGACATCGGACAGCCGCCGCAGGCGCCTTTGAGGCGGACCTTGACGACGCCGTTTGCGCCGACCTCCACGAGCTCCACGTCGCCTCCGTCGGCCTGCAGGGCGGGACGGACCTTGTTCAAGGCCTGTTCGACTCTTTCTTTCATCGATGACTCCTCGCTTTTCAAGACGACAACTCACCCTATCTTACGCCGCTCGTCGCGGCAAAACAAGAAAACCGATCCGCCCGCCGGGGACAGCCTTTACTTCTTGGCCATGGGCTCGCCGCAGCAGATCAGGACGTGCTCCTCGGCGCAGCCGCAGGTCTCGTCGACGATGACCCGGTAGCCGCAGACGTGGCATTCGAGCTTGTTCGCGGGCTTGGCCTTGGGCTTGGCTTTGGCCTTGACCTTGGGCTTGGGCTTTGCCGCCGGCTTGGCTTTTTTCCGAGTGGCCATGGTGTCTCTCCTTCCCTGATCGATATTCTCAGCATCGCCCTCGGGGCGATGTCAATCGGGCCCCGTCTCGCCGCGGTCCCAGTCGAGAAGACGGCGTTCCCCCTGGAGGCGACGGAACGCCGTCACGTCCTGGCTGACCTCGAGCGTCCCCTTGTAGGTCCCCGCCTTGTCCCGCATGGCGTAGTAACGGATGTCGATGAGCTTGCCATGGGACTCGATCCAGAACTCGGCCACGTCGCGCTCCCCCGACCG
>MEYC01000090.1:37016-37455 GCA_001775715.1 Candidatus Aminicenantes bacterium RBG_16_66_30 | reverse complement strand
CCGACCGGAAGGCCTTGAGGATGCGCTCGACGACGCCGACGCTCTTCGGCGGATGGCAGTTCTGGACCGTGCGGCCGATGACGCCCGGCGTCCGGGGGAAGATGCGGTCGGGCGTCCCCGAATAATAAACGACCGTGTCGTTCTCGTCGACGAAGGAGATGTCCACTGGGAGATGCGTCAGCATCAGGTCGATCTGCTCGACCGTGAGCGCCCCCGTGTCGAGCGGGATCCGCTCCCCCGCGGCTCCGGCGGTCCCCGAGTCGGGCGTCCCGGCGGACGCCGACGACCACACCGGGGCCGGAGGGATCCAGGCGTAGCCGATCTCCTCCTCCCCTTTCTTGACCCGGACCCAATCGGCTTCGTCGAGCTTCTCGAGGCCCATCGGGAAGAGGATCTTCTCCTCTTTGTTGATCATGTCCCGGATCTCCTGGAGGACCCA
>MEYC01000090.1:12463-37009 GCA_001775715.1 Candidatus Aminicenantes bacterium RBG_16_66_30 | reverse complement strand
GGAGGACCCACAGGCCCGTTCGGGCGATCGGCTCGGCGTCCCCGAGCTCGATGGCCTTCCGGAACTCCTTGAGGTGGGCCCGGATGTCGTCGTGAATGGCCCACATGACCTTCGAGGGACCGCTCACGCCCTTGGCCTCGAGCCGCGGGAAGAGCTGGTTCTCTTTTTTGAGGTAGTGCTTCTCGATCTCGGCCAGCGAGGCGGCGAGCGAAACGAGACGGGCCCGGTCGGCCGGCCAATCCTTGTGCCCGGGCTCGTCCCGGAGACGGGTCAGGATCTCCTGGGCTTGGGCCACGACCTTCTCCAGGGCCCGGTTCTCCTCCGCCAGGGTGTTCAGGGGATGTCCCGCCGAAAAAAGCGGAGCGGGCGCGGCGGCCAGGGCTTCCTCGAAAACCTGGACATGGACGTCGCAGAGCTTACGGATCTCCTCCTCGGGGAGCCCCTCGGAGATGAGCTCCTGCTCCATCGCGCCGATCTCCGCCCCCGAGACCTCGCGGACGAGCTCGCCGAAGCGCCTCTTCAGGACCTCGGCGTCGCCGCCCCGGTGGAGGTCGCGGATGATGTCCTTGAGGATCTCCTTCTTCGCGTCCCGATCCAGCTTGGTTTTGGCGTCCAGATTCATGCCATCAACTCCGTTCAACCCTATCATACAATAAACACTACGTAATTAGTAGTGTTTTTTTATTTTTTCTCATCCCCTGATCGTCCCAGCCACCGAGGGGACCGTCGGAGGGAATCCACCGCGCGCAGGGGTGTTCCTGGAGGAGGCCGTGGAAGGGCGGAGCGGGCACGGATGAAGATCGGGGACCAAGAACCGGGGACACGTACCGAAGGTACATGTCCCCTTCGTCCCCGGTCTTCAGAGCGGAGCCCGGAGACGAAGCGAGCCGGCTCGCCGGGCCGGCGAGCGGCCGACGGAAGGAATACCCCGAGCGTTAGAAGGTGGATTCCCGACGTCGATCCCTGAGGCCGTTAGACGACGACGCGGGGGATGAGCGGGTTGATCCGGGCCAGCACTTCGTAGCCGATCGTCCCCGCGAGCGAGGCCAGGTCCTCGGCCGCGATCCGCTCCCGGCCGTCCGCGCCGAGGAGCGTCGCCTCGTCTTCCAGCTTGACCCCGGGGATGTCGGTGACGTCGGCCATGAAGAAATCCATGGCCACCCGGCCCCGCACCGGAGCCCGGCGGCCCTTGACCAGGACGTGGGCGGCGTTCGAGAGCCGGCGGTCGTAGCCGTCGTAATAGCCGACCGGGATGACGGCCAGGACCGTGGGCCGCGTCGTCCGATAAGTGCAGCCGTAGCCGATGAAGGCCCCGGTGGGGACCTTCTTGATCTGGGCGATGCGGGCCTTCCAGGAGAGGACCGGCCGGAGGGACGGCGGCTCCGCCTTTTCCAGGACCGAAGAGAGATAGGTCTCCTTCGACGGCCACAGACCGTAGAGCCCGATCCCGACCCGGGCCAGATTGAATTCCGGCTCCTGGAACAGGATCGTCGAGGCCGTACAGGACATGTGCTTCATCGGGACGCTCACGCCCGCGGCTTCGAGCTCCCGGCAGGCCGTCCGGTAGCATTCGAGCTGAAGGCGCGGGTAATCGTGCTTGGTCGTGTCCTCGATATTGGCGAAGTGCGACGACAGCCCTTCGACGACGAGGCCCTGGTGTTTCCGGATGTCGCGCACGAAGGCGGCGAGGTCCTTGGGGACGACGCCCTGGCGCCACGTCCCGGTCTCCACCTTGACGTGCAGGCGGACCGTCCGGCCCGAGCGGGCGGCCAGCGCCGCCAGCCGCCGGACCGTTTCCCGGTTGTAGACGGTCAGGCGCAGGTCCCGGTCCGCCGCTTCTTCCAGGACGCCGAGAGGCGCGTAGCCGAGGACGAGGACCGGAACGCCGATCCCCGCGTCGCGGAGCGCGACGCCCTCCTCGACGGAGTTGACGCCGAGCCAATCGACCCCCTCGGCGACGGCGATCGCGCTCGTCTCGACGAGGCCGTGGCCGTAGGCGTTGGCCTTGACGACGGCCAGGAAGAGACGCTTGCGGCCGACGATCCGGCGGAACTCGCGGATATTGTGGACGAGGGCCGAACGGCTGATCTCGACGCGCTCGACGGAGGCCCCCGGCATCGCCCCGCCCCTAGGCCGCTCCGGGCGCGCGGAGCCGGGCCAGGTCGACGAGGCCGCCGAGCTCTTCGTCGATGAGGACCGTGTCGCCGCGCTCGACCCCCGTCGAGATGATGGCGACGCGCGTCTCGACGAGGTCTTCGAGGACGCGGACATAATCGACGAACGTCCGCGGCAGAGCCCCCAGGTCGGAGATCCCGCGCAGGGATCCGGCCCAGCCCGGGAGGGTCCGGAATTCGGGGACGACATCCTCGAGGATCCAGGATTCCGTGGGGAAGCTGCTGAGGCGTCGGCCCTTGTACCGGTAGCCCGTGCAGACCGCGATCTCGCTCAGGCCGGCCAGAACGTCGGGCTTGGTCAGGGCGATCCTATCGACCCCGTTGGTCCGGCAGGCGTAGCGGACGGCCACGGCGTCGAACCAGCCGCAACGCCGGGGCCTGCCGGTCGAGGCCCCGAACTCGTCCCCGCACGCGGCGATCCCTTTCCCGATCTCATCGCGGAGCTCGGTCGGGAACGGGCCGCTCCCGACCCGGGTCGTGTAGGCCTTGGTGATGCCGAGGATGCCGTGGATCGTCTTGGGCCCGACGCCGAGGCCTGTCGCCGCGCCCCCGGCCGTCGAGCTCGACGAGGTGACGAAGGGATAGGTCCCGTGATCGATGTCGAGGAGCGCGCCTTGGGCGCCCTCGAAGAGGACGCTCTCGCCCCGGGCCATCCGCTCGTGGAGCAGCTCGGGGACGTCCCGGACATATGGGCCGAGCTTAGCGGCCCAATCCGCGTATTCCCGGAAGATGGCTTCCGCGTCGAGGGGCGGAAGGCCGAAGGCCCGGAAGACGGGGTCCTTGGCGGCGATGTTCTCTTCGATCTTCTCCCGGAGGATCCTGAGGTCGGCGAGGTCCCCGGCTCGCACGCCCAGGCGGGCCGCCTTGTCCTCATAGGCCGGGCCGATGCCCCGGCAGGTCGTCCCGATCTTCTTCTCGCCGCGGCGGTCCTCCGAGATCTTCTCGACTAGAGGGTGCCAGGGCATGATCAGGTGCGCGCCCCGGCTGACGGCGATGCGGCCCGGGCCGATGTCCACACCCTGGGCCTCGAGGTCGCCCGCCTCCTTGAAGAAGGCCGGAGGCGAGATGACCAGCCCGTTGCCGATGACGCAGAGCGTTCCCGCGCGCAGGATGCCCGAGGGGATGAGATGGAGGACGACCTTCTTGCCTTTGACGTAGACCGTGTGCCCGGCGTTGTGTCCCCCCTGAAAGCGGGCGACGACGTCGAACGCCGGCGTCAACAGGTCGACGATCTTCCCTTTGCCTTCGTCACCCCACTGCGTGCCGAGAACGAGGAGATTGGCCATGGTCGTCCCTTCGCCGGATCAGAAGCTCAGGCCCACCTGGACCTGGAATTGATTGTTTTTGAGGTCGAGCCCCTCCACCTTGTTCCAGTTGTATTCGGCCTTGATGAACAGCGCGGAGCCGACGACCCAGCGCAGGCCGGCGGTCCAGCGGCGCTGGTCGAGATCGATGCCGCCGCCGTGGTAGCTGTCCGTGTACTTGACCTTCTGGAAGCTCCCGATCGGCTGGACGGTCCGGTACTTCATGGTCGTCCAGATGGCGAAGCCCTCGGACCTTCCCTTCTCGAACGGTTGGGGATTCTCCAGGATGCCCCTCGTGTATTCGCCGTGGATCTCCCACAGCGAGGTCACCCAGGTCAGGTCGGCGCCGTGGAGGATGAGGTCGCGCATGTTGAGATCGTCGTATTTCCCGGTGTAAAAGGACACGCCCGCCCGGATGGTCTGACCGATGATGAGCCCGAGCCGTCCTCCCTTGGCCTTGTCGGCGTTGTTGTCGCTGAACTGCTGAGCCTGGACAGGCCCGTCCGTTTCGGCCAGGCCGTTCCCGATATAGGCCGCGTAGGTCAGGCCGCCGGTCTCGCCTTCGAGGACCAGCCCCAGCTCGCGCCAGGAGGCGGGATAGAGGTATTCCAGGTTGAGAGGCGTCCGGATGAGGAGCGTCTCGTGGGGCCGGCTGGCAAGGTTCCAGGCCCCGAAGGGCACGAGGAAGAGCCCGGCCCTGACCGTGAAGACCTTGGACGGGAAGAACCCGGCCCAGGCCTGGACGAGATCGAAGCTGGAGACGCCGAGCGCGCGAGCCTCGAGGGCGAAACCGAATTCCCTCTCGATCTCGCCCCGGGCCAGGAAGCCGGCCAGGAGGTTCTCCACGTCCCCGCGCGAATAGTCGCTGTCGGCCTGGCCCTTGATGTATTCGAGGGACAGGTAGCCCCCCAGCTTGACCTGCCCGCGGGCCGGAAGGGCCAGCGCGACGAGCAGGGCGGCCGCGATCGCAACGCGTGTCTTGTTCATGAGATCTCCCCGAAATCGAAGGTTTCCCCGAGCAGGTCCACTTTCCTGCGCTCGACGTCTTTATTCAGGGCGACGAGACGGCCGATCTCCGAGGCCCCCTTCTTCGTGCCCATCCAGATCGCGCCGACGAGCCGGCCCTCCTGGAGGACGATCTTCTTGTAGAGCCCCGTCCCGGGATCGGACCGGACGACGGATTCGAAATCCGGCCCTTCGTCGAGGACGTTCCCGACCGAGGTCACGTAAAGCCCGGCGACCTTGAGGGTGTTGGAGGGCACCGTCCCGGCGTAAGGCATGTCCAGGCCGAGCATGTTGTGGGCGGCGACGCGGGCTTGTTCGAACGCGGCCGGGATGATCCCGTAGATCCTTCCGGCGTGCTCGGCGGCGTCGCCCGCGGCGAAGATCCCGTCGGCCGACGTCCGCATGCGGTCGTCGACGACGATGCCGCGGCCGACCTTGAGCCCGGCGTCCAGGGCCAGGCCGATCTCGGGCGCGATCCCCGCGGCGATGACGACGGCGTCCGCCTCGACCTCGTCGCCGGACTCGAACCGCAGGCCCCGGACGCCCTCTTCCCCGAGGATCTCCCGGGCGACCGCGCCGAGCTGGACGACGATGCCCGACCGCTCGATCTGGCCCTTGAGGATCGCGGCCGCGCCGGCGTCGAGCTGCCGGGGCAGGAGCCGGTCGAAGAATTCGACGACCCGGACCTCCGCCCCGCGGCCGCGGATGGCCCGGGCGATCTCGAGCCCGAGCAATCCGCCGCCGAGGACGACGGCCCGCCGGTTCTCGCGAAGAAGGCCGATGAGGACATCGGCGTCGTCGAGCGTCCGCATGACGAAGACGCCCTTCTTGTCGGTCCCGATGACGGGGGGCCGGAGCGGCCGCGCGCCCGTCGCCAGGAGGAGGACGTCGTAGGGGACGGAAGCGCCCTCCGCCGTCTCGACCGTCCTCTCGGCGCCGCGGATCCGGGCGGCGGTCGCGCCGAGGCGCAGGGCGATCCCCTGCTTCTCCGCCCAGCCTTCGGGAAAGGCGAAGATCCTCTCCCGGGGCAGCCGGCCGGCCAGATACTCGATCAGGTTCGGCCGGGGGTAATAGGGATGCCGCTCCTCTCCGAGGATCTCGATCCCGACGCGGGGCTCGAGCTCGCGAAGCGTCTTGGCCGCGATGGTGCCGGCCAGGCCGCTGCCGACGATGACGGCGTTCACGTGAGGACCGGGGATCCCCGACCGGGATCAGCCAAGCTTGACGAAAAGGTCCTTGCCGACGCCGCACTGGGGGCAGACCCAGGTGTCGGGCAGGTCGTCGAAGCTCGTGCCGGGCGGGAAGCCGTTATCAGGGTCGCCCGCGGCCGGATCGTAGATATAGCCGCACGCGGTGCACTCGTATTTGTCCATAGCGCGCGCTCCTTTCAATTCTCCTGAAGGACGTTCTTTTCGTACTCGGCCTCGAGCTTGAGCTTGTGCTCCCGCTCCTGGCCGGCGAGAAAGAGGAAGAGCTGCTGGTGGCCGGTTCCCGCGGCGGTCCGGGCCAGGGATTCATAAAGCTCCGCGGCCTGTTTCTCCTTGCGGGCGGCGAAGATGAGGACCTCCTGGAGCGACATGTCGCCCGCGAGCGTCTCGTCGGCCAGGGCGTCGACGATCCCCAGGTCGGGGACGAAGGCCGGCTCGAGCGCGCGGATCGCCTCGTCGGTCAGCCCCTCGAGGAGGCGGCGGTGGGACACCTCCTGATCGCGCAAGTAGAGAAGAAGCTCCCGGAGCCCGGGCGTCCGGGCCATGTCGGCCCATCGGGCGTACGCTTCGGCCGCCTCGATCTCCCGGCCGATGGCGAACGTGATGACCTCGGCGGCGCTGCGGAAAGAACTCGTGGGCATCGGACGGCCGTCCTTTCAGAAGTCTGGGATACGGGGACGCGAACATTATAATGGAATGACGGGGCGAGTCAATCAAACCCCGAGATTGCCGAAAGAGGAAGCCGACAAATCGGCAATCTCCGGGTTTAGATCCCGGACAGCCGCGCGAGCTTTTCCCGGACGAGGGAGTTCCTCTTGACCGGCTTGTCGTTCTTGATGGCGATCCAGAGGGCCTTGTACGAACCGATGATGACGCTGAGCTTCTTGGCCCGGGTCAGGGCCGTGTAGAAGAGATTCCGCTGGAGCATGATGAAGTGCTGGGTCAGGAGCGGCATGATGACGGCCTCGTACTCGCTGCCCTGGGCCTTGTGGACGGACACGGCGTAGGCGAGCGTGAGATCGTTGAGCTCCTCCCTCTCGTAGGCCACGGTCCGGCCGTCGAAATCGACGAACAGGCGGTACTTGGCCCGGTCGGCGTGAAGAACGGAGCCGATGTCCCCGTTGAAGACGTCCTTGTCGTAGTCGTTGCGGAGCTGCATGACCTTGTCCCGGGCCCGGAAGGCCCGGGTCCCGACCTGAAGCCCTTCCCCGCCGGGATTGAGCCGGGCCTGGAGCGCCGTGTTGAGACTGTCGACGCCGACGACGCCCTTGTACATCGGGCTGATGACCTGGATCTGCGGCGAGAGGGGGCTCAGTCCGAGCTTCCGCGGGATGCTCCACGAGCACATCTTGAGGATCATCTGGAAGACCTTCCGGTCGTCCTCCTGGCGGACGAAGTAGAAGTCGGCGTCCTCGCTGTTCCGCGGGGCGTGGACGAGCGGAAGGCCCTGATTGACGCGGTGGGCGTTCTCGACGATGAGGCTCTCCTTGGCCTGGCGGAAGATCTCCTCGAGGCGGACGACTCCGACCGTCCCGGATTCGATGATATCGTTGAGCAGGGCCCCCGGCCCGACCGAGGGCAGCTGGTCCTTGTCGCCGACGAGGATGAGGCGCATCCAGGACGGGACGGCCTTGAGGAGATGGAACATCAGCGGCAGGTCGACCATGGAGAACTCGTCGACGACGAGGGCCTCGCCGCGGAGGGGGTTGGACTCGTTGCGCTTGAAGCTCCCTTTCTTGGGCTGGAATTCGAGGACGCGGTGGATCGTCCGGGCGTCCTCCCCTGTCGTTTCCGCGAGCCGCTTGGCCGCCCGGCCCGTCGGCGCGGCGAGAAGGACCTCCCGGCCCCACTTGCGGAAGATGTCGACGATGGCCCGGATGATGGTCGTCTTGCCCGTGCCGGGGCCGCCCGTGATGACGAGGATCTTGCGCTCGAACGATTCGCGGATGGCCTGGCGTTGGAGCGGCGAGAAGACGATCCCCTGCGCCGCCTCGGTCGCGGCGACGGCCTGGTCGAGGTCGAAGTCCGGCGGCCGGCAGGGGAGATCGGCGAGCCGGTGGATGGCGCGGACGACCTCTTCTTGGGCCTGGTGGAAGAAGGGCAGGTAGAGGGCGCGCCCGTCGGACAGGTCCTCGGCCACGACCTTCCCGGCCTTGACCAGATCGGCGAGGCCCTGCTCGGCCTTGCCGGCCTCGATCTCGAGGTCGGCGACGCACTTCTCCTCGACTTCGGCCGCAAGGGAGAAGATGTGGCCCTGCTCGTTGTCCTTCTCCAGGATATAAAGGATGTAGGCCTTGACGCGCTCGGGGGAGGCCGGGTCCAGGCCGAGCTTCAGGGCGATCTGGTCGGCCGTCTTGAAGCCGACGCCCCAGATATCGAGGCTCATCTGATAGGGATTGGTCTTGAGGACGGTGAAGGAGCGGTCGCCGTACTGCCGGTAGATCTTCGTGGCCAGGTTCGTCGAGACGTTATGCTCCTGGAGGAACATGATCAGGTCGCGGATGTCCTGGTGCTCGGCCCACGAGCGCCGGACCTCCTTGAGCTTGACGGCCCCGACGCCCTCGACCTCGCGGAGCCTCTCCGGGTCCTGGGTCAGGACGTCGATCGTCCCCGCGCCGAACTTGGCGACGATGCGCTTGGCCAGGACCGGTCCGATGCCCCGGACGAGGCCGGAGGCCAGGAACTTCTCGATGCCTCCGGCCGAGGCCGGGAGGGTCAGGGTGAAGCGGTCGACCTTGAACTGGCGCCCGAAGCGGGGATTGAGCTCCCACGCGCCCTGGACGCGCAGGACCTCGCCCGGCGTGAGCGGCGGGAAGTACCCGACGACCGTCATCTCCTCTCCGCCGTCGGGGAGGAACTTGGCGACCGTGTAGCCGTTCTCGGGATTGTAGAAGACGATCTCGTCGAGGACGCCCTCGACGCTCTCCTGCCCCGTTACGAGCTTCGCCTTCTTCACGACGGCCCCATGTTATGCGTTTCTCCCAGGGTCCGTCAATCCAAAAGGGGACATGTACTCTTAGTACGTGTCCCTATTCTTTGAGCCGGGGGACACGTACCGCAGGTACATGTCCCCGTTCTTTAGTTGATGATGCGGAGCATGCGGCCCCAGCGGGCCTTGGGGATGAAGCTGACGAACTTCTTGAGGCGGTCGCGGATCCCCGTCTTTTGCCAGGCGTCGCGCTCGGCCTTGTAAGAGAAGTAGATGACCCAGGGCCGGCCCTTGACCGAGGCGAGCGGGACGAAGCCCCAGTAGCGGCTGTCCAGGCTGTTGTCGCGGTTGTCGCCCATGGCGAAGATATGCCCGGGCGGCACGGTGACGGGGCCGTAGTTGTCGCGGATGACGTCGTCGTAGTTGTAGACGTCGTTCTTGGAGTGGACCTCGGAGTCGATGTGGACCTTGTAGGGCTCGTCGAGGGGCTTGTCGTTGATGAAGACCTGCTTTTCCCGGATCTCGACCTTCTCCCCTTCGAGGGCGATGACCCGCTTGACGAAGTCCTTGGTCAGGTCCTTCGGGTATTTGAAGACGACGATGCTGCCCCGCTCGATCGGCCTGTTGGCGAGGATCGAGTTCTCGAGCGGCAGGCGGGGATGGGCGTAGGCGATCTTGTTGACGAGGAGGAAATCCCCGACGAGGAGGGTCGGCTCCATGGATCCGGTCGGGATCTGGAAGGCCTGGACGACGAAGGTCATGACGAAGAAGACGAAGACGGCCGTCTCGGCGATGAGCTCGAAGTACTCCCGGAAGACGCTCTTGTCCCTCTTCTTCTTCGCTTTGTCCGTCTCGGTTTGGAGCATGAAGGGCTACTATAAAGGAAAACGAGCCTGACATCAAGTTCGTTGCCCCCCGCCGCTCCCGCCCGGACCGTTCCTTGACACCCCCCTCCAATCCGGCTTTACTAGTCCCGTGAATATCACCCTGTTCGGCTACCCCAAGACGGGCAAGACGACGCTCTTCAACCTCCTCGCGGGGTCCCGCGTCGAGGTCAGGGCGTACGACGACGGCCGGCGGGAGCCGAACGTCCGTTCCGTCCCTCTCCCCGACCCGCGCCTCGACCGGATCGCAGCGGCCTATCCCGAGAAGAAGCGGATCGCCGCGTCGATGGACCTGACCGACCTCGTCGGCATCTCCTTCGGCGAGGTCAAGGCGAGCCTCTTCCTCGGGCACCTGCGAAAGGCCGACGGCCTCGTCCATGTCGTCCGCGGCTTCGCCGATCCCGACATCCCTCCGGCCCGGGGCCGGATCGATCCGGCGTCCGACGTCCAAAGCATGGAAGAGGAGCTCGTCCTGGCCGACCTCGTCCTCGCCGACTCGCGGCTGGAGCGGCTCGAGAAGGACCTCAAGAAGATGAAGGACCCCGAAGGCGAAAAGGAGCGGGAGGTCCTGCTGAGGCTCCGCCCGTCCCTCGAATCGGGCCGCGGCCTGAGGGACCTGCCGCTTGCGCCGGCCGAGGAGAAGCTTATCCGCAGCTTCGCCTTCCTGACCCTCAAGCCCCTCCTCCACTTCATCAACATCGACGAGAAGGACCTCCCTTCGATCCGCCGCCCGGAGGCGCTCTTCCCCGCCCTCGGCTCCGGACGCCGGGCGTTGGCCTTCTGCGGCCGGATCGAAAGCGACATCGCCGAGCTCGAGGCGGGCGAGCGGGCCGCCTTCATGGCCGAATACGGTCTCGAGGCCCTGAGCGCGCCCCTCTTCGCCGCCGGGGCGGCCGCGTTCCTCGACCGCCTCTCGTTCTTCACCGTCGGCAAGGACGAGGTCCGGGCCTGGACCGTCAAGAAGGGCGCGTCGGCCCTCGAGGCCGCCGGCGCCATCCACTCCGATATCGCCCGGGGTTTCATCCGGGCCGAGGTCATCGCCGCCGACGAGCTCCTCCGCCACGGGACGCTCCAGCACGCCAAGGAGGCCGGGGCCATCCGCCTCGAGGGCAAGGACTGCGTCGTCCGGGACGGGGACGTCATCTATTTCCGGTTCGCCCCATGAGCGCCGCGTTCCGGACGACCGCCCAGGACCCGCATTCGGCGGCCCGGACCGGCATCCTCGAGACTCCCCACGGCGCCGTCCAAACGCCGGCCTTCATGCCCGTGGCCAGCCAAGGCACGGTCAAGGCCCTGACCCACGCCCAGGTCGAAAGCCTCGGCGCCGAGATCATCCTCCTCAATTCCTACCACCTCTTCCTGCGGCCGGGCGTCGACGATATCGAGGCCCTGGGCGGGCTCCACCGCTTCATCGCCTGGCCGAAGCCCATACTGACCGACAGCGGCGGTTTTCAGATCTACAGCCTGTCGCCCCTCGTCCGCGTCGACGACGAAGGCGTCCGGTTCGCCTCCCACCTCGACGGCACGAGGATCCTGCTCCGGCCCGAGGACGTCGTCGACCTCCAGCTCCGGATGGGCTCCGACATCCTCATGTGCCTCGACCACTTCCCGGCCTACCCCTACGCCGAGGAGACGCTCAAGGAGTCCGTCCGGCTGACGAGCCTCTGGGCCGGCCGGGCCAGGGCCCGCTACGCCGAGCATGACACGCGGCAGCAGCTCTGGGGCATCACCCAGGGGGGGATCGACCGCGACCTGCGGACGCGCTCCATCGAGGACCTGCTGGCCTTGGACTTCCCCGGCTACGCCTACGGAGGGCTGGGCATCGGCGAGCCCAAGACCCGGCTCTTCGAGACGCTCGAGCTCGGGCACGCCCTCCTCCCCGCGGACCGCCCGCGCTACCTCATGGGCATGGGCTACGTCGATGATATCGTCGAGGCCGTCTCCCGCGGCGTCGACTTCTTCGACTGCGTCCTGCCGACCCGCAACGCCCGGAACGGCACCCTGTTCACGAGCCGCGGACGCCTGGCCATCAAGAACCGGAAGTACGCCCGGGACGAGCGGCCGCTCGACGACGCCTGCGCGTGCCCGACCTGCCGGCGCTTCTCCCGGGCCTACCTCCGCCACCTCTTCGAGCGCGACGAGATCACCGCGGCCGTCCTCAACACCGTCCACAACCTCCATTTCTATCTTGACATCTTCCGGAAAATACGCCATTCTATTCAATCTAACTCTTTCGATTCCTTGAAGAAGAGTTTGATCTCGAACGCCTCACTAAAGGAAGAACCGACATGATCTTCGGAGCCGTCGCGGAATTAGCCCGTCAGGCCGGAGGGGCCCCCGTGGCCCGTCCCAACATGCTGGGCGCCCTGCTGCCCTTCGTCCTCGTCTTCGTCATCTTCTACCTCCTCATCATCATGCCCCAGAGGAAGAAGCAGAAAAAGCACCTGGAGCTCGTCGAGAACCTCAAGCCCGGCGACCGCGTCATCACCACGGCCGGCATCTTCGGCACGATCATGGGCGTCCAGAAGGACCTCATCGAGCTCAAGGTCGCCTCCAACACCAACATCAAGATCACCAAGAGCGCCGTCGGGGTCATCCGCGGCGCCACCGACAGGCTCGAGGGCGAATAGGGCCCGGCCGGGAGGGCCTCTCCCCTCCCCCGCCGGTCCTCCCTCGCGAGAGTGAAGGTCCCATGAAGAAGAACCTCCAATGGAAGGTCATCCTGGTGCTGGCCGTCGTCGCCGGGGCGCTCTTCCTCGCCTACCCCTTCAACGACGCCAAGATCAAGCGCGGCCTCGACCTCAAGGGCGGCATCCACCTCGTCCTCCAGGTCATCACCGACGACTCGATCAACATAGAGACGGACCAGGAGATCGCCCGGCTCGAGGAGCTCCTCAAGAAGAACACCATCACCTTCCAGAAGGTCACCAAGGAAGGCCTCGGCCGCATCGCCGTTCAGGGCGTCCTGGCCGACGAAGAGGGCAAGACCCGCGACATGCTCGAGGAGTACGCCCGGGATTGGGATTTCGGGTTCAGCGGCGACCGGGCCAACCTGACCCTCAAGCCCCTCGTCGCCCAGTTCCTCCGCGACCAGTCCGTCAGCCAGGCCCGCGAGACGATCGACAACCGCATCAACACCTTCGGCGTCGCCGAACCGCTCATCCAGCGCCAGGGCAGCGACAAGATCGTCGTCGAGCTGCCCGGCGTCGACGACCCGGAGCGCGTCAAGGAGCTCATCAAGGTCACCGCGGTCCTCGAATGGAAGCTGGTCAAGGCCGGCCCGGCCCCGGACGAGGCGACCCTCCTCCAGGCCACGAACGGCCAGGTCCCCGACGACGCCGAGGTCCTCAAGGGCGATCCCAAGAGGGGCCAGAGCGGCTTCTACCTCGTCGACAAGGTCGCCACCGTCACCGGCAAGGACCTCCGGACGATCCGCCAGACGACCGACGAGTGGAGCAATCCGGCCGTCACCTTCACGCTCAACCCCGACGGCGGGGCCCGGTTCGAGCAGGTCACCGGCGCGAACATCGGCAAGCAGATCGCCATCATCCTCGACAAGAGGATCCAGTCGGCCCCCGTCGTGGAGGACCGCATCCTGCGGACCCAGGGCGGCGTCATCCGCGGCCGGTTCACGCCCCAGGAGGCCGAGGACCTCGTCGTCGTCCTCAAGGCCGGCGCTCTCCCGGCCGGCATCCGCTATCTCGAGGAGCGGACGATCGGGCCGGCCCTCGGCGCCGATTCCATCCGCCAGGGGCTCGCCGCCGGCCTCGTGGCCATCGCCGCCGTCATGATCTTCATGATCGTCTTCTACAAGCTCTCCGGGATCAACGCCGTCGTGGCCCTCCTGCTCAACGTCCTCATCCTCTTCGGCGCCCTGGCCTACTTCAAGGCCGCCCTGACCCTGCCCGGCATCGCCGGCATCATCCTGGCCATCGGCATGGCCGTCGACGCCAACGTCCTGATCTTCGAGCGCATCAAGGAAGAAGCGGCCCTGGGCAAGGGCGTCATGAGCTCGATCACGCAGGGCTTCTCCCGGGCCTTCACGGCCATCTTCGACTCCAATCTGACGACCATCATATCGGCCATCTTCCTCTTCCAGTTCGGGACGGGGCCCATCCGGGGCTACGCCGTGACCCTGACGATCAGCCTCGTCGCCAACCTCTTCACGGCCGTCTTCGTCTCCCATCTTCTCTTCGACCTGACGGTCCGCAAGACCGCCAAGGTCCTGAGCATCTGACATGCAACTCTTCAAGACCCCCCACCTCCAATTCCTGAAATACAAGTACATCGCCCTGGCCGCGACCGCGGTCATCATCGTCGCCGGCGTCCTGAACGTCACGGCCTTCAAGGGCCTCAAGCTCGGCGTCGATTTCGGAGAAGGCACGCTCCTCCGGATCATGACCCGGGCGTCTTCGAACGAGGGCGACATCCGCAGCCTCCTCCAGACCGTCGGCCTCGGCAAGAGCGTGGTCCAGAAGACGGGCGACACGGGCCGCGAATTCCAGATCCGGGCCGTCGAGGCCGTCAACACCAAGGCCACCGAGCAGGACCAGCTCGAGGCCCACGAGAAGCTGGCCGACAAGATCATTCAGGCCCTGCGCGGCGACGACGGCACGGCCGAACGGGCCCGCGGCCTCGTCGACCTCAACGCCGTCGACGAGCGGACGCTCACGGGGCTCCTCGAGGGCGCCTTCCCCGGCTCGGGCCCCGACGCGGCCCTGAAGATCCTTTCCTACCGGAACCAGACCGGCATCATCACCGGCTACCAGGATATCTCGGGGATCGGCCTCAAGCCCGAGGTCCAGACCTTCCTCAAGGACAAGACCTACCTCGGCAAGCTGACGGTCATGAGCCGCGAGACGGTCGGTCCCCAGGTCGGGGCCGACCTCCGGCGCAAGGCCGTTCAGGCGACGATCTGGTCCCTCATCGGCATGCTCGTTTACATCGCCCTGCGGTTCCGGTTCGAGTACGGCGTCGCGGCCGTCTTCACCCTGTTCCAGGACGTCCTCATCACGATGACCGTCTATTCGTTCACGAACCGCGAGATCAACCTGCCCATCATCGCCGGCGTCCTGACCATCGTCGGCTTCTCGATCAACGACACGATCGTCATCTTCGACCGGGTCCGGGAGAACCAGAAGCTCATGCGCGGCAAGCCGCTCGAAGAGGTCATGAACGCGAGCCTCAACCAATGCCTGAGCCGGACGATCATCACGTCGGGCACGGTCTTCCTGACGGTCGCGGCCCTGTTCTTTTTCGGCGGCGAGGTCATCAACGACTTCGCCTTCCTCATGCTCGTGGGCACGATCGAGGGCGTCTACTCGACGATCTACCTGTCCTGTCCGGTCGTCCTGTTCTGGCAGAAATGGTTCAAGCCGGCGGCGGCCCGGCGGAGATAAATTTTCCTTGTCAAACGCCGCTTTTTGCTCTATACTAATTTTTGTGTGGTTCTGTAATATCGCGAGCATGAGGTAAGCATCATGGCGGAATTGAAAAAGCCGATCGGCGCACCGGATGTCCCCTCGCTCTTCAAGGACTCCTTCTTCAAGGGCGAGAAGGGGACGACGCGGAAAGCCCTGGTCTTTCCCATCGCCCTGATCCTCCACGTCGTTCTGATCATCACGGCCATCGTCCTGCCGCTCATGTCGACGGGCGAGCTGCCGACGGTCGAGGTCTACAGCGCCTTCCTGGCGCCCCCGCCTCCTCCGCCGCCCCCTCCCCCGCCGCCGGCCAAGCGGAAGGCCTCCGCGGCGACCGCCCGGATCAAGCGCGTCCAGACCACGGCCCCGGTCGACCCGAGCCGGCTGGTCGCGCCCGTCGAGATCCCCGAACAGATCGCTGAAGAGACCCTCTCCGACATCGGCGTCGAAGGCGGCGTCGAAGGCGGCGTCGAGGGCGGCGTTGTCGGCGGCGTCCTCGGCGGCGTTGTCGGCGGCGTCCTCGGCGGCGTCGTCGGCGAGGTCGAGGCGCCCGTCCGGGCTATCGGCGACGTCAAGCCGCCCAAGCTCGTCCACGAGGTCCAGCCGATCTATCCGGAGATCGCCCGCCAGGCCCGCGTCGAAGGGGTCGTTATCGTCGAAGCGACGACGGACGTCTACGGGCGGGTCATTGGCGTCAAGGTCCTGCGGTCGATCCCCCTGCTCGACCAGTCGGCCATCGACGCCGTGCGCCAGTGGGTCTACGAGCCGATGATCATCAACGGCCGGCCCCGGCCGGTCGTGTTCACCGTCACCGTTCGTTTCCAGCTGAAATAACCTAGTCAGTCAATGGCTTAGGATATCTTACAGGAGGTACAACCCATGCAATTCGGTCTTCTCGAAATGTGGGCGGCCATGGGAGCCGTGGCCAAGACCGTCGCGATCATCCTGATCGCGCTGTCCGTCATCACGATCTATATGTTCATCGAGCGCCTGCTCGTCTTCTCCCGGGCGAAGAAGAAATCCCGCGAAGTGGCCCCCAAGCTCGCGGATCTTCTGAAGAGCGGCAACCTCAAGGACGCCCTCTCCCTGTCCAACAAGAAGGACTATAAGGGCAGCCACCTGGCCCGCGTCACTGCGGCCGGCATCCAGTCCTTCATCGAGGGCAAGGAAGCCAAGCTCGGCTTCGATGAGCAGATCGCAACAGCGGCCCGCGGCTGCGAACGGGCCGAGTCCCTATTCAGCCAGGAGCTCCGGCGCGGCCTGCCGATCCTGGCCACTATCGCCACGTCCTCCCCCTTCATCGGGCTGTTCGGGACGATCTTCGGCATCATGAACGCGTTCAAGTCCATGCAGGCGACGGGCTCGGGCGGCATCGGTTCCGTGGCCGGCGGCATCTCCGAGGCCCTCGTCACGACGGCCGTCGGCATCGGCGTCGCGGTCCTGGCCCTGTGGGTTTTCAACACGCTGAATTCGAGGATCGAGATCTACGACGCGGAGATGGCCAACACGTCATCCCAGGTCGTCGACTTCTTCATCAAGTCCGGCGAAGCCCGCTAAGGAACGAGGTTCCGGTCTTCTATAGGCCGGATCGAGAGAGAGGCATACAATGGGATTTTCAGTATCAATGGGCGGCAAAGAGTCCGTACGATCCGAGCCGAACGTCGTCCCTCTCTGTGACGTCCTCCTCGTCCTTCTGATCATCTTCATGATCGTGACGCCGCTCATCCAGAAGGGCGTCGACGTCAGGCTTCCGAACGCCCAGTTCACCGTCAACATGCCGGAGAGCCCGGACGTCGTCCTGGCCGTGAAGAAGGACGCGCGCGACCCCAAGGGCTACCTCCTTTTTGTCAACCAGGAAAAGGTGACGCTAGAGACCTTGCAGAACGCGCTCGAAGAGGCCTTCCTGACCGTATCGGAAAAGAAGCTCTACCTCAAGGTGGACCAGGAGATCGAGTACGGCGTCTTCGCCGAGTTCCTCTGGGATACGATCCGCGCGGCGGGCATCGAGTCCATCGGCATCATCACGGAGAAGAAGACCGAAAAGGGCGACTGAGCTGACTCCCGTCGACCTTTACGTCAGACCGTAAACGGACCGGGGGAAGGAAGCGACCGATCGCTTCCTTCCCCCGTTTTTTTTGGGGACACATACTTGTATGTGTCCCCTTTCTTTCTAGCGGCCGGGATCGGAAGCGAGTTTTAAAACCTCGGCAATAAATTCGTCGGCCATGCGGGCGGCCGGGACCTTCCGCAGGACCTTTCCTCCCTTGAAGATGACCCCGCCGCCCCGGCCGCAGGCCAGGCCGATATCGGCCTCCTTGGCCTCGCCCGGCCCGTTGACCGTGCAGCCCATGACCGCCACGGTGAGCGGGATACGGAGCCCTAAAACCGCCTTCTCGACCCGCGCGGCGACGGGCATCAGGTCGACCTCGCACCGGCCGCAGGTTGGGCAGGATATGAAGGTCGCGCCGCGGGTCCGGAGCCCCAGGGCCTGGAGGATCTGCCAGGCGACGAAGACCTCCTTCTCCGGCGGCGCGGTCAGGGAGACCCGGATCGTGTCGGCCAGGCCCTCGCCGAGAAGAAGGCCGAGCCCGGCCGCGGACTTGACGCTCCCGGCGAGGAGCCGGCCGGCCTCCGTGATCCCGGCGTGGAAGGGATAATCGACCTGCCGGGCCAGGAGCCGGTAGGCCTCGAGCGTCCGCGGGACGTCGGAGGCCTTGAGCGAGATCTTGATCAGCCGGAAACCGAGGTCCTCGAGGATGCGGACGTGCCGGAGGGCGCTCTCGACCATGGCGGCCGCGCTCGCGTGCCCCGCCCGGGCCAGGATGTCCTTCTCGAGCGAACCGGAGTTGACGCCGATGCGGATGGGGATCCTCCCCGCCGCCGCGGCCCGGACGACCTCGGCGACCTTTTCCTTCGAGCCGATGTTGCCGGGATTGAGCCGCAGGCCGTCGACCCCCGCGTCGATGGCGGCCAGGGCCAGCCGGTGGTCGAAGTGGATGTCGGCGATGAGCGGGACCCGGCTGCGCCGGCGGATCTCCCGGAGGGCGGACGCCGCGGCCCGGTCCGGCACGGCCAGCCGGACGATCTCCGCCCCCGCCTTCTCCAGCCGGCGGATCTCGGCCGCCGTCGCCCGGACGTCCCGGGTATCGGTCTTGGTCATGGCCTGGACGACGACGGGAGCGCCGCCGCCGACGGCGACGCCGCCCACGACGACGGGGCGCGTTCTCCGGCGAGGGAACATCCGGCCCTCCTTCCGCCTAAAAGGGGTTTAAGCTGCTCCAGCCGTTGGGCAGCATCTTGACGAGGTCGTTGACGAGGACGAACGCGATCAGGAAGGCGAAGATGACGAAGCCGATCGACATCCAGACCTGGCGGGCCTTGGGCCCGAGGTCGCGGCGGAAGATCGACTCGACGACGAGGACGAAGATCTGGCCGCCGTCGAAGACGGGGATGGGAAAGAGGTTGAGGATGCCGAGCTGGAGGCTGATGACGGCGATCCAGCCGAGGAGCGGCTGCCAGCCCATCCGGAAGGCCGTGTAGGAGAAGTTGGCGATGGCCAGCGGGCCGCCGAGCTGGCTCGTCGGCGTCTCGCCGGTGAACAGCCCGCGGATGAACCGGATGACGAGGAAGACGTTCTTCAGGTTCTCGTCGAACGACCGGCCGATGGCGGCGAAGAAGCCGTATTTCTTGACGATGGACTTGGGGACCTGGGAGATGCCGATCCGGCCGACGCTCCCCTCGCGGCGGGGCGTGACCGGGAGCGTGAGGACCTGGCCGCCCCGCTCCACCTCGAACCGGAGCTCGTTCCCGGCGTTCTTCTGGATGACCTCGAGGAACTGGTAGAAGTAGACGAGCTTGCCGTCGATCGCCCGGATGACGTCCTTCCGCATGAGCCCGGCCTTCTCGGCCGGCGAGCCGGGGAAGACCATTTCGACCTGGGTCAGGATCTTGGCCTGGAAGCCGGCGTAGCCCATCTCGTAGCGGGTGACGGATTCCGTCTGGAGGTCGACCGGCAGGATCTCGCCCTCCCGGCGGACCTCGAGCTTGACGAGACGGTCCGGCTTGGAGCCGACGGCCAGGTGGACGTCGCTCCAGGTCGCGACCTCGCGGCCGGCGATGCGGACGATCTCGTCGTCGATCCGCAGGCCCGCCTTTTCGGCCGGCGAGCCGCTCTCGATCCAGCCGATGACCGGCTTGTCGTCGAAGTATTCGGCGACCGTGGTCCCGACGACGTTCATGAACGCGATGATGGCCAGGGCCAGGACGATGTTCATGATCGAGCCCATGGCCATGATGAGGAGCCTCAGGAAGCGCGTCTTGGCCATCAGGTCGTCCGGGGCGAGCGGCCGGTCCTTCTCGAACAGCCCCTCCCCCAGCATCTTGACGTAGCCGCCCATCGGGAAAAGGCTGACGCGGTAGTCCGTTTCGCCCTTCTTGAAGCCGAAGAGCCGCTTCCCGTAGCCGAAGGAGAAGACCTCGACCCGGACGCCGGCGAGCTTGGCCATGAAGAAATGGCCGAATTCGTGGACGAAGACGAGGATGCCGAAGACGAAGGTGAAGGCCAGGATCGTTCCGACGATGTTCGCCATGTTCTACCTCTGCGGGAGGGCGCGGCGGGCTTCGCGGCGCGCCTCGGTGTCGATATCTTGGATCGCCTCGATCGAATCGGCCGTCCGGGCCCGGTGCGACTCCACGACCGCGGCGACGACGGCGTGGAGGTCGGGGAAGAGGATCCGTCCCTCGAGGAAGGCGGCCACGGCCACCTCGTTCGCGGCGTTGAGGGCCACGGCCAGGCTCCCGCCGGCGAAGAGGGCCCGGCGGGCCAGGGCGAAGATGGGGTAACGGCGCTCGTCCACCCGGTGAAACTCGAGGCGCCGGAGGCGGCTGAGATCGAGGCGCGGCAGGGCCGAATCGCGGCGCTCCGGCCAGGTCAGGGCGTACTGGATGGGGATGCGCATGTCTGCGGCGCTGAGCTGGGCCAGGAGGGAGCCGTCCTTGAGCTCGACCAGGGCGTGGACGGCGCTTTGGGGGTGGACGAGGACCTCGAGCTCCGAGGGCTCGATATCGAAGAGCCAGCGGGCCTCGATGAGCTCCAGCCCCTTGTTCATCATGGTGGCCGAGTCCACCGTCACCTTGCGGCCCATGACCCAGCGGGGATGGCGGAGGGTCTCCTCGAGGGTCTTGCCGCCGATCTCCGCGAGCGGGGTCCGGAAGAAGGGCCCGCCCGAAGCGGTCAGGATGACCTTCCGGACGTGCTTCCGCTTGACGCCGGCCAGGCACTGGAAGACGCCGCTGTGCTCGCTGTCGACGGGGATGATCCGGGCCCCCGAGCGGTCCGCCTCTCGCCGCAGGAGCGCCCCGCCGACGACCATGGACTCCTTGTTGGCCAGGGCCACGCGCCGGCCGGCCCGGACGGCCTCGAGGGTCGGCCCGAAGCCGCTCATCCCCGTGATGGCCGAGACGACGATGTCGACGCCGTCGGCCCGGGCGACCTCCACGGCCCCTTCGGCCCCGTGAACGACCCGGGCGCCGAAGCGCCGCGATACGGCGCGGATCTTCTCCGCGTCGCCCCGGCCGCCCACGGAAACGAGGGCGGGCCGGTATTTCTCCACCTGGGCGGCGAGCAGGGTCAAGTTGGACCCTGCGGCCAGGGCGGCGACCCGCAAAGCGCCGTCGAGCCGGTCGACGACATCGAGCGTGCTCCGGCCGATGGAGCCCGTCGAGCCGAGGATGGCGATCGCGCGCGTCATCGGAGCCGTCGCCTATCTCCAGAGGTGCTTGACGATGAAATAGAAGAGCGGCCCGGCCAGGATGAGGCTGTCGATCCGGTCGAAAAAGCCGCCGTGGCCGGGCAGGGCGTTGGACGAGTCCTTGACGCCCGCGGCCCGCTTGAAGAGGGATTCCATGGGATCGCTGACCTGAGCGGAAGCGTGAACGACGACGGCGGTCAGAAGGGCCGTTCCCAGGGGAACGTCGAGCCCGAGGACCCAGCGGGCCAGGGCCGCCCCCGCCAGCGCGAACAGGAAGCCTCCCGCGCTCCCCTCCCAGCTCTTGTTCGGGCTGGCGACCGGCGTCATCTTGTGGCGGCCGAACGGCTTGCCGATGAAATAGGCGCCGGAGTCCCCGAGGAAGACGACGGCGAACAGGAAATAGAGCAGGAACGGCCCGGACTCGAGCCGGATCCGGTAGAGGAAATTCAGGGTGAAGCCCACGTAGAGGGCCCCGATCACGGTGACGGAGAAGGAGGCCGGAAAGCGGCCGAGCTTCTCCACGGAGTTGGTCGTGACGACGTAATAGACGGAGGAGGCGAGAAGGACGGCGAAGAGCGCCGCCTCGACGGGGACCGCGCGGAAGACGAAGGGCAGGCTGACGACGAGGGTCAGACCGATCCCCAGGGCCTTCCGGGGGTGGAGGTCCTTGCGCCCGGCCAGAGTGTAGAACTCGAGGAGGGCGGCGACGATAATGGCTTGCGCGAGCCCGAAGAAGACCCAGTGCGGGGCGTACTGGACGACGAGGAACACGGCCCCGAGCAGGACCACGGCTGTGACGGTGCGCTTGAGGAAGTCCATACGGGATCAGCTCCTTTTGCCGGTCCGTTCTCCGCCCGACCGGACATCCCCGAACCGGCGGTCCCTCTTTTGGAACTCGAGGACGGCTTCGAGGAGGTGCTTCCTCCGGAAGTCCGGCCAGAGAACGGGGGTCACGATGATCTCGGCGTAGGCGATCTGCCAGAGGAGGAAATTGGAGACCCGGAGCTCGCCGCTCGTCCGGATGAGCAGGTCGGGATCCGGGAGGCCTTCGGTCGAGAGGTGGGCCGCGAAGGCCTTCTCGTCGAGCTTGGCCGGAGAGATGCGCCCGTCCTGCAGGATCCGGCGGGCCGCGTCCACGATCTCGGCCCGGCCGCCGTAGTTGAGGGCGACGACGAGGGTCATCCGGCGGTTCTCCCGGGTCAGGGCTTCGACGCGGTCGATCTCCTTGAGCACGAGGGCGGGGATGCCTTGGCGGCGGCCGATGACCCGGAGGCGGATATCGTTCCTGACGAGGAGGCCGTCCTCTTTGGTCAGCTTCTCCCGCAGGAGCCGCCAGAGCCGGCCGACCTCCGGGCGGGGCCTTTTCCAGTTCTCGCTCGAGAAGGCGAAGAGGGTCAGGACGCCGATGCCCAGGCGGGCCGAGGCCTCGACGATCTCGTGGACCGAAGCCGAGCCGGCCCGGTGGCCCTCGGCCCGGGGGAGGCCGCGGCTGGCCGCCCAGCGGCCGTTGCCGTCCATGATCACGGCGACGTGTCGGGGGAGGCGGTCGAGGTCGACCTGGAGAAGAAGCCGGCCTTCTTCCGTGCCGGCGGGGAAGAATTCCTCGAGGTGCTTCTCCATGGGCCCCCCATTATAGCACAAGGTGGACCGTGCCGGACCTTTCTGGTAGAGTGATAGGGCCGGAGAGAAACCCATGTGCCTGGCCGTTCCCGCTAAGATCGTCGAGCTCGATGAATCGGGCCAAGGGACGGTGAGCTACCTCGGCAGCGAGGTCCGGGCCAACTTCACTCTCGTCCCCCAGGCCCGGCCGGGCGACTGGGTCATCCTCCATGCCGGCTTCGCCATCTCGGTCATGGACGCCGAGGAGGCCCGGGAGACCCTGCTCCTCTTCAAAGAGATGGCCGCCGCCTCCCGCCGATGAAGGAGCTCAGGGACCCGGCCGCCATCCGGAAGCTCCTCGGGGACATCGAAGAGAGGGCCAAGCGTCTCGCCCGCGCGCCGCGCCTGATGGAGGTGTGCGGCACCCATACGATGGCCCTGTTCAAGCACGGTCTGACGCCGCTTCTCGCCGAGGCCGGGGTCGAGATGGTCTCGGGGCCGGGCTGTCCCGTTTGCATCACTCCCAACGCCATCCACGAAGCGGCCATCGCCGCTCTGACGGGAACGGAGGGGCTGACCCTGGCCGCATTCGGGGACATGACCCGCGTCCCGACGCGGAAAGGCTCTCTGCAGACGGCCGTCCCGGCGCGCGGCTCGCGTCTGAGGCTCGTCTATTCGCCCGAAGAGGCCTTGGACGAGGCCCGGCGCGATCCGGCCAGGGACGTCGTCTTCTTCGGGGCCGGATTCGAAACCACCATCCCGGCCATCGCCTACACGGCCAAACAGGCCGCCGACGAGGGGCTGAAGAACTTCTCCGTCCTCCCGGCCCTTTGGCTGGTCCCGCCCGCCCTCAAGGCGGTCCTCGACGCCGGCGAGATCGCCGTCGACGGCTTCATCTATCCGGGGCACGTCAGCGCGATCATCGGCGCGGCTCCCTACGAGTTCGTCGCCCGCGACTACGGGATCCCCGGGGCCATCGCCGGCTTCGAGCCGGGCGACATCCTACTGGCCGTCCGGTCGGTGCTCGACCAGGCGGCCGAGGGCCGGCCCGAGGTCGCCCTCGAATACGCCCGGGCCATCTCGCGGGAAGGGAACGCCGTGGCCCGGAAGCTCATGGACGATGTTCTCGAGCCGTTCGACGCCGTTTGGCGCGGGCTCGGAAAGATCCCGAAGAGCGGCCTGAGGTTCCGGCCGGAGTATGCCGGTCTCGACGCCGGCCGGCGCTTCGGCGCCCCGGGGGACGAGGCGGGCTTGGACCTCGCCGGCTGCCGCTGCGGCGACGTCCTGCGCGGCGTCATCCGGCCCGAGGGCTGCAAGCTGTTCGGCAAAGCGTGCCTGCCCGACTCCCCTCTCGGACCCTGCATGGTCTCCTATGAGGGATCCTGCCTGATCCATTTCAAGTACGGACCCGTCCGGAGGGCCCGGACGTGAGCAAGGTCAGCCTGGAGCTCGGCAGCGGCGGCCGCCTGATGCGCGACTTCCTGGCCCGGACGATCGTGCCCGCGTTCGCCGATCCCCTGCTCGGCGAGCTCTCGGACGCCGTTCATCTTCCGGGCGGGATCGCCTTCACGACGGACAGCTACGTCGTCGACCCCCTCGTCTTCCCCGGCGGGGACATCGGCCGGCTGGCCGTCAACGGGACGGTCAACGACCTCGTCGTCGCCGGCGCCGAGCCGCGCTTCCTCTCGCTCGCCCTCATCCTCGAAGAGGGCCTGGATATGGGCGTCCTCGAGCGCGTCATCCGGTCGATCCGGGACGCGGCCCGGGCGGCGAACGTCCGCGTCGTCACCGGGGATACGAAGGTCGTCCGCCGCGGCCAAGGGGACAAGGTCTACATCAACACGGCCGGCGTGGGGCGGTCCGTCGCCAAGCCCCGGCCCGGCCGGATCCGCCGGGGCGACAAGCTCATCCTGACGGGCACCCTGGGCGACCACAGCCTGGCGGTCATGCTCGCCCGCGGCGACTTCGGCTTGCGCTCGAACGTGCGGAGCGACTGCGCGCCGCTCCTCTTCCTTCTGCCCCTGTGGAAGGCCGGCGCCCTGTGGATGCGCGACGTCACCCGCGGCGGGCTGGCCACGATCCTTTCGGAGCTGGCCGAGCGTCTCCCCTATCCTGTTGTCGTCGAAGAAGATAAGATCCCGCTCTCGCGGCCCGTGCAGGCCGCCAGCGAGCTTCTGGGGATCGATCCGCTTTTTATGGCCTGCGAAGGGAAAGCCGTCGTCGTCGCGCCCGCCGCCAAGGCCGCGGAGATCCTCCGCCTCATCCGCCGTCAT
>MEYC01000090.1:12295-12451 GCA_001775715.1 Candidatus Aminicenantes bacterium RBG_16_66_30 | reverse complement strand
CCTCGGCCGCAGGGCCGCCGTCATCGGCGAGGTCCAGGACCGCGTCGGCCGTCCCGGCGAGCTTCTCCTCCGGACCGGGGCCGGCGGCCTGCGCCTCCTCGAGCCCCTGACCTCCGAGCTCCTCCCCCGGATTTGTTAGGGGACTGTCCCTCTGGA
>MEYC01000090.1:668-12149 GCA_001775715.1 Candidatus Aminicenantes bacterium RBG_16_66_30 | reverse complement strand
CCGTTCTTGTATTTTCCCTTATAAAAGAAACGGGACACGTACCGAGGCAGTACATGTCCCGGAATTCCCGCAAAGCGGACTCATCTGCGTTTCCGGCCGAAAGGGACAGTCCCCTGCGGGGACAGTCCCTGGCCGTCCGCTCAGGCCTTGACGACGTTCTTCCGGCGCCTCTTCACGGCGTTCCGCGTGTCGACGACGAGCCGCGCGTTCCTGACGATCATGTCGTAGTCGTAGGCCGTGTGGTCCGTCGAGATGACGACGGCGTCGCTCTTCCGCAGCAGGGCCTTCGTCAGCGGGACGGACTTGAGCTCGAGGCCGGGATACTCGCGGTGCCCAACGACGCGGGGGACGTACGGGTCGTTGTAGGAGACCTTGGCCCCCTTCTCCCGGAGGAGCGTGATGATCTTCAGGGACGGCGACTCGCGCGAGTCGTCGATGTCCTTCTTGTAGGCCAGCCCGAGGACGAGGACCTTGGCGCCTTTGATCGACCTCCCCCGCGCGTTCAGGGCGTCGATCGTCTTCTGGCGGACGTAATAGGGCATGAAGGTGTTGATCTCGCCGGCGAGCTCGATGAACTTCGTCTGGTAGTCGACCTCCTTGGCCTTCCAGGTCAGATAGAAGGGGTCGATCGGGATGCAGTGCCCGCCGAGCCCGGGCCCGGGATAAAAGGGCATGAAGCCGAACGGCTTGGACGAGGCCGCGCGGATGACCTCCCAGACGTCGATGTCCATGCGCTCGAAGATCATCTTGAGCTCGTTGACGAGGGCGATGTTGACCGAGCGGAAGATGTTCTCGAGGAGCTTGGTCGATTCGGCCGCGCGCGTCGAGGAGACCGGGACGGTCTTGACGATGATCTGATCGTAGAGGGCCTTGGCCACGCGCAGGCAGTCAGGCGTCAGGCCGCCCACGACCTTGGGCGTCGTCGCCGTCGAGAAATGCTTATTGCCCGGATCCTCGCGCTCGGGCGAGAAGGCCAGGAAGAAGTCCTTGCCGGCCTTGAGGCCGCCGGCCTCGAGGATGGGCCGCATCTCCTCGTCGGTCGTCCCCGGGTAGGTCGTGCTCTCGAGGACGACGAGCTGGCCCTTGCGGACGTTCTCGGCGACGCTGATCGTCGAGTTGATGACATAGGACAGGTCGGGGGCGCCGTGGCCGTCGAGCGGCGTCGGCACGCAGATGAGGATCGCGTCGACGTCCCGGAGGCCGCGGAAATCGGCCGTGGCCTTGAACATCTTCCGCCCCAGGAAGTCCTTGAGCTCGGCCGCCGAGATGTGGCGGATATAGCTCTTGCCCCGGTTGAGCATATCGACCTTCTTGGCGTCGATATCGAAGCCGGTCACGCGGAATCCCTTCTGGAGGAACGTCTTGACCAGGGGAAGCCCGACGTAGCCCAGGCCGATGACCCCGACCCGGGCCTTTTTCGTCTCGATCTTCTTCAGCAGCTTGGTCGCTTCGGCGTTCATGCGGTCAACTCCTTTTCTTGTACCATTCGACGGTCGCCCGGAGACCGTCCATGAAGGACAGGCAGGGCGCGAACCCGGTCAGGCGCCGGGCCTTGGTGATATCGGCGGTCGATTGGAGGATATCGCCGGGACGCGGCGGGGCGTAGCGGGCCGCGACCCTCGCGCCGAGGACCTCGTTGACGGCGGCGAGCAGGCCGTTGACGGTCGTCCCGACCCCGCAGGCGACGTTGAAGGCCTCGCCGGCCGCGGCCGCGGAAGCGGCGGCCAGGAGGTTGGCCCGGACGACGTCCTCGACGTGGATGAAATCCCGGGACTGCTCGCCGTCCCCGAAGATCGTCGGGCGCTCGCCCCGGAGGACCTTGGTGACGAAGAGCGGGATGACGGCGGAATATTCGGAGTAAGGATCCTGGCGGGGCCCGAAGACGTTGAAGTAGCGCAGGGAGACCGTCCTCATGCCGTGCAGGATATGGAAGGCCTGGGCATACTTCTCGTCGAAGAGCTTCGTCGCGCCGTAGGGCGAGACCGGCCGGCCCTCCCGGCCCTCGACCTTGGGCATCGTCAAGTCGTCGCCGTAAACGGCCGACGACGAGGCCAGGACGAAGCTCTTGGCCCCGGCGGCCTTGGCGGCGACGAGCAGGTTGAGCGTCCCGGTGACGTTGACGGCGTTGGCCAGGAGGGGATCCTCGACCGAGCGGGCGACCGAGGCCAGGGCGGCCTCGTGGAAAACGGCCACGACGCCGTCGACGGCCCGGCGGCACGTCTCGAGGTCGCGGATATCGCCTTCGATGAGCTCGAACCTCCCGGCGATCCCGGCCAGGTTCTCCATCTTCCCGGTCGAGAGGTTGTCGAGGACGCGGACCTCGTCGCCCCGCTTGGCCAGCGTCTCGGCGATGTGCGAGCCGATGAAGCCCGCGCCGCCCGTGACTAGAAAACGCGCCATATCGGTTATTCCTAAGCCGTTGATTATACTGCTTAAATTTAGTCGGTCAAACCAAAAAAAGAGGACGTTTCAAGAAAAGGGGAAGTCGGGGACACGTACCGGGTACATGTCCCCATCAGAGCAGCCCGAGCTCGCTCAGGCGGCGGAGGACCTTCTCGACGCTTTCGTCGACCGTTTCCTTGTCCGTCTCGAGGACGATCTCGGCGGCGAGGGGCTCCTCGTAGGGGTCGGAGACGCCGGTGAACTCCTTGATATCGCCGCGGATGGCCTTCTGGTACATGCCCTTGACGTCGCGCTGCATGCAGACCTCGACCGGGCATTTCGCGTAAACCTCGACGAAATGGGTCGTCTCCTTCCGGGCCCGGTCGCGCATCTCCCGGTAGGGCGAGATGAACGAGGTCAGCACGGCGACCCCGTTGCGCGAGAGGAGCTTGGCCACGAAGGTGACCCGGCGGATGTTCTCGTCCCGGTCCTTCTTCGAAAAGCCCAGGTCCCGGGTCAGGTCCTGGCGGACGACGTCCCCGTCGAGCCGCTCGACTCGGTGACCCTTCTCCTTGAGGATCTCGGCGACCCTGTCGCCGACGGCCGACTTCCCGGAGCACGGCAGTCCCGTGAACCACAGCGTGAAGCCATCATGATCTTCGCACATTCTCTTTTATCCTTTATCCTTTAGTCGCGGGCCGGAGGACCCGGCCTTTCATCTCCCGGGGGACATCGAGGCCCATGAGGTCGAGGACCGTCGGGGCGACGTCGAGGATGTCGGCGTCGCGCCTCCCCGTCCGGCCGCCCTTCGGGTCGGCCAGAATATAGATCCCCTGCTGGGCGTGGACGGCGTCGTCGGGGCCGGTGTCGTTCTCGGGCAGGAACATCGTCCCGTGGCCGAGCGTCCCCGCCGACCGCCAGTAGAGGTCGTCGAAATAGACCATGAGGTCGGGGTACTCGCCCTCGAGCACCTCATAGAACTCCTGCGGCTTGATGACCTTGGTCGCCCACGTCTCCCCCGCCGGACCGCGGACGGCCTCGAGATCGGCCAGAAGCTCGTCCCGGACCTTCTCGTAGTCTTCCGGGGGGATCGCGCCCTTGGGCTCCCGGCCCTCGACGTTGAGAAAGACGCGGGCGTAGTAGCCGCCCCAGGCCCAGGCTCGGGTCTTTTCCCAGTCGATGGCCAGGTCGTCGATACTCGTCGGCTTCGACGGCCGTTCCTTGACGGCCAGCCAGCCCTTGTCGATGAGCCACTCGTTGACGCAGAAGGCCCCCTTCATCCTCTTCGCCCCGTGGTCGGAGACGACCAGGACGGCGGTCCCCTCCCCCGCCTTGGCCATGAGCCGGCCGATCCTCTCGTCGAGGAACTTGTAGTAGGCGATGATGGCGCCCTCGAGCGGGTTGCCCGGCTCGTGGAGGTGGTGGTCCTTGTCCATGTACTTCCAGAACGCGTGGTGGACGCGGTCGACGCCGATCTCGACGAACATGAACAGGTTCCATGGCTTGGCCGTCATGAGCCAGTCCATGACCTCGAACCGCTTCTCGGTCATGGCGTAGATCTCGCGGAGGATCTGGGCCCGGTCCTCGGTCCGGAAGACGACGTCGAAGATGTACGGCCCGAAGCGCTCTTCGATCTCCGCCATGAGCCCCGGCGGGTAGGTCGTCTCCTTCCCCGGCCCCGGCGGCGTGATGAAGCAGGAGATGAGGTTGCCGGCCACGGCGTAAGGCGGATAGCTCGGCGGGATGCTGACGAGCGTACTCGCCCCGCCCGCCTCGCCGACGTAGTCCCAGAGCTTCTTCGCCCGGACCGCCTTGGAATTGGCGATCCACATGCCGTCGTAGGAGTAGCCCTTGCGGTGGCGGAAGCCGTAAAGCCCCAGGCGTCCGGGGTCGAGCCCCGTGGCCATGACCATCCAGGCCGGGATGGTGATGGGCGGATCGGAGCTCCGGAGCTTGCCCCAGAGCCCCTTCTCCATGAGGCCCTTGAGGACCGGAAGCTCGTCGCGGCGGTCGAAGACGATCTCGGGCGGCGCGCAGTCGAGCCCGACGACGAGGACCTTCCGGTCATTCATTGAATGGTTCCTTGAAGGCCATGATGACCCGGGCCACCTCGGGCCGCATGAGCTCGGCCGGCGGGCACTCGCCCTTGACCAGGAGGTCGCGGATCTTCGTGCCGCTGAACTGGATATGATCGGACGGCGGGTGGGGGCAGATCTTCTCGTTGACGACCGAGCCGCACTTCTTGCAGTGGGAGAAGGAGCGGAAGAACATGGGCACGATGCCCAGGTCGGGGAACTCGTCGAAGATGTCCTGGGCGGCGAAGGGCGGGTAGTAGGCGCCTACCCCGGCATGGTCGCGGCCGATGATGATGTGGGTACAGCCGAAGTTCTTCCTCAGGATGGCGTGGTGGATGGCCTCCCGGGGGCCGGCGTAGCGCATCTCCATCTGGAGGATGGCCATGGCCGTCCGGTCTTTCAGGTAGTACAGGCGGATGGCTTCCTCGTAGGAGGCCAGGATGACCTCGTCCTTGAAGTCGCCCTTCTTCTTCCGCCCGATCACGGGGTTGATGAACAGCCCGTCGGTGAAGGTCAGGGCGGCTTTCTGGACGTATTCGTGCCCGATGTGGGGGGTGTTGCGCGTCTGGAAGCCGACGACCGTCCGCCAGCCTTTGGCCTCGAATAGGACCCGGGTCTCCTTGGGCGAGAGCTTCCAGCGGTCGAAGGGGGTCGGCGTGATCTCGATGAGGTCGACCGAGCCTCCCAGGAGGACGTCCTTCATGGCCAGGACCTTGGCGACGCCGGGATGGGCCGGATCGCGGGTGCCGAAGACCTTCTCGGCCGTCTCGCCCTTGTCGAAGCCGTACTTCTCCCGGAGATGGAGGATGGCCAACGGGCGGCCGTCCTCGGCGGCGAGCAGGACCTCGGTCCCCGTCTTCAGGCCGTCCGCCGTCGCCTTGTCCACGTCGAGGACGATGGGGATCGTCCAGGCCAGGTCCGAGGCGAGCCGGCTCCCCTCGAGGACGGCCCGGAAATCCGCCGCGCCGAGGAATCCCTCGAGGGGGCTGTAGACGCCGGTGGCGATGTTCTCGATATCCGAGACGAGCTCGGCGTCGATGACGAGCCGGGGCAGGCTTGGGGCCTGGTCGAGGGCCCTGGCCTTGTCCTTCCCTTTGAGGACCCGGTCGACGAGCTTGCCGCCGTGGGGTTGGATCATGGGATTTCCTCCTTCTCGGGCTGAGGGGGATCGGGGGACCGGACGGCCGGCGGGGTCAGTCGATATATCCCAGAGCCTTCAGGCGCTCCTTGACCTTCTCTTCCTCGTCCTTGCTGAAGACCTCGGCCGCCGGCTCCGCCTTGGACAGGCTCTCCCTGAGGATCTTTGCGGCGTAGCTCGAGACGGAGCCGTATTCCGTCCCCTTGATGAACTCCTCGATCTTCTTGAAAAGCGAGGTCGGTATCGATACGCTCGTGAACTCTTTCTCCATGCCGGATTTATATACCAGACGGCCCCTTTTTTCAAGGGGGCCGGATGGGTGGCCGGACGGGGACATGTACCCTTGGTACGTGTCCCCATCCGGGTAGCGGTACGTGTCCCCTTCCGTGTAGCCGGGGGCGGGGAAAACGGGGACACGTACCAGGCGTACATGTCCCCTTTCATTGGCTTGACAAGGCCGGGCGCTACGTGGTTATATGGCCCTGCATGACTGGAATCGAAGACCCCTGGTCTCCCCTCCCCTGAGAATGGAAAAGATCCCCCAGCCCCTGATGAACGCCTCCACCCTGTCCGGCGTCCTGGACAAGAACCTCAAGAAGCTGGCCGACCGCTTGGGGGTCACCCTGGCCCTCCGGGGCGACCAGCTCCTGATCGACGGCGACGCCCAGCGCATCGCCTTTGCCAAGCACTACTTCGAGATGCTCCACGAGCTCCGGGAGAAGGGCCACGATCTCCGCGAGGAGGACCTGCTCATCGCCCTGGACATGCTCGAGCAAGGGACCTGCCCGTCCGTCGACGATTACGCCCCTGCCGAGCCCCTGAACCTGTCCCGCAAGTCCGTCTCCCCCAAGAGCCTCAACCAGCAAGCCTACATCCAGGCCATCAAGACCCACGACCTCGTCTTCGGCATCGGCCCGGCCGGCACGGGCAAGACCTACCTGGCCATGGCCATGGCCCTGGCCTTCCTCCAGAACAAGGCCGTCAACCGGATCATCCTGACCCGCCCGGCGGTCGAGGCCGGCGAAAAGCTCGGCTTCCTCCCCGGCGACCTCATCCAGAAGATCAACCCTTACTTGCGGCCGCTCTACGACGCCCTCTTCGACCTGTTCCAGTACGAGCAGGCCAACCGCCTGATCGAGCGCGGCGTCATCGAGATCGCCCCGCTGGCCTTCATGCGCGGCCGGACCCTGAACAGCGCTTTCATCATCCTCGACGAGGCCCAGAACACGACCCGGGAGCAGATGAAGATGATCCTGACCCGGGCCGGCTTCGACGCGAAGCTCGTCATCACGGCCGATATCACCCAGATCGACCTGCCCCAGCCCCGCAAGTCCGGCGTCATCCACGCCATGAAGATCCTCGCCCCGCTCCCCGAGATCTCCTTCGTCCACTTCAACGACAAGGACGTCGTCCGCCATCCCCTCGTCCAGAAGATCATCAAGGCCTACCAGAAGGCCGAGGCCAGGGACGACCGGTAATCCATGCCGACCTCCTTCTTCGACAAGATCAAGCTCTTCAAGGGAGCCGAGATCCAGCCCGGCCGCCCCCCCGCCGAGCCGGCCGAAGAGGAGAAGCGCCAGACGCTCGTCCGCAGACTCACCCAGGGACCCTGGCTCATCCTGGCCGTCACCGCCGCCGTCATCGCCCTCGTCCTGACGACCATGCCTTCGAGGGGCCTATCGGCGCTCGCCCCCGGCGCCGTCGCGCCGGCCGACGTCGTCGCCCCGTTCGATCTCATCATCGAGGACGCCGAGGCGACGGCGCGGAAGAAGGACGAGGCGGCCGCCGCGGTCCTCCCCGTCTACACCTATGATCCCAACGTCTTCGCCAACACCGAGGACAAGATCCGCGCCCTCTTCGCCGAGGGTCGGGCCTGGACCGCCCGGTTCCCCGAGAACCACCGGGCCGCGGAGCTGCGGGCCGCTATCCTCGACAAGCTCGGCATCGACCTCGAGCCCGCCGACGTCGTGAGCCTTATCCGGCTGAAGTTCCCGGCCGAGCTCGAAGAGGTCCTGGTCATCCTCGCGGCCAAGACCTTCAGCCACGGCATCATTCTCTCCAAGAACCTCTTCATCCACGGCGAGGCGGAACAGGGCCTGACCCTCCTCGACCTCCAGGGCGCCGAGCGGACGGTCCGCGTCGGCGACCTCCTCGACATCGGGGAGAGCGAGAAGCGCTTCGCCGCGGACCTCGAGGAGGTCGAGATCGCCGCCCGGAACAAGGCCCTGCTCACGAACCTCGGTCAGATCTTTCTGACCGCCAACCTCACCTACAACAAGATCGAGACGGAGCGGCGGAAGGCCTTCGCCAGGGGCACGATCGGCACGGTCACGTTCATGGTCAAGAAGGACCGGGTCATCGTCCGCAAGGGCGACGAGGTCTCCGCGGAAGCCCTGAAGATCCTGGACCAGTACGACCAGAGGATGCGGCGCCGCTCGACCTGGCTGCCGACCCTGGCAGGGAGCCTCTTCCTCTACCTCTTCCTGCTGACGACACTCTGGTTCTATCTCCGGTCGGCCTACAAGCCCCCTCAGGCCGACCGGCTCTTCGGGATGAACGCAGCGATCCTCTTGGGCAATCTCCTTCTCTACAAGGCCTTCCTCTTGCTGGCCGCGGCGATCGGCGCCTCGGTCACCGTCCCCTCGCTCGCCCGCGTCGAGACCTATCACTACGCTTTTCCGTTCCAGGCGGGAACCCTTATCCTCGCCTTCCTCGTCCCCGACCTGACGACGCTCCTCTTCATCATCCTCAACAGCCTGACGGCCGGCCTCCTGCTCGGCGGCGACTTCGTCCTGACGATCTTCTCGTTCGTCGGCGGCCTGGCCGCGATCTACGGGGTCAGGCTGTTCCGGCTGCGCTACCGGGCGGCCACCCTCCGGGCCGGGTTCCTCATCCTGCCCGTCGTCAACGCGTTCGTCATCCTGACCTTCAGCCTGATCGGACCGCGCGTCGGCTTCGACTTTTTCCCGGCGGAGGTCCTCATGGGCGTCCTCGGCGGGTGGGCCAGCGCCGTCCTGGCCTTCCTCACCCTGCCGCTCGTCGAATCGGCGTTCGGCTTCGTCACGCCAAGCAAGCTCCTCGAGCTGACGAACTCGGACTTGCCCATCTTCCGGCAGCTCTCCGAGGAGGCCCCGGGCTCCTACCACCACTCGTTCGTCGTCGCCACGCTGGCCGAGAAGGCGGCCGACGAGTTGGGCCTCAACACCCAGCTGGCCAAGGCCGGGGCCCTCTATCACGACATCGGCAAGACCAAGATGCCCGAGTACTACATCGAGAACCGGACCGGGGAGTTCGACCTCCACAAGGACCTGGCGCCCTCGATGAGCACGCTGGTCATCAAGAACCACGTCAAAGAGGGCGTCGAGCTCGCCCACAAGCTCAAGCTGCCGCGGCCCCTCCGGGAGATCATCGAGCAGCACCACGGCACCTCTCTCGTTCGTTTCTTCTACGCCAAGGCCAAGCAGACCTACGATCCCGAGGACCAGACCTTGGGCGAGGAGGTCTTCCGGTATCCCGGGCCTCCCCCGCAGTCGAAGGAAGCCGGGCTGGTCATGCTGGCCGACGCCATCGAGGCCGCCTCGCGGAGCCTCAAGTCCCCGACGAAGGACAACATCAAGCGGGTCATCACCGACATCATCAACGGGACCCTCCAGGACGGCCAGCTCGACGCCTGCGACTTCTCCCTGCGGGAGCTCCGCAGCGTCGCCGCCGCGTTCCTGACCGTCCTCTACGCCATCTACCATCCCCGCGTCGAATATCCCGGCTTCGGCTTCAACGGCCGCCCGGCCCCCAAGAACGGCGCCGGCAAAAAGGCCAGGAACAAGAAAAAGAACCATGATCACGATCCTCAACCGCCAAAGAAAGCACCCGGTCCGGATCCGAGCGTTTGAGCGTCTCCTCGGGGACCTCGCGCGGACCTACCGGCTGGCCGACCCCGAGGTCAGCCTTGCGTTCGTCGGCGAGCGGGCCATCCGGACCCTCAACCGCAAGTTCCTGAAGAAGGACAAGCCGACCGACGTCCTGAGCTTCCCCCTGGGCGAGAAGGGCCCGGACGGCAAGTACTATCTCGGCGATATCGTCGTCGCCGTGCCCGTGGCCGCCCGGCAGGCCCGCGATAAGGGCCACAGACTCGACCGCGAGCTCCGCCTGCTCGCCATCCACGGGTTCCTCCACCTCCTCGGCTACGACCATTTCGCCGGCATCGAGGAGGAGGAGAGGAAGGCCCACCGGCGCCACCTCGCATGATCATGGGAACCGTCGTCTGGACCGGCCTGGGCATGGCCTTTCTGGCCGCGTTCCTCCTCTCTATCTTCCATATTCTTCTCGGCTCCTATTCGAAGATCTCCCTGAGCCACGAGCTCGAGGCGCGGCCCAAGGCGGAGCGGAGCCGGATCCTGGCCGGCTTCGAGGAGACCCGCCTGGCCGTCGAGTTCCTGAGGATCCTCATCATCCTGGCCCTCGTCGTCTACGGCTTCTCCGTCCTCGCGGGCTCCGTCACAAGGCCCCTCTGGCTCTTCCTCGCCGCGGTGGGTGTCTACGCCGTCTTCCTCGACCTCGTGCCGCGGCTCCTCGTCCTCGCCGGCAAGCCGGCCCTCCTGAAGATGTTCCTGCCGGCCTTCTCCCTGGTCCGGGTCATCGCCTCTCCCCTGCTCGTCGTCTCCCGCAACCTCCTCGAGCGCGAGGAACAGCGGGAGGAGAAAGAGGAGGACCGCGAAGCCTCGAACGAGGAGATCGAGACGTTCATCGACGAGGCGACCGAGGAGGGCATCATCGAGAAGGGCGAGGACGAGCTCCTGCGGAGCGTCGTCGAGTTCGCCGACCGGATCGTCCGCGAGGTCATGACCCCCCGGGAAGCCATGGTCTGCATCCGCCGGGACGCCACCATCGACAATCTCAAGGACCTCATCATCCGGGACAAGTACTCGCGGATCCCGGTCTACAAGGACCGCCTCGACAACGTCGAAGGGATCGTCATGGCCAAGGACCTCCTCGAGTACTCCGACGAAAAACACAAGAGCCAGCCGATCGAGGCTTTGATCCGGCCCGTCGCCTTCGTCCCCGAGTCCATGCCCCTCGCCGATCTCCTGCGCGAGCTCCAGAAGGTCAAGCAGAAGATGGCCATCGTCGTCGACGAGCACGGCGGCGTCTCGGGGCTGGTGACCATGGAGGACGCCGTCGAAGAGATCGTCGGGGAGATCCAGGACGAATACGACACCGAAGAGGCCCAGATCACCGAGAACGGCCCCCTCGACTTCACCGTGTCGGGGGCGACGGAGGTCGAGGAGCTCGAGGAGCTCTTCGACGCCGAGCTCGCCGAAGACGATTTCGTCACCATCGGGGGCCTGGTCACCCGCAACCTGGGACGCCTGCCCCACAAGGGCGAGAGCCTGACCGTGGATGGCCTCCTCATCGAGATCCTCGACGTCGATCAGAAGAAGGTCAAGAAGCTCAGGATCCGCCGGCCCTGACGCGGGCGCGGCCACGAGGGAAACGATGCCGAAAGACGCAAAAGAGAAATCCGCCAAGGGAAAGGCGGCCAAGCCCGCTAAGCCGGCCGCGAAGAAGCGGGCCCCGGCGCGGAAGAAGGCGCCGAAGCCGGTCTTCAAGACGGGCTACGTGGCCCTCGTCGGGCGGCCCAACTCGGGGAAGTCGACCCTCCTCAACGCCCTCATCGGCCAGAAGGTGGCCATCGTCTCCGACAAGCCCCAGACGACCCGGATCAGCATCCTGGGCATCAAGACGACGGACAAGGGACAGATCGTCTTCGTCGACAATCCGGGCATCCATAAGCCCCTCCACACCCTGAACAAGAGGATGATGAACTTCGTCCATTCGGCGCTCGAGACGTCCGACGTCGTCTGCCTCCTCGTCGACGCGACGGAGAAG
>MEYC01000090.1:0-617 GCA_001775715.1 Candidatus Aminicenantes bacterium RBG_16_66_30 | reverse complement strand
AGACGCCCGTCTTTCTGCTCATCAACAAGGTCGATATCGTCCGCAAGGACCGGGTCCTGCCCATCATCGACCGCTACAAGGACCTCTTCCCTTTCCGGGATATCGTGCCCATCTCGGCCCTGACCGGCGTCAACCTCGACGTTCTCGAAAAGCTCATCACCGACGCCCTGCCCGACGCGCCCAAGCTGTACTCGGACGAGGAGATCACGGACCAGTCGGAGCGCTTCCTCTTCGCCGAGATCGTCCGGGAGAAGGTCCTCAAGTACGTCCATGCGGAGCTGCCCTTCGTCACGGCCGTCTACATCGAGTCCATCGAAAAGAAGGACCAGCCCGTGATGGACTCCGTTGTTGATAGGGACTCTCCCCGGGAGGGGACTGTCCATCTTGAAGACGGGGCTATGCAGCCGGGCGAGACGCGTCCTATGACCTATATCCGCGCTACGATCTTCGTCGAAAAGGATAGCCACCGCAAGATCGTCATCGGCCGGCACGCCTCGCTCGTCAAGCAGGTCGGCATCGAGGCCCGCCGGGAGATCGAAGATTACATCGGCCACAAGGTCTACCTGGACCTCCAGGTGCGTGTCCGCGAGGGCTGGCGCGACTCCGAGGACGTCCTC
>MEYC01000089.1 GCA_001775715.1 Candidatus Aminicenantes bacterium RBG_16_66_30 | reverse complement strand
CCTGACCGTCGTCACCAAGCGCCGCGGCAAAGCCGTCGTCGACGAGGTCCTCGACGTCCGCTTCGTTCCCATGACCGGGGAAGCCATCAAGAAGAAGTGAATCCCGAGACACGTCAGCACCTGGACGTTCAAGCAGGCCGCGGGCAAAGGGGTTGAGGGGTGTCGTCAGGGGATCCGCCCCGCGCAGGGGTGTTCCTGGAGGAGGCCGTGGGAGGGCGGAGCGGGCACGGATGAAGATGGGGACACGTACCCTGGGTACATGTCCCCATCTTCAGAGCGAAGCCCGGATACGAAGCGAGCCGGCTCGCCGGGCCGGCGAGCGGCCGACGGAAGGAATACCCCGAGCGTAGCAGGGCGGATCCTCTGACGACGATCCCCGAGACCCCTCCGCGGCCGTGGCCCCCGAGCGTTGCTTTTGCCAGGGGAGTGTGCTACTTTTTGGGGCGATGATGATCCGATTCGGGACCTCCGGCTGGCGCGGGGTGATGGGCGAGGATTTCACCTTTCACAACGTCCGCGTCGTCGTCCAGGCCATCGCCAACTATCTCCGCAAGACCCACGGGGACGGGCCCGTCGCGGTCATCGTCGGCCACGACACCCGGTTCCTCTCGGACCGCTACGCGATCGAGGCCTCCAAGCTTTTGGCCCGCAACGCCATCCAGGTCTTCCTCGCCGACCGTGACGCGCCTTCTCAGGCCCTGGCCTGTCAGATCATCAAAAGGGCGTGCCAGGGCGGCATCAACTTCACCGCCTCCTTCAATCCGCCGCGCTACAACGGCCTCAAGTTCAACGTCGAGACGGGCGCGCCGGCCCTGCCAGTGGTGACTGACGCCATCGAGGAGGAGGTCCGGCGGCTGATGCCCGGCTTCTCGCCCCTCGCCGTCCCCCCCCGCGACGAGGCAATCGTCCGCATCGATCTCCAGGCCGACTACTTGGCCCATCTCCAGAACAAGATCGACTTCGCGGCCATGCGCCGGGCCCGACTCCGGGTCGCCGCCGACCTGCTCTACGGCACGAGCCGCGAGTACCTCGACGAGATCCTCGAGGAGAACGGGGTGGAGGTCGAGGGGCTTCACGGCTTCGTCGATCCCTATTTCGGCGGGGTCAGCCCCTCCTGCACCGAGGAGAACCTGGCCGAGCTCAAGGCTCGCGTCGTCCAATCCAAATGCCACGTCGGGCTGGCCACGGACGCGGACGGCGACCGGTTCGGCATCATCGACGAAGCCGGCGCGTTCGTCCACCCGAACATCATCCTGGCCCTGCTCCTCGACTACGTCGTCCGGAACAAGGGCTGGCGGGGCGGGGTGGCCCGCTCGATCACGACGACCCACCTCCTCGACCGCATCGCCCGCCGGCACGACCTGCCGCTGCTGAAGACGAAGGTCGGCTTCAAGTACATGGCCGACCTCTTCCTTCAGGGCCGGATCATCTTCGGCGGGGAGGAGAGCGCCTGCATCGCCGTCAAGGACCACCTCCCCGAGAAGGACGGCATCTTCGCCGGGCTCCTCGTCGCGGAGATGATCGCCGCCACGGGCCGGAGCCTGGGGTCGCTTCGCGAGGACCTGTTCCGCGAATACGGGACGGTGACGAGCGGGCAGAGGACCGTGCCTCTGACCCCGGAGCGGGCGAAAAAGCTCAAGGCCCTTGTCCAGAGCCCGCCGTCGAAGCTGGGGCGCCGCAAGGTCGTGGCCGTGGAGACGATCGACGGCCTCAAGCTCGATCTCGAGGGGGACCGCTGGGTCGTCCTGCGGATGTCCGGGACCGAGCCGCTCATCCGCTGCTACGCCGAGGCCGAGACGGAGGAGGAGGTCAAAGCCATCCTGAAGAAAGGGCTGGGGGCCGTCCGGTGAAGAAGAAGATCCTCCTCATCGGCTTCGCCTGCCTGCTCGTGATCATGATCGTCACCGCCCTGTTCGGCAAGAAGGGCGTCATGGAGCTGCGCCGGTCCCGCCAGATCCTGGCCGAGCGCTCCGAGAGGATCCGGGCCCTCGAGGCGGAGAAGGTCCGGCTCGAGGCCGAGATCGAGCGGCTCGATAGGGACCCCCGGGCCGTCGAGAAACAGGCCCGGGAGAAGCTGGGCCTTGTCCGTCCCGGCGAGAAGGTCGTCGTCGACCCCGGTCCGCCGGCCGGCAAGACCAAGAAGTAGATGGCCCGGTCCGAGAGTCGCGGGCGGCCGGAGGAGCGGGCCCTCGTCGCCGATCTCAATCCCGCCCAGCGCCGGGCCGTCCTCCACGGCCGGGGACCGCTGCTCATCATCGCCGGCGCCGGCACGGGGAAGACCAAGGTCATCACCCACCGCATCGCCCGCCTTATCGCCGCCAAGGCGGCCCGCCCGAACGAGATCCTGGCCGTCACCTTCACCGAGAAGGCGGCCAACGAGATGGAGGCCCGGGTCGACTGCCTCGTCCCCTACACGTCGTCCTTCGCCGAGATCAGCACCTTCAACTCCTTCGGCGAACGGGTCCTCCGCGACTACGCGCTGGACGTCGGATACCGCCCGGACTTCCGGCTCCTCGCCGAGGTCGACCAGGCCGTGTTCTTCCGCGAGAACCTCTTCCGCCTGCCGCTCGACTACTACCGGCCCCTCGGCCAGCCGACGCGGCACATCCAGGAGGTCCTCGAAGCCATCCGGCGGCTGAAGCAGGAGGACGTCCGTCCCGAGGATTACGTCCGCTACGCCGAGGGGCTCGCCGCCCGGGCGGCGACCGAGGCCGAGAAGGAAACGGCCCGCAAGCACCTCGAGATCGCCCGGGTCTTCGCGGCCTACCAGGGGCTCCTCCGGACCGAGGGGCTCATCGACTTCGAGGACCAGGTGACGCTCGTCGTCGACCTCTTCCGGCGCCGGCCCTCCGTCCTCGAAGAGTTACGCCGGCGCTTCCGGTACATCCTCGTCGACGAGTTCCAGGACACGAACTTCGTCCAGTTCGAGCTCCTCAAGATGCTGGCCGCGGAGCACCGGAACCTGACCGTGGTCGGCGACGACGACCAGAGCATCTTCCGCTTCCGCGGCGCTTCGCTCAGCAACATCCTGTCCTTCGAGGAGGTCTATCCCGAGGCGAAGCGGATCGTGCTCGTCCGGAACTACCGCTCGACCCAGCCCATCCTCGACGCGTCGTACCGCCTCATCCGGCACAACGACCCGAACCGTCTCGAATTCAAGGACCGGGTCGACAAGCGCCTGAAGGCGGCGGCGCGCGCCTCCGGGAAGAGCATCCACATGCTGGCCTTCGACACGCTCTCCCACGAGGCCGACGACGTGGCCGCGCGGATCGACGCGATCCACGCGGAGGGGGCGGCCTGGCGGGACATCGCCGTCCTCGTCCGGCGCAACGCCGACGCCGATCCCTACCTGCGGTCCTTCAACATGAAGCAGATCCCGTACCGCTTCTCCGGCAGCCGCGGCCTCTACCAGCAGGAGGAGATCAAGGTTCTCGTCGCCTTCATCCGGGCGGTGACCGATTTCGACAACAGCCGCGACCTTTTCTTCCTGGCCCTCTCGGACGTATACAAGGCCGATCCCTACGAGCTCGCCCGGATCGCCGGCCACGCCTCCAAGAAGAACCTGACCCTCCATGCCGTCTTCAAGGCTGTCGCCGAGGGCCGCGCCCCCGTGGACCTCCCGCCGGAGACGGAGGCGACGATCAAGCGCATCTTCGCCGATATCCTCGGCTTCGTCGACCTGGCCGCGACGCAAAGCGCCGGGGCGGTCGTCTACGCGTTCCTCGATAAGAGCGGCTACCTCAAGTCCCTCGTCGAGCCCATGAGCCTCGAATCCGAGATCCGGGTCAAGAACATCCGGCTGTTTTTCGACAAGATCAAAGGATTCACGGACCTGGCCGAGAACGACTCCCTGCGCTCGTTCGCCCGTTACCTCGACCTCCTCGCCGAGGTCGGCGACAACCCGGCGACGTCGGAAGCGGACCTCGACGAGGACGCCGTCAGCGTCCTCACGGTCCACAAGGCCAAGGGTCTCGAGTTCGGGACGGTCTTCCTCGTCGGCCTGATCGAGGACCGCTTCCCGGGACGGGAGCGGCGAGAGCGCATTCCGGTCCCGGACGCCGTCCTCAAGGAGAGCCTGCCCGGCCGGGAGAACTACCTTCAGGAGGAGCGCCGGCTCTTTTATGTCGGCATGACCCGGGCCCGCCGGGCCCTCTACCTGACCTGGGCCAGGGACTACGGCCTCAAGCGGTCGAAGAAGGTCAGCCCGTTCGTCCTCGAGGCCCTGGACATATCGATGATGCCGGACGAGGTCCTGAAAGCCACCGTCCTCGAGGAGATCCGGCGCTACGCCTTGTCGGAGGGCCGCCCGAAGGCGCCGGCCGCGGCCCGTCCGCCGGCCGTCCCGAAGCTGAGCTACGTCCAGGTCGAGGATTACCTGACCTGCCCGCTCAAGTACAGGTTCCGCCATGTCATGCGCGTGCCCGTCCTGCCGCACCACTCGCTCGTCTTCGGCCGCGTCCTGCACGCCGCCATCTATTCCTATCTCCGGCAGCGGATAAAGGGGAAGCGGCCGGACGAGAAGTTCCTCCTCGACGCCTACGCCGAGAGCTGGGTCAACGAAGGCTACCTCAGCCGCGAGCACGAGGAGATGCGCAAGGCCGCCGGCGAGCGGGCCATGCGGCTGTTCCATCAGCGGGAGGAAGCATCCGGCGGGGTCCCGGCCTACCTTGAGAAGCCTTTCCGCTGGCAGGAGGGCGGCCTCCGCTTCGCCGGACGCTTCGACCGGATCGATCTCCAAGCCGACGGCCCGGTCATCATCGACTACAAGACGACAGAGGTCGCCTCGCAGAAGGAGGCCGACCGGACCGCGGCCGGGAGCCTCCAGCTCGACGTCTATGCCCTATCCTTTCTGAAAACGGAAGGGATGATGCCGGTCGAGACCCGGCTCCACTTCCTCGGGTCCGACCTCGTCGGGCGGGCGGCGAAAGGGGAGAAGGAGCTGCGGCGGGCGGAGGAGAAGATCCGGGCGACGGCCGAGGGCATCCGGGCCGGCGATCTAGCCGCCCGGCCGGACTGGCACAACTGCTCCGTCTGCGAGTTCAAGACGATCTGTCCGTCGTCCTACGCTTATTAGGGACTGTCCCCGGAGGGGACTGTCCCTCTTTCTTTTAAGCCGGGGACACGTACCTGCGGTACACGTCCCCTTATTCCGGCTTGATCCAGAAAGGCATGACGGCCCAGATCCGGGTCGTATCCATCAGCCTAAGGGTCTCGAGGAGCCGATCCAGGCCGGCGGCGCTCTTCAGGTCGAGCCCCATCGCGGGCCGGGCGAAGAGCGACTGCCAGAACGAGCGCTTCCGCGGCCAGACGTCGAGGCGGACCTCCTCGTCGGCGTTGATCCCGGCCTCCTTCTTGGCCAGGCCCAGGGCCATGGTCAGTCCCCCGAGCTCGTCGACGAGCCCGTGCTCTTTGGCTTGACGGCCCGTCCAGATGCGGCCCCGGCCGACGGCGTCGACCTCGTCGCGGGTCAGGCCCCGCCCTTCGGCGGCTTTGGCCAGGAACTGCTCGTAGGTCCAGAGGATCTCCTCTTTGAGGATCTTGCGTTCTTCGCCGGTGAAGGCCCGGAAGGGCGAGAAGACGTCCGCCTTCGCCCCGAACGTAAGCTTCTCGGACGTGACACCGAGCTTCGCCAGGAGGACGTCAACGCTGAACTTGCCGGCCAGGACCCCGATCGATCCGGTCAGGGTCTGGGGCTGGGCGACGATCTTCGTCGCCGGCATGGCGATCCAGTAGCCGCCCGAGCCGGCGACGTCGGACATCGAGACGATGACGGGCTTGGCCTTGCGGGCCAGCGCGACCTCCCGCCAGATGACGTCCGAGCCCACTGAAGATCCGCCCGGGCTGTCGATGCGCAGGACGATGGCCTTGACCGAGGCGTCCTTGCGGGCCGTCCGGATCCAGCGGGCCACGGTCGATCCGCCCATGACGGGCGGGAGGCTCTCGCCGGCCATGATCGTGCCGACGGCGTAGATCAGGGCGATCCTGTCCGGGCCCGTCTCGAGGCCGACCGAGGCGGGCCTGACCCGGGAGTAGTCATCGAACCGGACCCGGGCGAGCGGCCGTCCGTCCCGGCCGAGAAGGGCCTCGACCTCGTCCTCGTAGAGACAATCGTCGACGAGGCCGGCCTCCTTGGCCCGAACACCCTGGAAGAAGCCCCGGTCGATGAGGGCCCGGAACTCGTCTTCGGTCTTGCCGCGGGCTTTGGCCGCCGTGGCCACGTACTGGCTGAAGAGGTCGCCGTATACGGACGCCATCTCCTCGCGGTGGGCCGGCGTGAAGCCTTTCTCCGTGAACATGTTGGCCGCGGACTTGTACTCCTCGACGTGCTCGAACTCGGCTCGGACGCCGAGCTTGTCGAAAGTGCCCTTGAGGAAGGGGACATACCCCCCGAGGCCGTTGACGCCGAGCCAGCCGAGCGGATGCAGGACGATCTTGTCGCAGGCCGTGGCCACGAAATACTCGAGGTCGCAATCGGGGGCCTCTTCGATGACGGCGACGACCCTCTTCCCGGATCGGCGGAAATCGAGGATGATCTCGCGCATCTCGTTGGCCTTGGCCCAGTCGCACTGGAGGAGGCCGAAGCGAAGGAGGACGGCCTGGATCCGGTCGTCGACCTTGGCCTTGCGCATGTTCGTCCAGAAATCGTGCATGGCCAGCGGCCTGACGCCGAGGAGGAGTGTCGTCAGCGCGTCCGGCGGCGCGATCTCCGCGACCGGCCCGGAGAGGCGGACCTCGAGGGTGCCGCGGCCGGGGATGTCGACGGCGCTCCCGCCGATGTCCTCGAGAACGAGGAAGAAGATGCCGGCCGCGGCCAGCAGGAAGAAGAAGAGGACGATCAGACCGACGTAGGCGGATTTTCTCATGGCGGCTCCTCGTTCGGGCTCCTCCTATCTATACCAGAACGGCGCTTGATTTCAAACTTCGATCGGTGGCACAATGACCTCACCTTCAGCCGCGTCCGTCCCGCCGCGGGGCGGGCGATGGCGGGAGAGACAGGAGGTATGCGGAATGTCCTTTTCAAAGCTTTATGTCGGTAACCTCAACTACAAGACCACCGAAGATGCGTTGAAGCAGCTGTTCGGGCAGCACGGCGAGGTTACCTCGGTCAGCATCCTGCAGGGCCGCGGCTTCGGCTTCGTCGAGATGGCCACCCCCGAAGCGGCCCAGGATGCCAAGGGCAAGCTCCACGGGACCGAATTCGACGGCCGCAAGTTGATCGTCAACGACGCCCGCCCCCAGACCGAGAGGCCCGGGACCGACCGTCGCCCCGGCGGCGGAGGCGGGGACGGCGGAGGCTTCTCCCGGTACTGATCGCCTCCTGGACCGGCTCGGACCTCAACCTCCCCGGCCGGGGGAGTTCTTCACGCCGGCCGTGCGCCGGACTCGGCGCCAAAACAACTCGCTCGGCGTACGCTACGCCTCGCTCAAACACGTTTTGGCGGCTTCCCCTGAAGCTGCCCTCGTCCGCCGCGCGGCCCGGCTAAACTCCCCCTACACCGGGTTCGGTTGACGCCCTCGCCGGATCATTCAGCAACCTTTCGTCGGATTATCGCCATTGACCGAGGGGCCTTGTTTTCGCGATCGGAGGGCTTTTTAGGGTAAACTTTAGGGGGAAAGCGTTCGTTGTAGCCTATGAGGTCCCATGAGTGACGTGCCGGCGCGCCGGGAAGTCGAGGCGGCGGAGATCGCCGCGCTCCTCGAGCGCATCCAGAACGGGGACCGCGAGGCCTTCATGACGATCATCCGGCTCTACCAGCAGAAGGTGTTCGTCATGGCCTATTCCATCCTTCGCGACCGCGAGGACGCCCTGGACGCCGTGCAGGAGACCTTCCTCCGGCTCCACCAGAAGGCCGGGCTCTTCAGGCCGGGCCGTTCCTTCCAGGCCTGGCTCCTGCAGATGGCCAAGAACATCAGCATCGACAGCTACCGGAGACGGCGGAGGAAGAAACAGGACTGGGAGACGTCCCGGCCGATCGAAGAGATCCCCATCGCCGTCGAGGACCGGGGCGGCGATTCGGCCGCCTCCGACCTCCGGAGCGCCTTCTCGCGGTCCGTCGAGACGCTGGCCGAGCGGCAGAGGATGGTCTTCGTCATGCGGCACTACAACGAGCTGCCCTTCAGCGAGATCTCGGAAGCCATGCGGATCTCGATCGGGACGGCCAAGTCCCTCCATTTCAAAGCTGTCCAGAACCTCCGCAAGCGGCTGGCGCCAGTGCTGGGGATGGAACCATGACCAAATGCGCGATGAGTAAGATCCAAAGGGAAGGTCTCCTCGCGGACGACCCCGAGGGAAGGAGAAAGGCGATGGCCGAACATCTCGACAAGTGCCCGGAATGCCGGACCGAGGCCGAAGCGGTCGAACGGCTCCTCCAGGAGACCGAAGCCGTCCGGGCCGAGATCCGCGCGGCGGCCGCATACGTCGATTGGGAGACCCTGCCGGGCCTCATCGCCGACCGGGCCATGGCCGCGTCCCGGAAGCCCGAGCGCGCGCCGTCCCGGCCGTGGGGCTGGCTCCTCCCGCTCCGCATGAGACCGGCCCTGGCCGGGCTCATCGCCGGCCTCGTCGTCGGGGCCGCGGCCATGTACTTCGTCCTGAGGGCCCCCGGGGCCCGGCCGGGACAGGACCTCGGGTTCCACGCCTCGCAAGAGTTCCTCGACCGGGCCGAGCTCGAGATGGCCCGCCGGAACACCCTGGACTATCTGGAAAAGAGCCAGTACGTCCTCCTCGACGTCTTCGGATCGGCCGGGGCAGGAAGCGCTACGACGGCCGCCCTCAGATCGGGTCAGACCCGGGACCTCCTGGCCCGGAAGAAATACCTCAACGGCCAGCTCGAACGGTTCCAGATGTCCAAGGCCAAGGCCATCTGCGACCAGATCGAGATGCTTTTCCGCGAGCTCTCCGAGATCAGCGAGGAGATGTCCGCGGCCGAGTTCGAGAGGATCAGGGACTTCGTCGAGGAGCGCCAGCTCCTCCTCAAGATCAACCTGGTCCGGAAAGAGCTCGAAAGAGAGATCTGACATGAGAAAGACGATCGCCTTCATCGGACTCGCCGTCATCCTGTCGCTCGGCCCGGGCCTCCGGGCTCAGACGGCCGGGGACGAGGCGCTTTTCCGCGAGGCCAAGCTCCTTGTCTTCGATAAAGACTGGCGAGCCGCCCTGGACAAGATCGGAGAGCTCGGCGAGAAGTACCCGTCGAGCCCCCTCGTCGGCCAGGCCCTCTTTTATAAAGGAGAGTGCCTGAACGGCCTGGGAGGCCGAGAACGGGAGGCCCTGCGGGCCTACAAGGACTACCTCAAGTCCGCCGAAGCCCGGGCCAACCTCGTCGAGGAGGCCGAAGGCCGGATCATCGACCTGGCCTTCGAGCTTCACGAGGGCGGCGACGCCGCGGCGCTCCGCGAGGTCGAAAGCCGCCTCGAGCACAAGAACATGGTCGTGCGCTATTACGCGGCCTACAAGCTGAGCCTGGCCAAGGACAAGAAGACCGCGGTCAAGGCCGCGCCCGTGCTCGTGCGGATCGTCGAGACGGAGAACGACCCCGAGCTCCTCGACCGGGCCCGCATCGCCCTTCTCCGCGTCTCGCCGGAGAGCC
>MEYC01000088.1 GCA_001775715.1 Candidatus Aminicenantes bacterium RBG_16_66_30 | reverse complement strand
TTTTCATCTATACGGGTGTGGACGAAATGAGCGCCTGCACCCTGCTCCTGGCGGTCCCCGTCCAAATCGGCGATAATGGTCTCCGTGCCGATTATGAAGCCTTTCTGGAGTCGATCCTAGACGTGGAGCGCGATAAAAGGGAAGGCCGTCCCTGGGGAACCGCCGACAAGGCCCGCCTGGAGGAGCTCGTCCGCCGCGGCCGCGAGGGCGACCTGGCGGCCCAGGAATCGATCTACGAGATGTTCAAGCGGCCGGTGTTCGGCCTCCTGTACCGGTACGCCCAGAACCAGGCGGCCGCCGAGGACCTGCTCCAGGACGTCTTCCTCAAGGTCTTCGGCCATATCCGCAAGGTCCGCGACGCGGCCACGTTCCCCGGCTGGGTCTTCCGGATCGCGGTCAACACCGCCTACAGCCACCTCCGCCAGAAGCGGACGCAGGCCGGACGGCTCGTCCCCCTCGACGAGCTCGCCGGGAAGATCGAGGACCGGACGTCCGCGCCCGTCGAAAAGGACATCCAGGGACCCCTCGAGGAGGCCATCCGGTCGCTGGCGCCGCGCCTGCGCAGCGTCTTTCTGCTCCACGACGTCCAGGGCTTCAAGCACGAGGAGATCGCCCGGACGCTCGGCTGCGCGGTCGGGACGTCGAAATCGCAGCTCTTCAAGGCTCGGATCAGGGTCCGCGAATTCCTGCGGGCCAAAGGGGCCGTTTGAGGGAGAACGACGATGAAATGCGGTAAAGCCCACGGATACATCAGCCGGACGGTCGACGGCGAGCTCGGACCGCGCCGGGCCGCCCGCCTCGAGCGTCATCTCGCGCGGTGCGGCGACTGCCGGGCCCTGCTCGCGGACCTTCGGAAGATCGTCGACGGGGCGGCCGGGCTCGCGGCCCCCGAGCCGTCCGGGAAGATCTGGCGGCACGTCCGGGCCGGGCTCGAAGCCGGGACGCTCCGGCCGTCGGCCGAGGGAGCCCGCCTCGATCGCCGGCCGCTCTTCGGATCGAGCCTCCCGGCCTGGCGATATGCGGGGGCGGCCGTCCTGGCCGTCGTCCTCGTCGTCTCGGGCCTCGTCGTCGGGCGACGCTTGGGTCGGCAGGAGGCTAGGATCGCCGCCGCGGGTCCTGAGGCCGGGGAGGCGTACACGCTGGCCAAGCTCGACGAGGCCGAGCGCTACTATCAGCAGGCCATCAGGTCCCTCGGCGAGGCCTTCGCCGCCGGGAAAGGGGCGTTGGACCCTCGGGTCATAGAGCTCTTCGACCGCAACCTCTCGGTCATCGACGCCACCATCCAGGCCTGCCGTGAGGCCGTCCTGGCTGAGCCCGACGACCTCGAGGCCCGGAGCTACCTGCTGGCGGCATATACCAAAAAGCTCACTCTGCTCGATTCGGCCTTGGACCTCCAGAGAGGGGACCGGGACGCCGCGGTCGGGAAGACGATAATCTGACGGAACGACAAGGAGGATCGTCATGATGAACAAGTCGAACAGAACATGGATGACCGTTCTCGCGGCGACGGCGTTCGTCGTCGCCTTCGTCGCGGCGCCGGCCCTGGCCGCGGAGAAGTACGAGGAGAGGTTTGCCAAGACCGAGGCCCTGGCGAAGACCGGCAAGCTCTACCTGAGCAACATCTCCGGCCAGATCGACATCATGGTGTGGAAGGAAGCCCAGGTCAAGATCGAGGCCGTCAAGACGTCCAAGGCCGACACCGCGGCGAAGGCCAAGGAGAACGCCGCCCTGGTTACCATTGAGGTGACCAAGGAAGGCGATCTCGTCCGGGTGGAGACGAAGTATCCCAAGCGGGAAGGCGGCAGGTTCTGGGGCGGCGACCGCATCAACGTTTCCGTGGACTACAAGATCTGGGTCCCCGACCAGGCCGCCGTCGATCTCAAGTCCGTGAGCGGCGACATCACCGTCGCGCCCCTCGGCGGCGCGGCCAAGGTCGACTGCGTCAGCGGCGACGTCAAGCTCCGCGGGGCGGCCGGGGCCGAGATCAAGCTCACCAGCGGCGAGCTCGAGATGGAGAACATCGCCGGCGACGCGTTCATCAAGGCCGTCTCCGGCGGCATTACAGTGACCAAGATCAAGGGTTCGGTCGAGGCCGACGCCGTGAGCGGCGACATCGAGCTCCGGGACGTCTCCGAGGCCCAATCGGTCGACCTCAAGACCGTCAGCGGCAACGTCATCTATTCCGGCAGCATCCAGGCGGGCGGCCGCTATGAGCTCAACGCCTTCAGCGGCGACGTCCGGATGACCATCCCGGCCGACGCGACCTTTGAATTCGAGGCCAACACGTTCAGCGGCTCGATCGACACCGATTTCGAGATCACGGTCTCCGGCAAGATCTCGCCGAAGGAGATCCGCGGCACGGTTGGCAAGGGCGGAGCGACGATCAAGCTGAAGAGCTTCAGCGGCAACGTCGACCTGAAGAAGAAATAAGGCTACCGACCTTTCCAAAGGGGCGGCGCCGCCGCCCCTTTTTTTGTATAATGGCGGGCATGCGCCGGGTTCATGCCGTCAATTACGTCCGGACGATGGCCGTGACGACCGTCGCCTTCCTGGCCCCGCTCCGGTTCCTCGAGCTCGGTTTCGGCGGCGTGGGGATCGGCCTCATCGTCGCCCTCTTCGCCGCCGCGCCCATCGTCTTCTCCTTCCCGACGGGCTGGATGAACGACCGGCTGTCGATGAAAAAGGTCATCCTCGGCGGACTGCTGACGATGTCCCTGGCCATCGTCGCGGTCGGCTATTTGCGCGGCGTCGCGCCGATGGCCGCGGCGTTCCTCCTCCTCGGCGTCGCCAACAGCGCCATCAACGTGTCCATCAACAGCCTTTATTACAAGGACGGAACGGAGCCGGACTCGAACAGGAAATACGGACGGTTCATCGGCTGGCTCTCTCTCGGTCCGCCGACAGGGCTTGTCCTGGGGAGCGTGCTGACCCGCGTGGCCGGCTTCCGCTCCCTCCTGTGGGCCATGGCCGCCCTGACGGCCCTGGCCGCGCTGGCCGCGGGCGGCTTCGGCGAGGAAAGGTTCGCCTCCGTCTCCGCCCGGGACTACAGGTTCAGCGTCTTCAACAAGCGCACGCTCCTTTTCTCGGCCTTTCTGGTCCTCCTGGCGCTCCACTGGGGCACGGAGCTGACCGTTTATGGCCCTTTCCTCAGGTCCCGCTTCGGACTGAGCGACTCGGGCGTCGCCCTCTACATGGCCGGGGCTTACCTGGCCCTGTCGATCGCCGCGTTCCTCGTCAGCCGGCTGAAGGACGATCCGGTCCGCGACCGCAGGCTCTTTCTCTTCGGCATGGCCCTGTCGGGGCTCGGGCTCGTCCTGATGACCGTCGGCGACATCCGGCTGTCGTTCCTCTTCCGCTTCATCCACGAGGGCGGGGACGGGCTCATGGGCGCGTTCGTCGTCCTGACCATCTCGCGGCTCTTCGAAAAGCGGACCATCGGAGGGAGCGCCGGGATCCTGACGGCCCTGCAGACCTCGGGCCACATGGCCGGGAGCATGGCCTTCGCGTGGCTGGGCTTCCGGGCCGGGCTCCACGTGCCCATGATCGTCGCCGGGCTCATCCTCCTGGCCAACACGGCTTTCGGGCTCATCGCCGTCCCCCGCGAGGCCCGATGATCGCGACGAAGGGCTCCGGTTTCGACATCATCCTCGTCAGCGGCGAGCCGTATGCCGACCATCCGCTGTCGCCCGTGGGGATGATCGCCCGGGTCCTCGGCGCGGAGGGATTCAAGGTCGGCGTCATCGAGTGCCCGGACTGGAAGACGAAAGCGGATTTTCTCAAGCTTGGCCGCCCGCGCCTCTTTTTCGGCATCACCTCGGGCTCGATCGACAGCATGCTCGTCAACTACACGCCGCTCAAGCGGGAGCGGGCCGTCGACCCGAACGCCCCGTTCCTATCCCGGATGCCCGACCGGGCCGTCATCGTCTACGCCAACCGCATCCGGGAGCTCCACAAAGGCGCCCCCATCGTGCTCGGTGGCATCGAGGCCTCGCTCCGACGCTTCGCCCACTACGATTATTGGGGCGACGACGTCCGCCGCTCGATCCTCCTCGACACGCGAGCCGACATCCTCGTCTACGGACCGGGCGAGCTCCAGGCCGTCGAGATCGCCCGGCGGCTCGACCGCGGCGAGACGCTCGACGGCATCCGCGGGACCTCGGTCATCCGGGCGGAGCCGCCCGAAGGGGCCGTCGTCATTCCGTCCTTCGAAGAGGTCGAGGCCGACAAGGGCAAGTTCTGCGAGGCCCAAAAGCACCTCACCAACCGCCGGACGATCGCCCAGAAGCATGCCAACCGTTTCGTCGTCCAGTATCCGGCGCCCGACTGGACGCCGGCCGACCTCGACCGGGTCTACGGTCTGCCCTTCACGCGGCGCATCCCGGAGGGATTCCCCGAGCTCCGCATGGCCCGGTTCTCGGTCCAGACCCACCGGGGCTGCGTCGGCCGATGCTCCTTCTGCGCCCTTTCGCTCCACCAGGGCGACCGGATCGTTTCCCGGAGCGAAGCCTCCATCCTCGAAGAGATCCGGAGAATGACGAAGCACCCGGAGTGGAAGGGGATCGTCGACGACCTCGGCGGGCCGACGGCCAACATGTATGGGATGGACGGGGCGACGGTCGAGGCGGCCCACCGCCGGCTCATCGGCCTGATGCGCGCCGCCCGCAAAGTGCCCGGCGTCAAGAAGGTCTTCGTCCGCAGCGGCATCCGCTACGACTTGGCGGTCGAGAGCCCGGAATACGTGCGGGAGCTCGTCCGCCACCACGTCTCCGGCCTGCTCAAGATCGCGCCGGAACATGTCTCGGAAAACGTCCTGAAGCTCATGAACAAGAGCGGGAGCCGTCGCCGTCTCGAGGAGTTCCGGAAGCTCTTCGCTGGGGCGGCCGGCGCCGAGGCCGGGGCGAAAGCGGGCCGTCGCGGGCGGCCCCTGCATCTCAAGTATTACTTCATGGTCGCCCATCCGGGGACGACGGACAAGGAAGCCCGGGAGCTGGCCGAGTACATCCGCGCCCTCGAGCGGAGCGGGGAGAAGCCGGTCGAGGGCGTCCAGATCTTCACCCCGACGCCGATGACCCGCTCGACCTGCATGTACCACACGGGCCTGGACCCCATCACCGGCGCGAGCGTCTACGTGCCCCGCCCGTACGCCGAGAAAAAGGCGCAAAAGCGGATGCTGGGCGCAACGCCGAGCGATAAAGACTAAGAGAGGGTCAAACCTACGGCGGGGAGCGGAGTCCCCGGATCTTAGCGGATCGTCAGGGTCCCCTTTAGCCGGATGTCGCGGGAGGAGCGCCCCACGAGGATCTCGAATTCGCCCGGCTCGACGATCTTTCTCAGCTTCGCGTCGAGGAGGGCCAACTCCTCCGGCCCGAGGTCGAAAGAAACTGTGGCGGAAGCGTCAGGCTCCAGGACCAATCTACGGAATCCCTTGAGCTCGAGGACGGGACGGACAACCGAGGCGAGACGGTCATGGACGTAGAGCTGGACAACCTCGGCCCCGGACCGCGCGCCGGCGTTCGTGACGGTGCATGAAACGCGGGCCGTCCCGTCCGGACCCATCGCGGCCGGCTCGACGTTCAATCCAGAATAGGCGAATTCCGTATAGCTCAGCCCGAAGCCGAACGGGAAGAGCGGATCTCCCGGCAGATCGAGATAGCCGTCGAACCGGCCGGTCGGCTTGTGATTATATACGAGAGGAAGCTGGCCGACCGCGAGGGGGAAGGTGATGGGCAGGCGGCCGGAGGGATCCGCGTCTCCCCAGAGCACATCGGCGACGGCCGCGCCGCCCTCCTCGCCCGGATACCAAGCCATGACGACGGCGTCCGCGGCCTCGATCCATTCGGACATGGCGACGGCGCTCCCGCCGTAAATGACCACGACGGTCGGCGTCCCGGTCGCCGCGACGCGCGCGATCATCTCAGCCTGCCGCCCCGGAAGGCGGATATCGGACCGGTCCCGGGCCTCGCCCTCCTCGATCCCGGCCGCGACGATGGCCAGGTCCGAGGCGCGCGCGATCCGCACGGACTCGTCGATCTTGCCTGCGGCGCCATCTTTCCGGCCGCAGCCCGCGGCATAGCGGACGGTCGCTCCGGCCGCCGCGGCCCGCTCCCGGACCGCGTCGAGGAGCGTGATCTTCCGGACCCCCGGGCCGCTGTATCCGCCCAGGCGGGCCTCGACCGCGTCCGGGCCGATGACCGCGATCGACCTCGGACCGTGCTCGGCGAATGGGAGGACGCCGCTCTCGTTCTTGAGCAGGACGACGGAATCACGGGCAGCTCTCCGGGCCAGGGCCCGATGCTCCGGACTGCCGTTCACGCGTTCGGCCTCGGACGGATCGACGTAGGGGTCCTCGAAAAGGCCCAACTCCATCTTCGCCCGGAGGACGCGCCGCACGGCATCGTCGACCCGGGCCGGGCCGACCCGCCCGGCCGTGATGGCCTCGCGGAAGAGCCCCGCGTGGCCGATCTCGGTCTGGAAGATGACGTCCAGGCCGCTCTCCCAGGCCTGCCGTCCCGACTCATCGTAGGAATCCGACGTCAGGTGGAGGCTGAAGCTGCCGCCGACGGAGCAGGCGTCCGAGATGACGAAGCCCCGGAAGGCCCACTCGCCCTTGAGGATCTCCGTGAGAAGCCGCGGATGGGCCGAGCAGGGGATGCCGTCCCAGGAATTGTAGGCGGTCATGATCGAGCGCGCCCCGCCCTCGCTGAGCGCGGCCAGGAACGGCGGGAAGTCGATCTCCCGGAGATAGCGCTCTCCGTCGGCGATCGGGTAGCTGTCCCGCCCGCCCGCGCCGACGTTGGCGACGAAATGCTTGGGGGTGGCGATGACGCCGCGTTTTTCGAAAGCCCGGACAAAGGCGACGGCCAGGCGCGACGCGAGCCACGGGTCCTCGCCGTAGGTCTCTTCGACCCGGCCCCACCGGACGTCGCGGGCGATGTTGACGACCGGGGAGAGGATCTGGCGGATGCCGCGGCTCCTCGTCTCCGCGGCGATAGCGTCGGCGACTCCGGCCATGAGATCGACGTCCCAGGTCGCCGCGAGGCCGATGGCTTGGGGGAACGCGATCGCCCCCGGGCTGACGAGCCCGTGGAGGGCCTCCTCGAAGGGGACGATGGGAATGCCGAGACGCGTTCCTTCGACGAAGAACTTCTGGATGGCGTTGAGCCTTTCGGCCGCCTGGCGCGCGCTGTCATCGCCTCGGACCTGGAGCCCGAAGATGCCGTCCTTCCACACGTCCCGGTCCGACGCGGGATCGCCCGGGACCATGAACAGCTGGCGGAATTTCTCCTCGGGCGTCATCCGGGCGACGAGGTCCTCGACACGGCGGTCGATCGTCAGCTTGGTGTCCCGATAGGGCAGTCGGCCGGGATCGGAGGCTGGTCCCTGGCCGCACGCCATGAGCCCGACGCAGGCCGCGGCAGCGAGGAGAACCGGCCGGATCTGTCGGAACCTCACGGCGGGATTCTATGGCCCTTGCGGCTTATGAGCCCGACGCAGGCCGCGGCAGCGAGGAGAACCGGCCGGATCTGTCGGAACCTCACGGCGGGATTCTATGGCCCTTGCGGCTT
>MEYC01000087.1 GCA_001775715.1 Candidatus Aminicenantes bacterium RBG_16_66_30 | reverse complement strand
TTGTGTCCCCGATTTGTTTATTCAATAATGGGGGTCGACACCATCGAAGGAGGCTCCCATGAGATACGGTATCGGCGCGGCTCTCGTGATCATCGCCCTCGCGGCGGGGTGCGCGAAAGCGCCCAAGGCCCCCGAGGGCATCCTGTTCAAGGACGACCTGGCTTTCCTCGAGGCCCGCACCAAGCCGGTCGTCCTGGCCGGCCCGGACGGCCAGGCCCAGGTCGCCGTCAACCCCGACCTCCAGGGCCGGGTCATGACCAGCACGGCCTCGGGACCCGACGGGCTGAGCTTCGGCTGGATCAACCGGGAGCTCCTGACGGCCGGCGTCAACAACTCTCACATCAACGCCTTCGGCGGCGAGGACCGCTTCTGGCTCGGCCCCGAAGGCGGCCAGTTCTCCATCTTCTTCAAGAAGGGCGATCCCTTCGACCTCGACCACTGGTGGACGCCGCCGGCCATCAACGAGGGGGCCTTCGACATCGCGGCCCAGGACAAGGGCCGCATCCACTTCCGCAAGGTCATGCGGCTCGCGAACTATTCCGGGACGGAGTTCGATCTCGAGGTCAACCGGGAGGTCCGCCTCCTCGGCGCGGCCGAGGTCGCAGCGCTCGGCGTGCCCGTCCCGGCCGGCGTCAAGATGGTCGCTTACGCGTCCGACAACAGCATCACCAACATCGGCGCGGCTGCGTGGACCAAGGACACGGGCCTGCTCTCGATCTGGATCCTGGGAATGTTCAACCCTTCGCCCGAGACGACGATCGTCATCCCGTTCAAGCCGGGCCCGGAAGCGGAGCTCGGGCCGACGGTCAACGACGCCTATTTCGGCAAGGTCCCGGCCGATCGCCTCGTCGTCAGGGAGCAGGAGGGCGTCCTCTTCTTCAGCGGCGACGGCAAGTTCCGGAGCAAGATCGGCATATCCCCGGCCCGGGTCAAGCCCTTTGCCGGAAGCTACGACGCGGCCGGCGAGGTCCTGACGATCGTCCACCTGACCGTCCCCGCGGGCGCGACCGACTACGTCAATTCGATGTGGGAGATCCAGGAGAAGCCGTTCGCCGGGGACGTCGTCAACAGCTATAACGACGGCCCGGCCGCGCCGGGAGCGAAGCCGCTCGGACCCTTCTACGAGCTCGAATCGTCGTCGCCCGCGGCGGCCCTCGGACCCGGCGGGACGCTCAGGCACGTCCACACGACGATGCACTTCCAAGGCTCAGACAAGGCCCTCGACGCGATCGCCCGCAAGGTCCTCGGCGTCGGTATCGAGGAGATCGAGAAGGTCTTCAAATGACGACGAACGGCCAGGTCAGGGAATTCACGTTCCGGGCCATCCTGCTCGGCGTCGTCATGGCGGCCTTCATGGGCGCCGCCAACGCCTACCTCGGGCTCAAGGCGGGGATGACGATCGCCGCCACCTACACCACGGCCGTGGTCGGCATGGCCGTGATCAAGGCGCTCGGCGGGTCGATCCTCGAGGAGAACATGGCCCGGACCGTCGGCTCGATCGGCGGCAACGTCGCCTCGGGGGCCATCTTCACGCTGCCCGCGTTCTACATCGCCGGCATCTGGCTGCCCTTCTATGGGTTCGGCCATTACCTGACGGCGACGGCCATCCTGGCCGCGGGCGGCATCCTGGGGATCATGTTCGTCACCGTCACCCGGCGCGTCCTCATCGGCGAGAAGGACCTCCCCTTCCCCGAGTCCGTCGCGGCCGCTTCCATTCACAGGGCGGGCCAGGCGGGGGCGAAGGGCACCGGGCACCTCCTCGCCGGGATGGGCTTCGGGGCCCTGTTCACGATGCTCTCGGAACTCAAGTTCGTGGCCGCCAAGTGGCAGAAGATCCTGTCGGCCGGCAAGGGCTCGCTCCTCCTGCGCGGCCCGGAGATCTCGCCGGCCTTCCTCGGCGTCGGCTTCATCATCGGCCCTAAGCTCGCGGCCATCAACTTCAGCGGCGGCGTCCTGGCCTGGGGGCTCCTGGCCCCGGCCGCGGCCTTCTTCCTGAACTACAACGACCTCGGTGCCGTCGCCGACTGGGCCGCGGAGATCACGCGGGTGTGGCGGGACTACATCCGCTACATGGCCATCGGCGGCATGCTCGTCGGGGCCTTCTACACCCTGTTCAAGATGCGGAAGAGCCTGGCCCAGGGCATCGGCCGGTCCCTGTCGACGCTCGGCGCCGGGAAAGGCGCCGCTTCCCAGGAGCTCGCCCGGACCGACCGCGACCTCGACATCCGGGCGGCCCTGGCCACGGCCCTCTCGGTCGCCGTGCTGGTCTTCTTCATCTTCAACCGCTACTCGGGGAGCCTCCCGGCCTCGCTCGTCGCCGTCGTCCTGATGATCGTCCTCGGCTTTGTCTTCGCGGCCGTTTCCGGCTATCTCGTCGGCGTCATCGGGGTCAGCAGCAATCCGACGAGCGGCCTGACCGTCTCGGTCCTGATCATCGTCGCCTTCATCATGGTCCTGATGGGCCTCGAAGGGGGAAGCGCCGTCTCGGCCGTTCTCATCGTGGCCGCCTTCACCTGCGTCTCGGTCTCCGTCGCCGGAGAGATGATGCAGGACCTCAAGGCCGGGCACATCCTCGGCGGGACGCCCTGGCGCATGCAGCTCGGCGACGTGTTCGGGATCGCCTCCGCCGCCCTGATCATGTTCCTTGTGCTCTCGGTCCTCCACCTGGGGAACATCAAGCAGACCGTGCGGGCGAAGATCGCCGATCTGGATACGGCGGGCATCACCGAGGTCGCCTACGACGGAAGCCACCCCGCGATCGCGGCCGGGACCTACAGCCTGGAGGAGATCCGGGCGATGATCCCCGAGCGCCAGAACGAGGTCCTGAAGGCCAACGCCGGATTCGGCGGCGAGAAGATCCCCGCCCCTCAGGCGAGCCTGATGGCCGTCGTGGCCAAGGGCATCTTCGAGCGAAAGACCGAGTGGATCCTGATCCTCGTCGGCGCGTTCATGGGCCTGGCCTTCATCCTCATGCAGGTCCGCAGCCCCATGCTCATCGCCGTCGGGATGTACCTGCCCATCGACACGTCGTTCGCCATCTTCCTGGGCGGGGCCTTCAAGTTCCTCCTGGAGCGGCGGATGGAGAAAGGCAAGATCGAGGGAGAGGCCAAGGAGAAGGTCGTCAACACCGGGACGCTCCTCGCGTCGGGCCTCATCGCCGGCGAGGCCTTGATCGGGATCGTCTTCGCCGCCCTGGCCTTCTTCGAGGTCGGCCTCTTCGAGGTCTTCAAGCGGCCGCCCTATTGGCTGGGCCTCATCGGCATCCTGGCCCTCGGCATCTTTCTGGTTACGCGCTCGATGCGGGGCAGCCGGAAGTAAATCGGGGACACAATACCAATTCCTCATTATCCGGAGGGGCGGCCCTGTTCTATTAGGGGCTCCCAGCCCGTCCATTTCGCTCCACGCTCGACGGAGTGCCTCGAAAGATGCTAGACTTCAAGCGAGGGGAATCGAGTCATGCTGGGGCATTCCGGGAAGGCGGCCGTTCCGACATTGGTCTTACTGCTGGCGTCCATGCTGGGCCAGGGCTGCATGACGCTGATCGGAAGGAAGGCTCAGCATGTCACCGTCACCGCCCGGCCGGCAGGCGCTCGCGTCCTCGTGGATGGGGAGTTCGAGGGTGTCACGCCTCTGGCCTTGAGGCTGGCCAAGAAGCCTCCCCGTGTCATCCGCATCGAAAAGGAAGGCTATCGTCCCGTCGAGATCCGTCTGAAGAATAGAAAGCTCTGGTTTCCCATTCTGCTAAGCAACCTGGTCTGGATCCCCCCGGTGGCCATATGGGGCTTCCAAGTCGACGCCCAAACCCCAGCACAAGAGTTCGCTAAAGCCTTTTTTCCGATCCTCTCCCTGGCCGTCTACGCGGGGGCCGTGGTCCTTGATGCCACTTCGCCGAAGAGCACGGTGTTGAACCCAAGCCACCTTTCGATCGCTCTCGAAAGGGACTCCGGCGGCGGGGAAACGTCCGTGATCGAAATGGAACCCGAGGAATTCCTCAATATCCATTGGATCAGCGTCCTCGGCGGCGACCGCTAGAGCCAGAGCTTCCCTTACGTCCAAACCGCCAGAACCAGGGTTCCGACCCTACCAACTTGACATCCGCCTGACATTTAAGTATCTTCTATGTATATACTTTTCTCGAAAAAAGATGAAAAATCGCGTCCAAAAATGGGGAAACAGCCTGGCCGTCCGCATCCCTAAGTCCTTCGCCGAGGAGATGGGCTGGAGCGATGGCGCGCCGGTCGAGATGTCGCTCGACGAGCGCGCGTTGATCGTCAAGACCGACAGGGAGCGAACCTGGGACCTCGAATCGCTCATGGCCGGCGTGACCGACGAGAACATTCACGACGCGTGGGAAGACGACGGTCCGGTCGCGGAAGAGGCCGGCGCCGCAACCGATAAAGACGATACGGGGGGCGGATGAAGCAGGTTTTCTACGTTCCCGACCGCGGCGATATCGTTTGGATCTCGCTTTCCCCTTCCGAGGGTCAAGCGAGGACCGGACGCTGCCCGGCCGTGGTTCTCTCGCCCCAAGCGTACAACGCCCGAGTCGGCCTGGCCGTCGTGTGCCCCGTCTCGGCGCGCATTAAAGGATATCCTTTCGAGGTCCCTCTCCCCTCGGGCCTTCCCGTCGAAGGGGCCATCCTCGCGGACCGGGCCGAGAGCCTCGATTGGCGGGCCCACCGGGCCGAACTGATCTGCGCGCTCTCCCCTGAGGTCGTCCAAGAAATATTGGGGAAGCTCAGGGCCCTCTTAGCCTGATGGCGGCGTCGTTCCTATTAATTCGGAAATTGGTATTGTGTCCCCGATTTAGGGACCGGCAAAGACCGCTTCCGCGTCCGCCGTGTATTTCCCGTCAGGACCGTAGAGGACGAGGGGCGGCATGATCTCGGGATGGACCGTCGCAAACCCCAATTCCGCCAGGAAGAGATTGGGGGGCTCCCCTGCCCGCGGCAGGACGAGTCTGAACCGCAGGACGCGGAATCCCAGGCGGTCGGCGGCCCTGGAGAAGTCCGCCCGCCGCGCCTCGGGATAGACGAAGCACGCCCTTCCCTCCGGCGATAGCCACTCGGCCGTCTTCTGCAGGATCTCTCCGATGCCGCCGTGGAGCTCGTGCTTGGCGGCGGATTTCTCGGCCGACCGGCTCAGGAAGCCCGTCGCCTCGCGGATATAGGGAGGGTTGGAGAAGATGAGGTCGAAGCGGCGCGCCGGCTCGTACTTCCGGATGTCGGCTTCGATGACCTCGATGCGCCCGCCCAACCCGTTGAGCTCGACGTTTCGCCTCGCCAGGTCAGCCAGCCCCGCCTGGATCTCGAGGGCCGTGATGCGCTTGAACGGTTTGACGCTCAGGAGAAGGGCGATGACGCCGCTTCCCGTCCCGAGATCGAGCGCCTCGTCATCCGCCCGCGTCCGGATGAAGTCCGCAAGCAGGGGCGCGTCGACGGAGAACCGGTAGCCCTTCTTCTTTTGGAGGACGCGGACGCGCCCGTGGTAGAACGCGTCGAGGGTCTCGTCGTCGCGCCGGGGATCAGCCGGATCCGTCATCCTCGCCGACCTCCGTCACGACCACGACCTTCTCCGGCTGGACCTGGGCGTAGCCGCCCTGGACCGCGACCGACTCCTCGTCGCCGCCCGACCGGTGCCTGAGCCTCCCCTTGCCGATGCCGACGAAGAGGGGCCGATGCCCCGGGAGCACGCCGATCTCGCCCTCGAGCGTCGGCAGGAAGACGGCCTCGACATCGGCCTCGACGAGAAGCCGCCGGGGCGTCACCACCTTCAGGTGGATCGTGGCCGGAACGCCTTCGCTCATTCCGCCCTCAGCTCCTCGGTCTTTTTGACGACATCGTCGATGGCGCCCATCATGTAGAAGGCCTGCTCGGGCTTGTCGTCGTGGAGGCCCTCGGTGATCTCCTTGAAGCCGCGGACGGTCTCCTCGATGGTGACGTAGCGTCCGGGCCGCCCGGTGAACTCCTCGGCGACATGGAACGGCTGAGACAGGAAGCGCTGGATCTTCCGGGCCCTGGCGACGACGACCTTATCCTCGTCCGAGAGCTCCTCGATGCCCAGGATGGCGATGATGTCCTGGAGGTCGCGGTAACGCTGGAGGATCTCCTTGACCTTGCGGGCCACCGCGTAGTGCTCCTCGCCGACGATCACCGGGTCGAGGATGCGCGAGAACGAGGCCAGCGGGTCGACGGCCGGATAGATGCCGATGTCGGTCAGGGCCCGCGACAGGTTCGTCGTCGCGTCGAGGTGCGAGAACGTCGTGGCCGGGGCCGGGTCGGTGAAGTCGTCGGCCGGGACGTAGATCGCCTGGACCGACGTGATCGAGCCCTTCTTCGTCGAGGTGATACGCTCCTCGAGCTCGCCCAGCTCGGTCGCCAGGTTAGGCTGGTAGCCGACGGCCGAGGGCATCCGGCCGAGCAGGGCCGAGACCTCCGAGCCCGCCTGGGTGAAACGGAAGATGTTGTCGATGAAGAGGAGGATGTCCTGGCCCATCTCGTCGCGGAAATATTCGGCGACCGAAAGGGCCGTCAGGCCGACCCGCAGGCGCGCCCCTGGCGGCTCGGTCATCTGGCCGTAGATGAGCGCCGTCTTGCTGATGACGCCCGAGCCCTTCATCTCGAGCCAGAGGTCGTTCCCCTCGCGCGTTCTCTCGCCGACGCCGGCGAAGACCGAGTAGCCGCCGTGCTTGAGGGCGACGTTGTGGATGAGCTCCTGGATGATGACCGTCTTGCCGACGCCCGCGCCGCCGAACAGGCCGATCTTGCCGCCCTTGAGGAAGGGCTGGATGAGGTCGATGACCTTGATCCCCGTCTCGAACAGCTCGAGCTTGGTGCTTTGCTGGTCGAGCGGCGGCGGGACGCGGTGGATGGGGTAGCGCTTGTCCGTCACGATCGGGCCCATATTGTCGACGGGCTCGCCGATGACGTTCATGACCCGGCCGAGCGTGCCCTCGCCGACGGGGACCTGGATCGGCCCGCCGAGGCTCTCGGCCTTCATGCCGCGCGACAGCCCTTCGGTCGGGTGCATCGCGACGCAGCGGACCCGGTCCTCTCCGATGTGCTGTTCGACCTCGACGACGATGCACATCGGCGTCTCCAGGTCGAAGCCCTCGCTCGTGATGCGCAGGGCGGTGTAGATCTCGGGGAGGGCGCCCCCCTCGAACTTGACGTCGACGACCGGTCCAATGACCTGGACGACGGTCCCGTTTTTCGCGTCTTTCTGATCCATGGCTTCTCTCCCTAGGCGTTCTGCTTGAGGGCCTCGACGGCGGTCATGATCTCGAGGAGCTCTTTGGTGATACCCGCCTGGCGGATCTTGTTGAGCTGGAGGACGAGGTCGTCGATGAGCTCCTCGGCGTTCTTGGTGGCGTTGTCCATGGCCATCATCCGGGCGGCCTGCTCGGCGGCCTGGGACTCGTGGAAGGCATGGTGGATCTGGCCTTCGACGTAAAGCGGCAGGATGAAGGCCGCCAGGCGCGCGTCCCCGGGCTCCCAGTCGGGACGCCACGTCGCCGACGCCTCCGTCCCGGGCCGGGGCTCGATCGGCAGGACCGTGTGGACCATGATCCGCGGCGCCAGGATGGACTTGAACTCGTTGGTGACGATATAGACGGCGTCGATCCTCTGGAACGCGTACTCCCGCATGAGGAACTCGGCGAGGCCGCGGAGCTCCTCCCGGGTCAGCCGGTCGGTCCGGTCGCCGAAGGCCCGATCGATCGGATGGGGGTGCCTGCGGAAGTAGGCCGCGGCCTTCTTGCCGACGAGGACGAGCCGGACCGACGCCGTCTTCTCTTTCCCGCCGATGAACGCGTCGGCCCGCGCGAGGAGGTTCGAGTTATAGGCGCCGGCGAGGCCTTTGTCGGACGTGATGACGACGACCTCGATCCTCTTCTCCTCCCGCCGGAGGAGCAGGGGGTGGGCCCCCGCCGAGGCCCAATAGGCCAGCCGGTCCATGAGCTCGGGGAAGAGATGCCAGAACGGCCGCGATTCGAGCACCGCGCGCTGGGCCTTGCGGAACTTGGCCGTCGAGACGGTCTTCATCGCCTGCGTGATCTGCCGGCTGTTCTGGACGCTCTTGATGCGCCGGCGGAGGTCGATGAGGGTCGACATGCTACTTCAGGCCCTCCCGGAAGGCGCCGCCGAAGGCCTTGAGCGCGGCGCCGATCTCGGCGTCGAGGGCGGTGTCGATGTGCTTCTTCTCGCGGAGCTTGGCCAGGATCCCGGCGTGGTTTCTCTCGAAATGGTCGTAAAGCTTCTTCTCGTAGCTGCGGATCTCGGCCACCGGGAACTCGTCGAGGTAGCCGCGGTTGCCGGCGTAGATGATGAGGACCTGCTTCTCGACGGGGATCGGCGCGTACTGGCCCTGCTTGAGGATCTCGGTCAGCCGCACGCCGCGGTCGAGCTGGGCCTGGCTCGTCTTGTCGAGCTCGGTCCCGAACTGGGCGAAGGTGACGAGCTCGCGGTACTGGGC
>MEYC01000086.1 GCA_001775715.1 Candidatus Aminicenantes bacterium RBG_16_66_30 | reverse complement strand
GGGCGTCGACACCCTGACCGGGAAAAAGGTCGAGGTCGAAGCCGACATGGTCGTCCTGGCCATGGCCATGGTCAAGGCCGACGGGGTCCAGGATCTGCTGAAGAAACTCAAGATCGCCACCGATATCCACGGCTTCCTGGCCGAGGCCCATCCCAAGCTGAGGCCCGTCGAGAGCCTCAACGCCGGCTTCTACCTGGCCGGGTGCGCCCAGGGCCCCAAGGACATCCCCGAGACGGTCGCCCAGGCCTCGGCCGCGGCGGCCAAGGTCGGGGACCTTTTCGCCCAGAAAGAGCTCACCCACGAGCCGACGGTCGTGCCGGTCAACGACGAGCTCTGCTCCGGCTGCGGCATCTGCATCACGATGTGCCCGTATTCCGCCCGGACCCTGGACCCGGCCCGGGGGGTCGTCGTTGTCAACGAGATCCTCTGCGAGGGCTGCGGAGCCTGCGCCGCCGCCTGCCCGAGCGGCGCCGCCCAGCAGCGCAACCAAACGGACACCCAGATCTTCTCCATGCTTAGGGCCATGCTGAGGGAGTGACCATGTTCGAACCGCAAATCATGTGTTTTCTCTGCAAGTGGTGCACGAGCTCGGCGGCCGACGCGGCCGGCACGTCGCGTCTCCGCCATGCCCCCAACACCATCAACATGAGGGTCATGTGCTCGAGCCGCGTCGACCCCCAGCACATCATCTACGCCTTCAAGGAGGGCGCCGACGGCGTCTTCCTCGGCGGCTGTCATCCCGGCGACTGCCACTACGTCGAGGGGAACTACAAAACGCTCCGCCGGATCACGCTGTTCAAGATAATGCTCCGGGACCTGGGGATCGACCCGAAGCGGCTCCGCCTGGAGTGGATATCTGCGGCGGAGGGGAAAAAATACGCCGAGACGATGAACGAGTTCACGGAGCAGATCCGGGCCCTAGGGCCGCTCCATTTGAACGAAAAAGCTCTGGTCCAAGAGGTGATCAAAGATGAGTAAGACAGCATCGAAACCCAAAAAGGCCGCGGCCAAGGACAAGGCCGCGGAGGAGCATCTCGTCCCCATATTCGTCATGGGGAAACGCTATGAGGTGCCTGACTCACTGACGATCCAGAAGGCTCTCGAATACGCCGGCTACCAGCTCGTCCGGGGCTGCGGCTGCCGGGGCGGCATCTGCGGGGCCTGCGGGACGGTCTTCCGCTACCCCGCCTCCTACCGGATCGAGGTCGGCCTGGCCTGCCAGACGGTCGTCCAGCCGGACATGTACATCGCCCAGGTCCCCTTTTTCCCGGGCAACAAGGCCGTGTACGACATCGAGAGCCTGCCGGCCGTGGGGGGCACGATTGCCGCCCTCTACCCCGAAGTCTTCAAGTGCGTCGGCTGCGGCACATGCACCCGCAGCTGCCCCATGGACATCGACGTCCTAGGCTATATCTCGAAGGCCATCCAGGGCGACATCGCGGCCGTGGCCGAGGGCTCCTTCGACTGCGTCATGTGCGGCCTCTGCGCCTCCCGCTGCCCGGCCGAGGAAGTCCAGTACAACATCGCCGTCCTGGCCCGCCGTCTCTATGCCCGGCACATCGTTCCCAAGGCCAAGCACCTGGAGCGCGCAGTCAAGGCCGTGGAGGACAAGGCTTTCGACAAGGCCCTTCGGGAGCTCAAGGCCAAGAGCCTGGACGAGCTCAAGAAGATCTACAAGGGCCTCGAGACCGAGCCCGATATGGCCGACGATTCCTGGGCGCCTCAGGACAAATCCTATCTGGGAGAATGATCCATGCCGTACACGCCTGAACTGAGAGAGCTTATCAAGAGGGTGGAAAAGACGAGGCCGGCCCGCGTCGAAAAGAAGCGGGCGGGCGTTGAATTCACGCCCATGTCCCTCCAGGAGCGCGAGGCCATCCTGAAGTACCATCCCGACTTCAAGGAGGACGGCCGGACCGAGATCCTTGTCGGCCCCAACAAGGGCTACCGGATCGCCAAGGAAATGGTCAGCCTCCTCCATGCCAAGAGCCGTCTCGATCCGGACGCCGTCGACCTCGGCCAGGTCGATTTCGAGACCGACGTCCTCGTGATCGGCGCCGGAGGCGCGGGCTCGTCGGCGGCCCTCCTGGCCAGGGAGAACGGCGCCCGGGTCCTCATGGCGACGAAGCTGCGCATCGGCGACGCCAACACCATGATGGCCGAGGGCGGCATCCAGGCCGCGACCAAGACCGGGAAGGACTCCCCGTATTACCATTACCTCGACGCCATGGGCGGGGGACACTTCAAGAACGACCCCGAGCTCGTCGAAACGCTCGTCGTCGAAGCGCCCAAGGTCATGGCCTGGCTGGAAAAGCTGGGGGCGATGTTCTCCAAGTACGAAGACGGGCGCCTCAAAGCCATGCACGGCGGCGGCACATCGAGGAAGCGCATGCACTACGCCGGCGACATCACCGGCGCCGAGATGATGCGGACCCTCCGCGATGAGGTCAAGAACCACCCCGACGACATCAAGATCCTGGAATTCTCCCCCGCCGTCGAGCTCATCCTGAACGAGCAGGGCGCCTGCGCCGGCGCGGTTCTCTACAATCTCGAGACGGAGGAGTACTTCGTCGTCAAGGCCAAGGCCACGATCCTGGCCACGGGCGGGTCGGGCAGGCTCCACATCCAGGACTTCATGACCACGAATCACTACGGGGCGACCGGCGACGGGCTCATCCTGGGCTACCGGGCCGGCGTGCCGCTCCGGTTCCTCCACACCGTCCAGTACCACCCGACGGGCGCCGTCTTCCCCGAGCAGGCCGAAGGCCTCCTCATCACGGAGAAGTTCCGCGGCGCCGGGGCCAACGTCCTCAACATCGACGGCGAACAGTTTGTCTACGAGCGCGAACCCCGCGACGTCGAGTCCGCGGCCTTCATCCGGGAGTGCCTGGAGCGGGGCAAGGGCGTCCCGACGCCGACCGGAAAGTTCGGCGTTTGGCTGGATTCGCCCATGATCGACGTCCTCAAGGGCGAGGGCACGGTCCGCAAGGAGTTCCCGGGCAAGTGGATCCTCTTCCACCGCTACGGGATCGACATCACCAAGGAGCCCATGCTCGTCTATCCGACGCTCCACTACCAGAACGGCGGGCTCGAGATCGACCGCCGGACCGGAACAGTCGTCCCCGGCCTTTTCGCCGCCGGGGAGGTCAGCGGCGGGATCCACGGCGAGAACCGCCTGATGGGCAACTCCCTGCTCGACGTCGTCGTCTTCGGCCGGATCGCCGGCTGCGCCGCCGCCGAGTACGCCCAGTCGGCCCCCCGGGACGGCGCCCTCACGCTCGACCACGTCCGGGCCTACCATAAGGCCCTCGAGGCCGGCCGCATCCCCGCCGAAGGGCAGGTCGCGCCCATGCTGCTCCCGGATTACTCCAATCCCGAGGTCCGGAAGAAGCAGCTGACCACGAAATACCACGGAACGCTGCGCTAATCCATGAGCGAGGTCCCATCATGCCCGTAAGGCAAAGAGAGAAACCGTTCGGGCTGCCCCGGCCGCAGACGCCCCACGGGGAGATCGTCGTCCTCGAGGAGCGCTGCAAGGGCTGCGGGTTCTGCGTCGAGTACTGCCCGCACCTGGTCCTGGCGGTGGCCAAGAGGTACAACGCCAAAGGCTACCACCCGCCGGAGATCGTCAAGGCCGAGCTCTGCGTCAACTGCGGCTTCTGCCGCATGATCTGCCCCGAGTTCGCCATCTACACGTACGAGCCCACGACGGGGGAGAAACCATGAAAGCCGATCCCCGAGGGGTCCTCACGGGATCCCATTACATCGACGGCGACTTCGCCTGCTGCGAAGGCGCCCTCGCGGCCGGCTGCCGGTTCATCGCCGGCTATCCCATCACCCCGTCGACCGAGGTCGTCGAGCGGTTCGCCCGGCGCGCGCCGCTCGTGGACGGGGCGCTCTTCATCCAGATGGAGGACGAGCTGGCCGCCTCGATCGCCATCCAGGGCGCCGTCTGGGCCGGCAAGAAGGCCATGACCGTCACGAGCGGGCCCGGCTTCTCCCTGATGATGGAGCACATCGGCCTGGCGGCCATGACCGAGACGCCCTGCGTCTTCGTCGACGTCCAGCGCGGCGGCCCCTCGACGGGGCTGCCCACCCTCCCGTCCCAGGCCGACATGATGCAGGCCCGCTGGGGTTCGCACGGCGACTACGAGATCATCGCCCTCTGCCCGAACTCCCCTCAGGAAAGCTTCGACCTGACCGTCGACGCCTTCAACCTGGCCGAGCAGTACCGGGTTCCGGTCATGCTCATGATGGACGAGTGCGTCGGCCACATGATGGAGCGGGTCGTCATCCCGTCCGCCGACAAGATCGAGGTCACGCCCCGGCGCTTCACCAAGCTCCCGCCCGGCGAGTACCTTCCTTTCAAGCCGGGCGAGGATCTCGTCCCGGACATGTTCAAGGCCGGGGACGGCTACCGGCTCCACGTCACCGGGCTGACCCACGATTTCCGCGGCTATCCGGCCATGAACCCCGAGGTCCAGGAACAGCTCGTCCACAGGCTGGTCAACAAGATCCGCCTCAACGCCCCGAAGATCTGGCGTTATGAGGAGACGGGGGTCGAGGACGCCGACGTCGTCATCGTCACTTTCGGTATCACCTCCCGGGTCGCCGTCGAGGCGATCGACATCGCCCGGAAAAAGGGCATCAAGGTCGGAATGCTGAGGCTCATCGTCGTCTGGCCCTTCCCCGAGCAGAGGATCTTCGAGCTGGCCAGCCAAGGCAAGGCCCTGGTCGTGGCCGAGATGAACTACGGCCAGGTTTTCTACGAAGTCGACCGCTCGGCCCGGGGCAAGGCCCCGGTCGTCCTGGCCGGCCATGGCGGGGGGACGGTCCACAATATCGAAGACGTCGTTAAAAAGATCGAGGAGGCCTACCGGTGTCGATCGTAACAGAACTCCAAAAAGCGTCCCTCAGCCCGGCCGCCGGGCAGACCAGCCCCGAAAAGCATCCCATGGACGATTTCCTGCGGATGGACCGGATGCCCCACATCTGGTGCTCGACCTGCGGCATCGGCGTCAGCGTCAACTGTTTCGCCAAGGCCCTGGAGAAGCTGGGCACCCCGCTCGACGATGTCGTGGTCGTCTCGGGCATCGGCTGCACCGGCCGCGTCGCCGGCTACGTCAAGGTCGATTCCTTCCACACGACCCACGGGCGGGCCATCCCCTTCGCCACCGGGCTGAAGCTGGCCAACCCCAAGCTCAAGGTCGTCGTCTTCAGCGGGGACGGCGACATCATCGCCATCGGCGGCAACCACTTCATCAACGCCGCCCGGCGGAACATCGACATCACGGTCATCTGCGTCAACAACTTCAACTACGCCATGACCGGCGGGCAGGTGGCCGCGACGACGCCCGAGGGGTCGATCCTCTCCACGTCACCGTTCGGCAACTTCGAGTTCCCCTTCAACCTGCCCTTCCTGGCCGAGTCCGTCGGGGCGGTCTACGTCGCCCGCTGGACGTCCCTCCACGTCTACAACCAGACGAACGCCATGGTCGAGGCCATGAAGAAGCCGGGATTCTCGTTCGTCGAGATCATCGCCCCCTGTCCGACGATCTTCGAACGGCAACAGAAGATGGGCGACGGCCTCGACCGGCTGCGCTGGTACTGCGAGAACAGCGAGATCCGCACCGACCCCAAGACCAAAGACGCCGACATCCGGCTTCGCGACAGGATGGTCGTCGGCAAGTTCGTCGACATCGAGAGGCCGACCTACCTCGACGCGATGAACAAGCACTATCAGGAGCGCCTCGGCCCGAAATACAAGGCCTACGAGGGATAACATGACCAAGACGGAGATCAAGACGGCGGGTTCGGCGGCCAGGGCGTCATCCTGACCGGCTTCATCATCGGCAAGGCGGCCTCCATCTTCGACGGCAAGGACGCCACGATGACCCAGGCCTTCGGGCCCGAGGCCCGGGGCAGCGCCTGCAGCGCCCAGGTCATCGTCGCCGACGGGGCCATCCGCTATCCCTACGTCAAGCGGCCGCAGGTCATGGTCATCATGAGCCAAGAGGCGTTCACGAAGTTCTCGCCCGAGCTCGATCCGAATGGGATGATCCTCATCGAGGAGGAGCTCGTCGACGCCAAAGGCCTGCCCCCGACCGTCAGGGTCTTCGGGATCCCGGCGACCCGCATCGCCGAGGAGCTCGGCCGCAAGGTCGTCCTCAACATGGTCATGGCCGGCTTCTTCGCCGCCGTCAGCGGGCTCGTGTCCAAGGACGCCATGCGCAAGGCCGTCGAGACCTCGGTGCCGAAGGGCACGGAAGGCCTCAACCTGCTGGCCTTCGAGAAGGGCTACGAATACGGTCTGGGCAAGGTCCAGGCCCAATAAGCCGGCGACGGAACGCCGTGCCGACGGAGGAATGACCATGCCGGATTTCGTTTACACTCCGATGTTCCCGTTGGGGCCGGACACGACCGCCTATGAGGCGATCTCCGGCGACCACGTCGCCGCGGGCACGTGCGAGGGCCGTCCGGTCCTCAAGGTCGCCCCGGAGGGCCTGACCCTTCTCGCCGAGCGGGCCTTTCACGACGCGGCCTTCTTTCTGAGGCCGTCGCATCTCGAACAGCTCGCGGCCATCCTCAAGGACCCCGAAAGCTCCGCGAACGACCGGACGGTCGCCCTCGAGCTCCTCATGAACGCCGTGATCTCGGCCGAAGGCGTCCTGCCGATGTGCCAGGACACGGGCACGGCCATCATCAACGCCAAGAAGGGCCAAAGCGTCGTCACGGGGGGCGGGGACGAAGCGGCCCTCTCCCGGGGCGTCTTCAACGCCTACACCCAGAACTATTTCCGTTATTCCCAGAATGCCGCCCTGACGATGTACGACGAGACGAACACGGGATCGAACCTGCCCGCCCAGATCGACATCAGCGCCGTCGACGGCGACGCCTACGGGTTTCTCTTCGTTGCCAAAGGCGGCGGCTCGGCCAACAAGACCTATCTGTTCCAGGAGACCAAGGCCGTCCTCAATCCGGCCGCCCTGGAGAAGTTCCTGATCGGCAAGATGAAGGCCATCGGCACGGCGGCCTGTCCGCCCTATCACCTGGCGGTCGTCGTCGGCGGGACGTCCGCCGAGCTCGTCCTCAAGACGGTCAAGCTGGCCTCGGCCAGGTATCTCGACGCGCTGCCGACATCCGGCGGGCCCGGCGGCCACGCCTTCCGCGACCTCGAGCTCGAGGGCCGGCTGCTCGAGGCCTCCCGCAAGCTCGGGCTGGGGGCCCAGTTCGGGGGCAAGTATTTCTGTCTCGACGTCCGGGTCGTGCGGCTGCCCCGCCACGGCGCGTCCTGCCCGATCGGCCTGGGCCTCAGCTGCAACGCCGACCGGAATGTCAAGGCCAAGATCACCCGCGACGGGATCTTCCTCGAACGCCTGGAAAAGGACCCGGCCAAATACCTCCCCGGCCCCGCGGCGGCGGGCGAGCCCGCCGTCCGGATCGACCTCAACCGTCCGATGAGCGAGATCCGGGCGACCCTCAGCAAGTATCCCGTCGCGACGCGCCTTGTCCTCGACGGGCCGATTATCGTCGCCCGGGACATCGCCCACGCCCGGCTCAAGGAGAGGGTGGACAAAGGGGAGGACCTGCCGGCCTATTTCAAGGACCACATCATCTACTACGCCGGACCGGCCAAGACCCCGCCGGGGTACGCCTCGGGCTCGTTGGGACCGACCACGGCCGGCCGCATGGACGAATACGTCGCCCTCTTCCAGAAGATGGGCGGGTCCCTGGTCATGCTGGCCAAAGGCAACCGCTCCAAGGCCGTGACCGACGCGTGCAAGACCTATGGCGGCTTCTACCTCGGCTCGATCGGCGGGGCCGCCGCCCGGCTGGCCAAGGACTGCATCACCAGCCAGGAGGTCGTCGCCTATCCCGAGCTGGGCATGGAAGCCATCTACAAGATCACGGTCAAGGACTTCCCCGCCTTCGTCATCGTCGACGATAAGGGGAACGATTTCTACGCTAAAATGCTCGCCTGACGGCGGCCCGGGCGGCCGCTCTCGCGGACGAAGGCGTCGGCGTCACCACCGCCCATCCCTCAGGTAAGCGTCGATCGCTTGGGCCGCCTTTTTGCCCGCCCCCATGGCCAAGATGACCGTCGCCGCGCCGGTGACGATATCGCCGCCGGCAAAGACGCCCTTCTTTGACGTCTTGCCCGTGCCCTCATCAGCCACGATGTTGCCGTACTTGTTGAGCGCCAGATCGGGCGTTGTCGAGGTCAGCAGGGGATTGGGGCCCTGGCCGATGGCCATGATGACCATGTCGACATCGATGACGCGTTCCGAGCCTTTTTTGGGGATGGGCCGCCGCCGGCCCGATTCATCGGGCTCGCCCAACTCCATCTCGAGGCATTCGATCCCCTTGACCCAGCCCCGCTCGTTGCCCAGGATGCGGATGGGGATCGTCAGGAGGCGCGGCTGAACGCCCTCCTCGAACGCGTTCTCGATCTCCTCATCGCGGGCCGGCATCTGTTCCCGCGCCCGGCGGTAGATGAGATAGACGTTCTCGGCGCCCAAGCGGAGCGAGGTCCGGGCCGAATCCATGGCCACGTTCCCGCCGCCGACGACGGCGATGTTCCGGCCGTAATGGACGGGCGTATGGAACTCGGGAAACAGGTAGGCCTTCATGAGGTTGACGCGGGTGAGGAACTCATTGGCCGAGTAGACGCCGTTGAGGTTCTCGCCGGGGATGTTCATGAAGTACGGCAGGCCGGCGCCGGTGCCGACGAAGACGGCGTCGTAGCCGTCCCGGAGAAGGTCGTCGACGGTGAAGGATTTCCCGACGACCTGGCTGACCCGGATCTCGGTCCCCAGCTTGGCGATATAATCGGCCTCGCGCTGGACGATCCACTTCGGCAGGCGGAACTCGGGGATCCCGTAGACGAGAACCCCCCCCGCCTTGTGCAGGGCTTCGAAGACCGTCACCCGGTGCCCCATCTTGATGAGGTCGCTCGCCGCCGTTAGGCCCGCGGGACCGGCCCCGATGATAGCGACTTTCTTCCCCGTCGGGCTGGCGTTCGGCGGCGTCCGGACGTCGCCCTGCTGGAACTCGTAATCGGCCACGAACCGCTCCAGACGGCCGATGGCGACCGGCTGGCCCTTCTTGGACAGGACACAGGAGGTCTCGCACTGGACTTCCTGGGGGCAGACCCGTCCGCAGATGGCCGGGAGGCTGTTCTTCTCCTTGATCTTGTGGATGGCGCCGATGAAATCGCTCCGGCGGATGAGGGCGATGAAAGCCGGGATGTCGATGTCGACGGGGCAGCCGGCGATACAGGGCGACTTCTTGCAGGCCAGACAGCGCGACGCTTCGCGCAGCGCGTTCTCCTTCGTGTAGCCCAAGGCGACTTCGTCGAAGTTCTTAACCCGGAGCTTGGGGTCCTGCTTCGGCATGGCCTCCCGCTTGTTGGCCTTGGCCAGCATCTTCTCGGCGGCCGTGAGACGGCACTCGTGGTCCCACAGAGCCCGGTGCTCCTCGCGTTTGTACATTTCCGACCGCTTGAGGAGCTCCCGGAAATCGACGAGGTGGCCGTCGAACTCGGGGCCGTCAACGCAGACGAATTTCGTCCGGCCGCCGACGGTGATCCGGCAGCACCCGCACATCCCCGTCCCGTCCACCATCAGGGAGTTCAGGCTGACGATCGTCGGGATGCCGGCTTTCTTGGTCAGGTCGCACACGGCCCGCATCATGACTCCGGGACCGACGGCGACGGCAAGGTCGATCGGGATCTTCTCGTCCAGGAGGCGCTGCAGCTCGTTCGAAACGAACCCGTGGCGGCCGGCCGACCCGTCGTCCGTGGTCACGAAGAGCTCGTCGCTCGCGGCCCGCATCTCCTGTTCCAGGATGAGCATCTCCTTCGTCTTGGCGCCGATGATAGAGATGATCCGGTTGCCGGCCTCGCGGAAGGCCCGGGTGATGGGATAGACCGGCGCCACCCCGACGCCCCCGCCGATACAGACAACCGTCCCGGCCCGCCTCACCTCCGTCGGCTTGCCCAGAGGCCCGACGACGTCGAGGAACGCCTCGCCGACCTCCAGCTTGTCCATTCTTCGCGTGGACAGGCCGATGACCTGGACGATCAGGGTGATCGTCCCGCGCTCGACGCTCCGATCGGCGACGGTCAAGGGGATCCGCTCCGCGTAATCGTCCGCGCGGACGACGACGAACTGACCGGCCCGGACGGTCCGGGCGACGAGGGGCGCGGCGATCTCGAACAGCACGATGCCCGGCGCCAACGGCTGCTTCCTGAGGATCTCGTTCAACGGGGGGGCCTTCCGCTCACTTGTTGTAAGGGAGATAGACCGAGAACGTGCTCCCTTGACCCACGCGGCTTTCGACCTCGATGCGCCCGAGGTGGGAATCCACGATCTTCTTGGCGATCGTCAGTCCGAGGCCGGTCCCGCTGATCTTATCCCTCTTCTTCGTCTCGGCCCGGAAGAAGTCGTCGAAGATCCGCGGCAGGTCGGCCGAAGAGACCCCGACGCCCGTATCGCGGATGTGAACCCCGACGAAATGGGCATCCTGGGACGTCTCGACCGTGACGGAGCCGTTCTCGACGTTGTATTTAATGGCGTTGCTGATGAGATTCGTGAAGAGCTTTTCCATGTCCCGGACGTCGGCCTGAACGGCCGGCGGCGCGACGGACGGTTTCATCCGCAGCGAGACGCGGTGCCGCCCCGCTTCGGGCCTGAAGAACTCGATGATCTTGGCGAGGACGTCGGTCAGCTGGACGGATTCCATCTTCTGGGCGACCTTCCCGGCTTCGATCTTGTTGATCTCGAGGAGGTCCTGGACCAGGGCCAGCAGGGAGTTCGCCCGCTCTTTCGCCCGCAGCAGCCAGGCCCTGTTCTGCTCCTCGCTCCCGCCGGCCTCGCCGGAGAGGACGACCTCCAACCATCCTTCGATCGCGGCCAGGGGGGCGCGGAGCTCGTGGGCGACCATCGAAACGAACTGGGACTTGACCTTGTCGATCTCTTTGAGCTTGGTGATGTCCCGGAGCACCGCCACGGCCCCCAGGACCCGTCCCTGTTCGTCCCGGACCGGCGCCATCTGGGCCATCAAGACCGAGCTCGGGTCGGCCGTCCGGATCTCCTGGGTGATCATCGAGAAGCCTTCATCCTTCGCATTCATGATCCGTTCGAGCGAATCGACAAGGGCCGGGTCGCGGAGATAATGGCCGATGGCCTTCCCGGGTTCGTCCGTGCCGATGAGCTCCAACATCCTCACGGCCGAAGCGTTCCAGAGGACCAATTGATGCTCCAGGTTGGTGACCAGAACGCCGTCGGCCATGCAGCCGATGATGCTGCGCAGCCGGCTCTTCTCGCCGGCCAGCTCGAGGAGCCTCTGCTCGCGCTCCTGATAGAGCCGGCGGGCCTCGAGCCGGAGATCCCTTTTCTCGATGCCCCGCTTGACCAGGACGGACAGGGCCTCGGGGGTGAAGGGCTTCGGAAGATACTCGTAGGCCCCCCGCTTGGTCGCCTCGACGGCCGTCTCGATCGCCGCGTATCCGGTGATGACGACGAGGATGATCTCGGGGTCGAGCTCATGGATCCTCTGGATCAGGTCCAGGCCGCCGATGCCCGGCATCATGAGGTCGACCAGGATCAGATCGTAGGGCTTCTCCTGGACCTTGGCGAGCCCAACCATCCCGTCCTCAGCCAGCTCGATGGCATATCCCTCCTCGGCCAGGACGCGCCGGCACCCCTCCCGGATCCCCAGCTCGTCGTCAACGACCAGGATACGGGCCGGCGTGCTCACGGGTTCTCGTCCTTCTTTTCGAGGAGTCTCCCGACCCTGTCGAGGAGGACCGCCGGCAGGACCGGCTTGTCCAGGAAATCGTCGGTCTTCATCCAGTACCCATCCTCTTCCAGGGAGAAACGGTAGCCCGTGGCCTCGGCCACGGACGTCACCATGAGGATGGGGATCCTCTTGAACAACGGGTCGGTCTTCAGCGTCTTGCTGAAGGAGAAGCCGGCGTCATGCTTTTCCATCATCAGGTCCAGGATGATGAGGTCCGGCATCTCCGCCCGGACGCGCTCGAGCCCCTCCCGCCCGCTCATCGCCGTTAAAACCTCGTAGCCATGGTTCCGGAGGACGGCCTTGTGCATCTCCAGGAAATCGGGGTCGTCGTCAACCAATAAGATCTTTCCGCCGGCTTTCATGGTCTTCCCTTTGGGGAGGCTTGGTCAGCTCCTCGGGACGGTCTTCGCTCTTCAGCCATTCGTCCTGGCCGAGGACAGGCAGGAGGATGATGAACGCCGCCCCGTGTCCTAGCTTGCTCTCGACGGAGATCGCGCCCTGGTGCTTGGAGACGATGTTGTAGACCAGGGCCAGGCCCAGTCCGGTCCCTTTCTCTTTGGTCGTGAAGAAAGGGTCGAAGAGCCGGGGGAGGTTTTTCTCGGGGATGCCCATCCCCGTATCCTTGATCCGGATCTCGATCTTGCGGCCGCCGTCCACGCTGCGGCTCTCGACGGTCAGAACCCCTTTCCCCTGCATGGCCTGGGCGCCGTTCAGGATGATGTTGAAGAAGACCTGCTTGAGAAGGTCGGGGTCGGCAAAGGTCGTGGGGAGAGCGTCGTCAAGATGGATGCTGACCTCGATATTATGGAACAGCGACTGCTCGGTCAGGAGGGAGAGGGTTTCCTCGATGATCAGGTTGATGTTCACGACCCCGGGCCGGACCTTGGTCTCCTTGGCGAAGCTCAGGAGGTCCTTGACGATCTTGGCCGCCCGGTCCGCTTCCTGGACGACGAGGCCGATGTCCTTCTGCCATTTATCATCCTGGCTCATCTCCCGCTGGATGACCCGGCTGAACATCATGATCGTCCCGATGGGGTTGTTGAGCTCGTGGGCGACGCCGGCCGCCAGCTGGCCCAGGGAGGCCATCTTTTCGGTCTGGATGAGCTGACGCTGGGCCCGCTCGAGCGCCTCGTGGGAGCTTATCAGCTGTTCGTGGGATTTCTCCAGGCGGGAATAGAGACCCCGCTGGCTCTCCAGGAGGTAATGGTGGCACATCTCCGTCTCGGCCAGGCCCTGGACGACGGCCTTGGCTTTCTCCCAGCAGGAAGCATAGCCGCAGGCCCCGCAGTCGAGGTTGCGGCTGGGATAGGACTTGCCGATCTGGGCCAGGACGGCCTCGATCTCGGCGTCCGAGGGGGTTGGCACGGAGACGTCCCGGGCCGCGAAGCTCCGGGTGAAATCCAGCCCCATGAACGCCTTGAGGTCGATCTTCGCTCCCCCCGGTCTGGGCGTCTCTTGGGCCTTGATATAGTCCACGATGATCTGCTTGCGGCTGGGTCCAGAGATCTTCTTGTCCGTCACGGGCCCATTGATGCAGCCCCGGCAGAACAGAAGGTCCAGGAACTGGGATCGGATCTTTCCCTCGCCGAGCTGTCTCACGGCCCGGATGGCTTCCTCGGCCCCGGACTCGATGACGTGGTCCACGCTCATGAGGCCATGGTCAAAGCCGGCGCAGCGGCTCATGCTTCCGGGTATGCCCAGGGCCCGTCCCGGGCCGCTCGCCGGCCCATCGAACTCCGACGGCTCTTGGGCTTCACGGTCGATCCCCTTCGCCTCGAGGAGGCTGGTGATGTTGTGATAGATCAGGACATAATCGATGGCCTGCTTCCCGAAACGGTCCATCCGCTCCCAGATCCTGGAAATGCAGGACCCGATATAGACGACCTTCGTCTCCGGTCCCCGGAGACGCTTGACCGCTAGGCCGCAGGCGACGATCGGGGACACGAGAGGCACGAGCCGGTCAACCAGATCAGGGGCATACTTCTCGATATAGTAAACGACCGACGGGCAGAATGAGGAGATCCAGGACGACTCCGTATTCTGGGTGAGCCAGAAGCGGTAGTCCCCGGCCACGAGGTCCCCGCCGACCGCGGCCTCCCAGACCTCCGAGAAGCCGAGCTGCTTGAGCGCCGTCACAAGCTGGGCGGGTGTCCCTTTGTCCAGGACGGCGGGGAACGTCGGGTCGAGGCAGGCGACAACCTTCTGGCCCGACTCGAGCAGTTTCAGGACCCGGTTGACGCCGGTCTGGACCTCCACCGCATCGTGGGGGCAATGGCGGTAGCAGAGCCCGCACAGGATGCACCGGCTCCAAATGAGCTTGACCTTCCCCTGGTCGATCTTCAGGGCATTGGTGGGGCACTCCCGCACGCAACGGTAGCACTCGCGGCATCTCGTCTCGGAGATGCTGAGGATGTCCATGGAAATCGGCTTTCGCTGGCCGCTACTCTTGGGCCGCGGTCAATCTCTTGATCGCGGCGACGAAGTCATCGGGACTGACCGGCTTATCGAGGAGGATGTCGGCCCCGGTGATCTCGAGGACGTCGGCGTTGGAGGAGAATTCAAGACCCGTCTGAGGCCCGATGGACGTCAGGAGGATCACGGGCAGGCGGGGGAATTTTTTCTTGATCTTCTTGGTCACTTCGAACCCGGCGTCGAACTTCTCCATCATGACGTCCAAGACGACCAGGTCGGGCCTGTCCGTATCCAGCTTTTCCAGGCATTCTTTGGCGCTCTGGGCCGTCGTGACCTCGTAACCCCGGTTCTTCAGGACGGTCGAATGCATCTCCAGGAAATCGACGTCGTCGTCGACGATGAAGATCCTCTTTCCCTTTGTCCCGCCGGCCGCCTTGGCCTGTTTCGTGACCAGGGAGAGGATCTTCCGGAGGCCCTCCGGGTCCTCGATGGAATCCGCGGCCTTCTGGACCAGCCCCCCCCCCTCATAATACTGATAGAGGATTCGGCAGCCGCACTGAACGTGGCAGCGAAAGATCTGTTTGAGGGCCTCTTCCGTATTCGACAAGTCGAGCTTCTGGCCGCGATAAAAAGGGCAGTCTGTCCATTCTCCCGGCGTGATCGTATCCATGAGCTCCGGACAATAGACCCGGATGAAGGACGCCGGCTTCTTCTCCATGATCAGCCGCTCCGAACTCGGTTTCGTTCGTTTCCGGCCATGAGTTTTGGTGCTCTGAGCCTCGCCACGCGAGCCCTATCAGCGCCTTTTCCAGCCCGCTAATAGGGGCTAGTATACGCCAAGATCAGGCCGTCCGTCAACCGGCACCCGGGTTCGAACAAGGCGGTGAACAGGGGATCTGACGACGGCGGGCCGCGGGGACGACGGCGCGTCCCGCTTTGGGAGAACAGGCGGCCTCCTCGAGGCTATTTCCATTCGGCGACGATGGCCAGGATAAGATCCGTCAGCGCCTCGAGGTCGCGCCGGTCGATCTTCTCGATGAGCGAGTGGGCGTAAGAGCCGGGCCATGAGAGAGGGATATCGACGGCGCCGCCGGTGAGGAAGACCGAGCCGTCGTTGCCGCCCCGGGAGTTGCCGACCTGGACAGGGATCTTGCGCTTCTCCGCCAGGGCCAGGACCTTGCGGATCTCGGTCTTGGGCGTGACATTGCTCGAGTCGACAGCCCGGAGGACGGCGCCTTTTCCGACGGGAAGGAAGGCCAGGCGCTTGGATTCGAGGGGGGAATCGGTCGAAACGAACGTGTCGATGGCGAAGACGTAATCCGGCTTCAGGATCTTGGCCAGCTCGGCGGCCCCGAACAGGCCGGTCTCCTCCTGGACGTCCCAAGCGAACGTGACCGTCTTGCCCTTGACCGCGTCCGGCTTCAGGCGAAGGGCGGCGTCGAGCAGAGCCGCGCAGCCGGCCCGGTCGTCGACGGCCCGCGTGGCCATCAGGCCGGGGGCGAAGTCGGTGATGGTCTTTTTCGCCGTGAGGGAGTCGCCTTCGGCGACGCCGAGCGCCCGGGCTTCGGCCTCGGTCCCGACGCCGAGATAGACGTCGAAGCTCTCGGCGGTGAAGGGGGGCTCGGGCTCCTCCGCGTTCGGGCGGCGCTCGTCATAGCCCGGCCGCGGCGCGACGATCCCCGCGACGGGCCCGCGCTTCGTGTGGACGAGGACGGGACGAGCTTCGACCGTCTGAGGCAGGATGCCGCCGCCCGGCTTGACCTTGAGGCGCCCCTCCGGGGTGATCCGGTCGACGGTCCAGCCCAGCTCGTCGACGTGGGCGACGAAGAGGATATGGGGCTTTCCCGAGCCGACCGTGAACCAGACGTTGTGCATGGCGTCCCGCTCGGTCTTCAGACCGGCGGGCAACATCTTCTGGACATAATCGGCCGCCGGACCTTCGTGCCCCGAAACGCCGGGGACGAGGACGATCTCTCTGAGGATCTCCCAGGCCTTGGACTGGGCCCCGGCGGACGAGATGGACACGACGAGGGCCATTACGAAGATCGCGATCCGCTTGTTCATCGCCCCGCTCCTTTCGTCAGGAACGCCGCCAGGAGATCGCGCAAGGCCTGGAGGTCCTCGAGGTCGACGATCTCGGAGGGGGTGTTGAGGAAGCGGACGGGCAGGGCGACAGTCAGGACTTCGGACGGCGCGGCGGCGAAGGGGAGGGCGAGCGGCGAGTCGGCCGCCGTCACGGATTGGACGGGGATCTTCGCCTCGGCCGCGAGCTTGATGAAGGCCTGCAGCAGGGACGACGGCTCGGCCTTGGCCTGGATGAGGACCGGACCTCCGCCCGGGACGGGGGCCCCGTCGCCCTTGCCGGCCGCGACGACGTCGACGATGACGGCCCTCTGCGGCTGCCACTTCGTTTTGGCCCGGGCGGCGCCCAGGGCCGGTCGCGCGCCCCGGCCGCGGGCCGCGAACTTGGTCTGGGCGGCCCAGGCGACCATGGCCTCTCCGCCGGCGGAACCGGAGCGAGGCCCGGCCGCGATGTCCACGAGGACGGCCGCCACGGCCTTCAGGCCGAGCGACGGGCCGGCCCACTGGCCGCCGGCCAGCTCGGTCAGGACCGCCGGATAGGTGACGGCGTCGAGGAGCTCCACGCCCTTGGCCCGGGCCTCCTTGTCCGAACGGACGGCGATGTCGATGAAGGCCGTCTCGAGCGAGAAGCCGTCGACGAGGGACTTTCGCCGCTCCTGGGTCAGGAGATGCAGGGCCGGCTGAGACACGACCCCCCGGACCGGGCCTTTAGCCGTCGTAACGACGACCGGCTGGCCGAGAAGATAGGCGTCGAACCGGGCGTGGGGAGGGGCGACCGGCCGGTCCACCGTCAGGTATCCGTCGGGCGTGATGCCGCTGACCATGTGCCCATAGCCGTCGAGCGCGGCCAGGACGAGGACCGGCCCGGCCGAGCCGCTCAGGCGGACGGCGACCGTGCCCAGGCCGTCCTCTTCGATCGCGAGGGTCTTGGGCAGGAGCCCGCGGATCTTCGCCGCCAGCTCATGCTCGTTCCCCGTCGTCGACGGAACGGCGAAGAGCTCCTTCGTGAGGGTCCTGAGGTCCGCCGCTCCCGCGGCCGCCGCGGCGACGCACGCCACGGCCGTGATCATCCCGAGTGTTCTTGCGACGCGATGCGCCATCGTTCTCTCCCTTCCGTCCCCGTCTTCCCCCGCGCGCTCCCTATTATCTAATAAAGAATGTCGCCAATGGAAGAAGCCTGAGTAGATAAACCGGAAGTTGCTGGCCTCACGACATGCGGCCGCGGGAGAAACGCTTGAGGAGTATTGTCAGTGAATCCACCCCGCGCAGGGGTGTTCCTGGAGGAGGCCGTGGGAGGGCGGAGCGGGCACGGATGAAGAAAGGGGACCAAGAACCGGGGACACGTACCGAAGGTACATGTCCCCCTTCGTCCCCGATCTTCAGAGCGGAGCCCGGATACGAAGCGAGCCGGCTCGCCGGGCCGGCGAGCGGCCGACGGAAGGAATACCCCGAGCGTAGCAGGGTGGATTCTCTGACGACGATACCGGAATCCTTTGCGGCCTACTCTTAAGTTGGCCCATTCCTTTATTGTCCGATTTTCGCTATGATGAGGGGACGGGAGGTCGCGTGGACACGAACCGCTGGCTCAGGATCGCCGTCGGCGTCGTCGTTCTCTTCGTCCTCGGCGTCTTCCTCAAGCTGTCCCGGCCGATCCTCGTGCCCTTCGCCATGGCCCTGCTGTTCGCGTTCGCCGTCTCGCCGGCCCTCGAGGCCCTCGTCCGGCGCAAGGTGCCGAGGTCCCTGGCCTTGACCGTCATCCTGCTCCTCGCCTTCGCCTTCCTTTATCTCATCGGCACCGTGTTCTATGCCGGCGGCAAGACCCTCGCCACCGAGCTCCCGTCCTATACCGAGATCATCCGGTCTTTCCTCGAGAGGATCGACCAGATCGTCCCCGATCCGCGCCTCAAGCTCGGCCTCACGGAATGGATCCAGGGCTTCAACATCAACCGGGCCGGGGCCGTTCTCGTGTCCGCCCTCGGACCTTTCTTCAGCTTCATGTCCGATATCCTGCTGATCTTCGTCGCTATGATCTTCATCTTGGGCGGGCGGGGCCGGGTCCTCCGGAAGCTCGCGGTCGCCTTCCCGCCGGAACAGGCCGAGACGCTCGTCCGGACGGCCGGCCGGATCGACCGCGAGGTCCAGCGGTATATCGCGGTCAAGACCCTGACGAACCTCCTCATCGGGCTCCTCGTCGCGGCCGTCCTGGGGA
>MEYC01000085.1:17288-24244 GCA_001775715.1 Candidatus Aminicenantes bacterium RBG_16_66_30 | reverse complement strand
TCTGTTACTATACCGCCGAAAGGTCGATCCCAAGTGCTGGTCCTGGCCATCGAAACCTCCTGCGACGAGACGTCCGCGGCGGTACTCCGCGCGTCAGATCCGGGGACACGTACCTCCGGTACATATCCCCCTCATTCCGCCGCCGCCCAAGGCCCGGGGACACGTACCCAGGGTACATGTCCCCACGATCCCGCGCCCGATGGACCGGGGACATGTACCTCAGGTACGTGTCCCCCTTCGGCTTCCGCTCCCGACGTCCTCAGCAACATCGTCCTGTCCCAGGACGAGGTCCACGCGCCCTACGGCGGGGTGGTGCCGGAGCTCGCCTCTCGTCAGCACATCAAGACGATCGCGGCCGTCGTCGGCGAGGCGCTGTCGCGGGCCGGCGTTGGGCTCGACGCGGTCGATCTTTACGCCGTGACCCAAGGGCCCGGCCTGATCGGATCGCTCCTCGTCGGCCTGTCGTTCGCCAAAGGATTGGCCTATTACCGCAAGAAGCCTCTCGTCGGGGTCGACCACCTCGAAGCCCACCTCGAGGCCTGTTTTCTCGAGAGCCCCGGCATCGCCTATCCCGTTCTGGGCCTCCTCGTCTCGGGCGGGCATACGGCCCTCTATAGGATGGACGAGCCGCTTTCCTGCGTCCTTCTCGGCCGGACGCGCGACGACGCGGCCGGCGAGGCTTTGGACAAGATCGCCAAGTTCCTGGGCCTCGGCTATCCCGGCGGGCCGGTCATCGAGAAGCTCGGACGGGGCGGCGACCCCAAGGCTTTCCCCTTCGCGGTGCCGCGCACGAAGGACCGCAGCCTCGACTTCAGCTTCAGCGGGCTCAAGACCGCGGCGCTCAAGCATATCCGCGAGCGCCGGATCGTCAGGGACGACCCGGGCCTGGCCGATTTCCTGGCCAGCTTCGAAGAGGTCGTCGCCCGCACGCTGGTCGACCACGTGCGGGCCGCCGTGGAGATCGTCCGGCCTCGCTCGCTCGTCCTCTGCGGCGGCGTCGCAAGGAATGCGCGGCTCAGGGCGCGCTTCCAGGATTTCGCCCGGGGGGCCGATCTCGACGCCTACGTCCCCTCGCCGAAGCTCTGCACGGACAACGCGGCCATGGTCGGCGCCGTCGCCCTCAAGAAGCACGCCCGTTGCCCGACGGAGACGCCGGACCTCGACCTCGACGCCTACGCCCGCTCCTAAATCGGGGACACAAGACTCATTTCCCGTTGTTTTGATGTATCATTTGCTCAAATTGCGAAGCCTCGAGAGGGGCAACCGAAAGGAGGCGAACTAAAGACAAAAAACGAGTAGGCAGATGGGGGGGACAGGAAAATCCGTTTGCCGATCTCTGCGGCGTCTGGACGGAAAAAGAGGAGGCGGAGTTCCTGGCGAGCATCGCCGATCTAGAGATTGTGGAATCTGACGATCGCAGCCAACAGAGAAGGGGGACACGTACCACAGGTACATGTCCCCTGATCAGCGGACGTCGTAGCGGACGAAGAGGATAAAGGCCAGGAAGTAGACGGCGCTTAGCACGAAGATGTTGATGAGCAGATACTTCAAGGTCGGGCCGACGCGGACGGCGAACGTCATCGGCCTTTCCTCGAATTGGGGGACCTTCTCGAAGGCGACGGGCTTCCGCGTCGTCGAGACGTTCTCGTTCGGATTGAACCAGTGCGGGCTGTCCTTGTCCGCGGCGTCGAGGGCTTTGAAGAAGCTCAGGAACTGCTCCTGGTATACGTGCATGTCCTCCCAGGCCTTCCGGAACCTCAGATAACCGCCGCCGGCCACGGCCTCGGTCAGATATTCGAAGAGCGAGACCGGCGAGACGGCCGTCACGAGGCGCGTCCGTTCGAACTGGCGGAACATCGTCTGATAGTAAGCGTCCCGGATGCCCTTCTCCGCCCGGAGCCGCTTCATCTGGAGGTTGGCCCGGAGCTCGTGCTGGGGCAGGAACGGATTCCCCGAGTTCATCATCCAGCTTCCCGGCGGGGCGTTCTTGCTCAGGTCGGCGAAGACCGCGGTGACGTTCTTCTGGACCGTTTCCGTGCTGTCGATCGGATAGAGGCCTTTGGCTACGAAGGTGCTGGAATTGGGGATGACGACGGCGAAGACCAGCCAGAACGATAGGGCCAACAGCAGGCTGATGTTGGAGCCGCGCGCGACGACCGAGGCGAGCAGGCCGAAGGCGGCGAACGTCCCGGCCAGGAGCCCCGTCACGGCGAGATAGCCGAGGACCTCGCCAGCCAGGGCGGCCGAAACTCCTTCCGGGCCGAGGACGACGATGATGAGGAGACTGGTTAGGACCCCGGCCAGGACGATGGCCGTCACGGATAGGACGGCGCTCGCGAGCTTCCCCCCAAGAAGGACGCCTCTGGACACGGGATTGGCGAGCGAAAGGGCCAGGGTCTTCGATTCCTTCTCCCCGGAGACGGCGTCGAAGGTGAAGAGCAGGGCGATGAAGCTCATGATCAGAGCGGCGACGAAGGTCCAACTCAGCTCGTCGAACCTCTTGAGGAAGGGATTCGCGCTGCCGCTCCTGTTCTGGAAAGAGAAGACGTTCCAGGCGCTGTAGACGATGCCGTTGGGCAGGTATTTCTCTTTGGCCTCGGCCATGAAGCCGTTGGACCGGGGCCTCAGGATATAGGTCTGCCGTTGGACGGCCAGCTCGGTCGCGCTCTGGCCGGCCAGGGCCCGCATGTTCTCGAGGTATTGGCCCCGCGTCTCCCGGTATTTCTCGAGGTTCGCCGCATGGCTCCGGACGAACGACACGGCCCCGGCGGCGAAGACGGCGATCACGAGCGCGAGAGAGATGAGGAAGCGCAGGCTGTAGAGGTTGTGGAGGAGCTCGCGCCGGAGGACGGTTCGGAACACGGTCTACCTCACGTCATAGCGGATGAAAGCGACGTAGCCGACATAGAACAGGAGCACCGCTGCGATCAACATGATCCCCACCCAGAAAGCGGACGGCTCCAGCCCGGAGAGGAAGGCGCCCTCCCGGACCTCGAACCGGGGCATGTCGGAGATATCGAGATAGGGGAAATCGTCCGGGCTGTCGCCGGGGACCTTGACCTGGCTGAGCTTGACCCAGCGGGCCCGGGCGTCCTTCTGACGCGAGGCCCAATCTTCGTACTCCCGGACCGTCTTGAATTCGCCTCCCGTCCGCATCCCGACGAGCTCGTCCTCGGTCTTGAAGGTGGCCGGCTCGGCCGGAGTGATCCAACGGTATGAGGCGAAGATGTCCTTGCCCCTGAGCCAGGCGATGAAGGCCTCCCGGTACTGCCGCGTCCGGTCCATGTGACGCTCGTGGGAAGCCAGGTCCGTCCGGCAGACGGCCGCCGCGACGGCCCGGAAGATCCCCGTGGGCGACAGGAAAGAAAGCCGTTCCGCCGCCCGGGCCTGCCGGGAAAGGCTGTCGAGGTAGGCCTTCTCGGGGGCCCACTTCCTGTCTGCATAATCGATCCGGATGGGCTCGGACAGGGAGGCCCGCCGACGGAACTTCTCGAATTCGTCCCGGGGATTGCCGTAAGTCTCCATGAAGCCGTCCTCGCCGGATGAACACCGCCAGCAGTTCCAGCCCTCGGGGATGCCCTGGGCCTTGAAGGCGGCGCTGATGGCCGCCGCGCGTTCCTTGTCGATGTCCCTCAGGACCCGGTCGAGGTTGTCCCGGGACGCGACGCCGAAGAAGCTCTCGGCGATGTTGGCCGAGACGGCGGGCACGAGGAAGACGAGGAAGACCCACAGGAAGAGGCAGACGACGAGGCTCGTCACGGAGCTCCTCGACCTGGTCGAGACGAGGAGCCCGATGAAGACGAAAACGGCGAGGTAGACGAGGCTGGCCGCGAAGAGCAAGGCGATCCGGCCCCATTCGCCGGCGGAAAAGGAGATGTCGCGGGAGAAGAGAACGAGCAGGCCGCCGAGCAGGAACGAGAAGACGAGGACCGGCAGGAGCGTGAGAAGGATGCCGAGGAGCTTGCCGGCGAGGGCCGTCGAACGGCTGAGAGCGTTGGACATCTGCAGCTTCAGCGTGCCGTCCTCCTTCTCGCGGGTAAAGGCGTCATAGCTGAAGATGAGGGCCAGCAGGGAGAAGATGATGGCCGCGATGTCGACGAAATCGATCGAGAAGAAAGAGGCCAGGAAGGGATTGTCGCCGGCGGCCGTCTTTCCCGCCGCGAGCAGGGGCTTGTCGCCCAGCCAGATCCGGACGCGGTTGCCGACCTGGTCGGTGACGCCCTTGCCGAAGACGCTCAGGGGCTCCGGCGGCAGGACGATCTCGGGCCGGAGGACGGAGTAGACGCGGACCTCCGCCGTCGCTTTTTCGGCGGCGTCCCGGTCGAGCCGGTACTGGGTCGTGCGATCGCGGTAGTTGCTGATGTTGATCAGGATGCTGAAGGGGATGAGGACGAGGCAGAGAACGAAGCCGATGACGAACCGGGCCGACAGGAGATTGGTCAGGAAATCCTTCCGGACGATCGTGGCGATCATGGCTTCCGGCTTCCTCCCCTATCGGACGTCGTAGCGGATGAAGGAAACGTAGGCGGCGGCGAAGAGGACGACGCCATAGCCGAGGAGGACGGCGAACGGCGGCAGGGCGGCCTGGACGCGGCCCCCGAGCCCCTCCTCCACGTACCGGAACCGGGGCGCGTCGCTCATGTCGACGGCCGTGTTCCACGCATCTGCGGTCGGGTCCTTGGCCCTCAGCTCCTCGACCTTCTTTGTCCGGTAGTCGCGATAGAACGCCTGCCCCCAGAGCTGGGCGAGACGTCCGAAGTGGGCCTGGTTGCGGGTCCCCGTCGACGACAGGTCGGTCGCGAGATAGGCGAAGTCGGCCAGCGGCGAGACCATCGAGATCGCCCGCGCCAGGTCCGTCTGGGCCCCCTCCTTCCGGGCCAGGTCCGCCCTGAGCAGGCCGGCCTTGTCTCCCTGGATGCGGTTGGCTTCGGCCCAGGCCCGCTCGCTCGCCGCCCGGTTCGCCTCGTAGGCCATCCGATAGTCGGGGTCCTCCGCGACCCGCTTCTTGACCTCGGCTTCCGAGAGCCGCTCGGCCAGCACCGGGTAGTCCTTGAGGACCTGGCCCTGGTATTCGGCCATGAGCTTGTTCCCGAGGTCGTCCCGGTCGACGTCGGTCAGGCGGGACGTCTCCCGGGCGATCTTGATCCGCGACGGGGCCGGGGAGAGGAACGACGCCACGTACGGGCTGAGGTTAGGCACGACGAGGACAAGGAGCGTCCAGACGAAGAGAGAGGTCATGATCGACGAGCCGCTCGAGTGGTGGACCGACGAGACGAAGATCCCGATGAGGCAGAAGACGCCGCCGTAGACGACGGCCCCCCCAACGATCAGCCCGAGCGCTCCCCAGTCGAGCCCGGTCCAGCCGACCCGCGGATGGAGAAGGACGACGAGCATCCCGGCCGCGAGCGAAACGAGCAGCGGGCCGACGAGGGTCAGGCAGGCCCCCGCGGCCTTGGCCAGAAGGATCTGGGAGCGCGGCACGCCGTTGGCCATCATCAGCTTCAGCGTCCCCTCCTCCTTCTCCCCGCTGACGGCGTCGTAGGTCAGGATGATGGCGATGAGGCTCACCAGGATGGTGACGATGAAGGTCAGGTCGATGAGCGGGAACATGACCGGCAGAGGATCGTCGTCGAAGGCCTCCATGTTGACGTCCGCCGTGAGCCCCCGGATGAGCGCCAGAAAGGGGATGGGAGGCTGGGCCGGCTGGAGGACGTTCTGGATCCTGTTGAAATGGGCGTAGCTGCGGAGGTAGCGGTCGATCTCCGCCTGCCGCCCGGAGTATTCGTCGAGCTTGCGGACATAATCCCCCGTCAGGACGACGGCCGTGAGGACCACGAGGACGAAGAGGATGACGAAGCTGACCAGGAAGCGGAACGACAGGAGGTGAGCCCGCATCTCCTTGGCGATGAGCGTCCTTCCCATGGCATCACCTCACGTCGTAGCGGACGAAGCCGGCATAGGCAAAGGCGAAGACGAGGACGTTGAAGACGGCGAGCCAGGCCAGGTCGAACAGGGCGCCGGCGGCGAAGACTTCGCTCACCGGCCGGTACCGATAGACGAACGCCTGATACTGGCCGTCCCGCCTGTCCGCAGCCCGGTCGGCGATGATATCGTCGATGATCGCGTTCTTGTAACGGACGACCTCCCCCTTGAGCCGGATCTCCTCTCCGATGCCGGTGCCGGCGATCTCGGTTGCGGCGTCGAGGAGGCTGGCGGCGGGCGAGAGGCGGTTGATGTTCCGCGAGAGGCGGACCAAGCGCTCGAACTTGAGCCGGTAATCCTCCTCCATCCGGTCGTTCTCCCGGCTGATCGTTCTCATGTGGTCCGCCCAGTTCTCTCCCCTGCTGATCCCGAGCAGGACCTCGCGGGTCCACGTCTGCTCCCGCTTCTCGCTCAGGGCCTTGACCGACGGGACGCTGACGAACTGGCGGGCGACGAGGGTGCCGAGGTTGGGCAGAACGAAGACGAGGAGCGCCCAGGCGAACAGAAGCACGATGACGGACGTGGCCGCCCGCCTCGTCAGGGCCGAAACGAGCATGCCCAGGCTCAGGAAGAACGCCAGGTAGAGGAGCGCGAGGCCCAGGATGAGCCCGAGCCGCCCGAGCTGGCCGGCCGTGAACCGGACGTCCGGGTCGAAGAGCAGGACGGCCGTTCCGAGGAGCGTCACGAGGAGGAAGGGGACGGCCAGGCTGAGGAAGTTGCCGATCCATTTGCCGGCCAGGACCCGGGCCCGGGACACGGGGCCGCTCAATAGGAGCTTCAGCGTGCCCTGCTCGCGCTCCCGGCTGATCTGGTCGAAGCCGAAGAGGAGCGCGACGAGCGACAGGACGACCCGGACGACGTAGAGGAAGTCCGGGGCGGGAAAGAACGCGTAGACGATGTTCCCCGACGATTGGCCGGCCCGGACGTTGACGCCGATGACGTTGATCTCGAAGGACCGGGTCATGGCGTTCTCG
>MEYC01000085.1:4533-17052 GCA_001775715.1 Candidatus Aminicenantes bacterium RBG_16_66_30 | reverse complement strand
CCAGCGGCTCCGACTTCATGTAGTCGATGTAGATCTTGACCAGGTCCTCGTACTGGAGCTCCTGGCGGGTCCGCTCCATGACCAGGCGGCCTTCCTTCATGATCCCGACCCGGTCGCCGATCTCCTTGGCCCGGAAGATGTCGTGGGTGGACATCAGGATGGCCTTGCCCTCGTTCTTGAGCTCGGCCATGATCTCGAGGAACTCGGTGGCGGCCTTGGGGTCGAGGCCCGAGGTCGGCTCGTCGAGCAGGATGGCCGGGGCGTCCTTGATGATGGCGATGGAGATGCCCAGCTTCTGCCGCATGCCTTTGGAGAAGTTCTTGACGCGCTGGTCGAAGGCCTTCTCCTGGAGCGAGACCCGGCGCATGACCTGATAATAGTCGTTCTTGGCGAGGTCGGTCTTGCCGCCGAGCTTGGCGAAGAAGTCGAGGTTCTGGCGGGCCGTGAAGTTGCCGTAGAGCATGACGTTCTCGGAGACGAAAGCGACGTGCTTCTTGGCCTCGAGCGGGTCCTTGTTGACGTCGATGCCCTTGATGAAGCAGGTCCCGGTCGTCGGCGGGATGAAGTTCAGGAAGAGGTTGATCGTCGTCGTCTTGCCGGCGCCGTTGGCCCCGAGCAGGCAGTAGACCTCGCCCGGCCGGACCTCCAGGTTGAGGTGGTCGAGGGCCAGCACGCCGTCCTCGTATCGCTTGGACAGGTCGTCGGCTTTCAGGATGGGATTCGCGTCGGTCATCGGTTCCTCCTCGGTCGTTCTAGCGCACATCGTATTTGATGAATCGGACGTAGGCGGCGGCGAACGGGGCGATGAGCCAGAAGGCCAATGACAGCAGGCTTTTCCAGTTCGCCTTGAACACGTCGGCCAGGGACGCCGGGGCGATCGAGAACTGGGGCAGGGCTTTGAAATCGACGGGCTCGGCCGAAAAGCCGAGAGAGGTCCCGCCGCCGGCATGGATCATCAGCGTCCGCTTGGCCTTGCTGAACAGGGCCCCGTCGAGGGTCCGGGCGTGGGCTTGGACGGCCTCGGCGTATCTTGTCCGTTCGAGCTCGCCCGTGCCGCAGACGTCGGCGACGAGCCGGGCGAAGGCCGCGCTCGGCGAGATGAGGGACAGGTTGACGGCGAGATCCTGCTGCCTGCGTTTCTGCTGACGGTAGGTCTCGTCGATCGCGCCGAGCTGTTGGGCCTTCCGCTCCTTGGCCCCCTGCTCGATCCCGGCCTTGAGCGGGTCCCATTTTTTTCTCTCCGGCGATGCCTCGTCGTTCGCAGCTCCCTTGGGGGCCGAGCCGAAGATGAGGTCATACTGCCGGCCGAGCTCCTTGGCCGTTTCCATGCCGAGGGAGCCGGCCAGAAGGGATTTTTCGAGGGAGACCTGGGTTTCCGTCCGGATCGGATGGACGATGGCGGCCAGCATGTCGCTGAGCTTGGGCATGATCAGCTGGAAGAACGCCCAGACGAGTAGGATGGCCACGAGCGCCGTCCGCGTTTTCGAAGAGCTCGCCGATATCATCGTGCCCAGGATGAAGTAGGCGAGCAGGAACACCGAGGCCGCCAAAAAGACGATGAGGATCTTCGCCGGCGTGTCGCCGCCGAAGACCGGGAATCCCCTGAGGACGAGGAGAAGGAGGCCGACGAGGAAGGCCCCGGCGAAGGGCGCCCACAGCGCGGCGTACCCTCCGGCGACCTTGCCCGATAGAATGGCGTCCCGAGGCACGCGGTTCGACAGCATGGCCCGCAAGGTTCCCGCCTCCTTCTCGCCGGCGATGACGTCGGAGGCGAAAAGGAGGGCGACAAGGCTGAGGACCATCTGGACGAGGAAGACGAAATCGACCTTCCCCTGGATGGAAAGGATAGACTCCTCGCCGCTCGAGGACTCGCCGGGCTTGACCCCCTCTTGGGTGAATTCGTAGTAGCGGGGGAGGGTTCCCTCGAAGCCGCGCGTGTAGACGGAGAGGGGCGCCGGGCGGCGGAAGCCCTTGATGGACACCGTGCCGGCCATGACTTCCTGGATGCTGAGGTGGGACGCCGCCTCCGCGGACAGCCGAACCTGCTCGTCGTAATCCCGGACCCTTTTCGCATAATCCAGCTGGCTGACGTATATGCCCAAGGGAATGAGGATCATGGCGATCAGCCCGAAAAGGGGGAACCGATAGCTGAGGATATTCTCCAGGAGCTCTTTCTTGACGATCGTTTTCCACATGGCCGCCTCGCTCCTATCTCCGCGTCAGCTTGATGCCGAAGACGACGATGCCGACGAGCAAGCCGACAAGAAGCAGGACCAGGGCCCCGATGCCAAGCACGTTGGCCTTGGAGGTGATGTGGATGCGGACGATCTTGTCCTCGGATTCGACGCGGCGGTTGTCGGCGATGGCGTCGGTCCGGATCTTCGGCTCGTAGTCCCCGACGGAAACGCCGTCGGGCGGGAGGAACCGGATCTTGACGACCTCGTCCTTGTTCTGCTCGAGCGTGGCGATGAGGTCGGGCGCGATCTCGACGCGCCAGTTGAGGGGCAGGTCGCAGAAGACCCGGACGTTGTTGAGCCGGCGCGTGCCGGTGTTCCGGATGGTCACGTCCATGCTGATTATGTCGCCGACCTTGATCTCGTGGTAGAGGTTGACGGCCTGGACCTCGACCTTGGGCACGCCGCGGGGAATGAGCTCGAGCTTGACCGAGCCGGCCTTGAGGCCCTCGACGGCTTCCGCGCCGAGCCCGGCCCCCCCAGCCGCCGCCTCGAGCCCGCGGAGCTTCTCCGTCTGGTCGTTGTCGAGGGCCAGGACGAAGAACTCGAGGGGCTTGTCGAGGATGACCTTCTCGTCCGGGTTCTTGGGCAGGTAGAGCTTGAGCTGGAGCTTGAGGCTGGTGATGCCCTCGCTGAACTTGATCTGCGACAGGCGGGCGCTCGTCGTCGGGTCGCTGAACTCGTAGGTGATCTGCGTCGGCAGGTCGACAGCCTCGAGCTTGAAGACGTTGGCCTCGCCGCTGAACTTCTCGAGCGACAGGTCGTAGGTCGCCGTGCTCTCGAGGTCGGCCTCTTGGGAGAACTGGGCCGAGTTGACCGTGACCATGTTGGCGCTGATGCCCTTCTGGAGGTAGACCGAGGTCATCTCGGTCTTCCCCGAGTAGGAGACGCTGATGTCGAGGTTCTCGACGTCCTTGAGGAGCTGGAAGGTGACGTCGCGCTCGGTCTCGATCGGGAGCGTGGCGACCGTCTTCTCGTAAGGATCGGAGATGACCTTCCCTTCCGAGAGAAGGGAGACGTAGACGTCCTTGAGCTCCTTCATGAAGTCGAGGGGAAAGAGGTCCTCCGCGCTGATCTTGAGGTTGGCCAGCTCCTTGAGCTCCTTCGACGAGTAGCGCAGGGCCACCCGTACGAACTTCTTGCCGGCCCGGTCCTGGTACTTGACGGCGCTCGCCACCGAGATGCGGGCCTCGCTGCCCATGAAGCTGATGAGGGCCTGCTGGTAGTCGACCTGGGCCTGGGAATAGGCTGTCTGCCGCGCGGCGAAGTCGGCCTCGGAGGCGAGCCCCTCCTCCTTGAGCGTGAGGTAGCGGTCGAAATCGGCCTTTTTGAGCTCGAGCGACAGGTGGGCGCTCTTCAGGCGCAGGAGCTTCATGCTCTGGGATTCCTGTGTTTGCCCGGCCAGGGCTGCGGCCAAGGCCAGGATCGCGGCCGCGACGGCGGCGAGTCTGCTCATCTTCATGGTCAAGCCTCCATCGGTTCGTTCTTCCTAATGCAAGGACGGTGCCAAGTAGGTCTTCTCATTCCGGCCACGCCTGGCCTGGAACCTGCAATCAAAGCCGTGCGCCCCGCATAACAGAGCTTTGAAGAGAACAAAATGTTACCACGGTTACCCAAGAGCGGGTAAATCATTACCCATTTTACTCCTTGTCCGTCTTTTTACTTTATACGGGAATTGCGCTATGCTCGTTGACGAGGTGCTTGGACCGTGAAGCCTTTCGGCTGGTTCCGGATAATGTTGGGTGGAGGGAAGCGCCCGGCCGTGGAGCCCCGGACGATCATCCGGGAATTCGCCGAGAGCCTCAACCTGATAGAGGATTTTGACCAGATCGCCCTGAACATGCTGGGGACGATCAAGGAGTCCGCCTCCGTCGATCGCCTGGTTTTTTTCGTCTACGACGGCGATACGGGTCAATTCCGCGTCGGGGCCTCATCCGGCTACGTCCCGGCCGACCTGCGGGGGCTCTCCCTCTCCGGCCAGGACCGTCTGGCCAAGTGGCTCAAGGTCAATAAGACCCCTCTCGACATCCGGCGCCAGCCCGGCGTCTTCGGCTATCTCGGGGACAAGGATAAGGCCGTCTTCAGCCGCCTGGGCTTCGTCCTCTGCTATCCCATCCTGTCCATGAACAGGCTGATCGGCATCCTCTGCGCCGGGCCGAAGGCCGGCGGCGGGCCCTACTCCGCCGAGGAAACGGCCCTGATCGACTCGCTCATGCCGCAGGCGGGGATCGCCCTGGAGAACGCTCTCCTCTACAAGGAGCAGAGGGAGCGCTTCCGGCGCATGCTCCGGGCCGACCGGCTGGCCACGATCGGCGAGCTCGCGGCCGGGGCCGCCCACGAGATCCGGAACCCCTTGACGTCCATCCGGTCCTCCCTGCAATTCCTCGAGTCCCGCAGCCGCGAAGAGACCGAGAAGAAGCTCCTCGGCGTCGCCCTGCGGGAGACCGATCGGATCGACGAGATCCTGGCCGCGCTCCTGTCGTTCTCCCGCCCCTCGGAGATCCACAAGGAGCCCTGCGACCTCGTCGCCCTTCTCGAGGAGAGCGTGGCTCTCGTCTCGATCCAGGCCAAGGCCGCGGGCGCCGAGATCCGGACGTCCTTTCCCGCCGCGCCCGTCGTCGTCAATGCCGACGCCTCCCAGCTCAAGCAGGTCTTCCTCAACGTCCTCCTGAACGCCGTCCAGGCCATGGCGGGGGGCGGGACCCTCACCGTCGAGGACGTCGTCCTCGAGAGCGGCAAAACGCTCGTCCGCGTTTCCGACACCGGCCCGGGCATCTCGGAGGAGGACCTGGACAAGGTCTTCGATCCTTTCTTTACCACCAAGAAGGGGGGCACCGGGCTGGGCCTTTCGATCTGTTACGCCATCGTCAAGGCGCACGGCGGGGATATCGAGCTCCGCAGCCGCCTGGGGGAGGGGACGACCGTCCTGGTCACCCTTCCCTTGAGCTGAGGAGGCCGTCCATGACGCCGCGAATCCTGGTCATCGACGACGAGAGGAGCATCCGCGAAGTCTTTTCCGTCCTCCTCGGCGACCACGATTATCAAGTGGCGCTCGCGGAGAACGGCCGCCAGGGCCTCGAGAAGGCCCGGGCCTTCCCGCCCGACGTCGTCCTGCTGGACATGAACCTCCCCGACCTCCCCGGGCTCGATGTCCTGGCCGGGCTCCGCGAGATCCGTCCGGAGCCCGGGATCATCATCGTCACGGCCTTCGGGACCATCCGCAACGCCGTCGAAGCGACGAAGCTCGGCGCCTCCGCCTATCTCGAGAAGCCCGTCGACAACGAGGAGCTCCTGCTCGACATCGGCCGCATCCTCGAGGTGCGGAATCTCCGCCACGAGGTCGAGGCCCTGCGATCCGAGCTGACGTCGCGATACCGGTTCTCGAACATCGTCGGGACATCCGCCCGGATGAACTCCGTCTTCCAGCTCATGGAGAAGATCAGCCGGGTCGACGGGACCGTCCTCATCACCGGGGAGAGCGGCACGGGCAAGGAGCTCGTCGCCCGGGCCGTCCATTTCGCCAGCCCCCGCAAGGACGGGCCCTTCGTCGTCGTCAACTGCGGCGCCGTGCCCCGCGATCTGATCGAGAGCGAGTTCTTCGGGCACGTCAAGGGCGCCTTCACCGATGCCCGCTCGGACAAGACCGGCAAGTTCGAACAGGCCAACTCCGGGACGATCTTCCTTGACGAGATCGGCGAGCTCTCCCAGGACGCCCAGGTCAAGCTCCTCCGGGCCCTCGGCGAGCGGGAGATCACGCGGGTCGGCGGGGCGAAGACCGTGCAGATCGACGTCCGGGTGGTCGCCGCGACGAACAAGGACCTCGAGGCCGAGGTCGCGCGCGGGCGCTTCCGCGAGGACCTCTATTTCCGGCTGGCCGTCCTGTCGATCGCCCTGCCGCCGCTGCGGGAGCGGGCGGAGGACATCCCCCTTCTCGTCGACCATTTCGTCCGCAAATACGCCGGCGAGCTGGGGAAGAGCGTGCTCGGCTTCACGCCCTGGGCGCTCCACCGGCTCGCCGGGTATGCCTGGCCGGGTAACGTTCGCGAGCTCGAGAACGTTATCTATGAGGCCATGGTCATGACCGAAGGCGATTGGGTGGACGAGGCGGCCCTGCCGGCCCGATTGAGGCTCGCCGGGCCCGCGGCGGCGGCCGACGCCCCCACCGGCCCGGCCCCGCTGGCGCCCTTGAAAGAGGCCGTCCAAAGCGTCGCCGGGACGCGGGAAAAGGCCCTCATCCTGGAGGCGCTCCGGCAGGCCGGAGGCAACCGGACCCGGGCGGCCCGGATCCTCGGGATCAGCCGCAAAACGCTTTTCAACAAGATGACGGCGCTCGGGATACGCTGGCCGGAGTGAACGAAATGGCCCCGGATTCGTATTTATCAAGAGAGGCCGTACGCGTTGGCATCTTTTTTGCAGATAAAACACTTCGAAGATATCTCACCGATCGGAGGACGGCAATGATCAAGAAACGGACGTTCGGAGCGCTCTTCGCCCTGGCCCTTATCTGCGGCTTCAGCTTCGGCCAGGAGCCGAAGGAGCTCAAGCTGACCCTCGAGGACTCGATCGTCAGGGCCCTCAGGAACAACCTCAACGTCGCCGCCGAGGTCATCAACCCCGGCCTGGCCTCGGCCACTCTCTCGCAGGCCCGGCAGATGTACATGCCGACCCTCCAGTTCGACCTGAGCGGGAACCGTTACGAACGGGCCTCCTCCGGACCCTTCCAGGCGACCGACACTTACATCAACAAGGCGACGAGCACGGCGACGTCGATCGCCCAGCAGATCCCCTTCGGCGGCAGCCTGACCGCCTCCATGAGCTATGACTACTCGAAGAGCAACCAGCTCTTCCAGAGCTTTAACCCCGCCTACCAGAGCCGCCTGAATCTGGTCCTGACCCAGCCCCTGCTCAAGAACTTCGGCTGGACGGTCAGCCGCCGCCAGATCATCGTCGCCCAGCACAACCTCGACGCCTCCCGGAGCCAGTTCAGGTCCGTCCTCATCGACACGGTCTATTCGGTCGAAGCGGCCTATTGGAACCTCGTCTACGCCATCGAGAACCTGAAGACCCAGCGGATGTCCCTCGAGAGCGGGCGGGACCTCCTGGCCAAGACCAAGCGCGAGGTCCAGGTCGGCACGAAGGCGCCGATCGAGGTCCTCAACGCCGAGGCCACCGTGGCCCGGCGCGAGGCCGACATCCTCCAGGCCGAAGCCCAGGTCAAGCGCAGCCAGGACCAGCTCCGCACGCTCCTCAACCTGGACGTCGACGCCGCGGTCCAGGGTCAGGCCCTTGTCCCCGCCGATAAGCCCGAATTCAAGCCGTTCGCGATCACCCTCGAAGAGGCCCTGGCCAAAGCCATGGCCCGGCGACCGGACCTCGAAACGTCGAAGGCGACGATCGCCACGAAGTCGGTCAATTTCCGCTTCGCCAAGAACCAGCGCCTGCCCCAGCTCGACCTCCAGATGGTCAAGACCAGCCCCGGCATTTCGGGACAGCAATTCACCTACGACCCCGACAACCCGTTCCTGCCGCCCGTCCCCGGGGACCCCGGCAGCGCCTCGGCGGCCTTCCGCGACTCGTTCAAGTTCCTTTACAACAACTGGACGGCCGGAGTGACCTTGACCATCCCCTTCGGGGACGTCATCGGCAAGGCCAACCTCGCGTACGCCAGGCTCGACTTCGAGCAGGCCCAGGCCCGCCTCAAGACCCAAGAGCAGCAGGTCTTCCTCGATGTCAGCGACGCCGTCCGGACCCTCGAGACGGCGGCCAAGAGCGTCGACGCCTATCGAATCGCCCGCGAGCTCGCCGAGCGGCAACTCGAGGCCGAGATGAAGAAGCTCAACGTGGGCATGTCGACGAACTATTACGTCCTGGAGTATCAGGACAGACTGGCCAGCGCCCGGTCTTTGGAGCTCCGGGCCCTCGTCGACTACAACGTCGCCGTGGCCAAGATCGCCCAGGTGACGGGCTCGACGCTCGAGGACCGGGACATCACGCTGACGGACTATATCAAGTAAGACGGACGGGACGAAAGGGACGTCCTCTCGGGGGACTGTCCCTCTTCCGTCCGCTGTGCTAAGATGACGCGGTGAGCCTCTTCCTCCTCGACGCCGGCCGGGAGTGGCGCGAAAGCCAGCGCCAGGTCCTCACCGTCGCCCGGGAGCTCCGCAAGAAGGGCTACGCTTCTCTTATCGTCGGCGAACCCGGCGGCGATCTTCTCCGCAAAGCCTCCGAAGAGGGGCTGTCCACGCTGCCCTTGCGGATGCGCGGGGGGATGGGCTGGCTCGTCCGCCGGCATCTGGCCCGGGCCATGAAGGCCCGCGGCTGCAAGTTGGCGCATTTCCACGACACGATCAGCGCGACCTTGGGCCTCGCGGCCGCGGCGGCCGCGGCGGTCCCGGTCCGGGTCCTTTCCCGGCCCTCGGATTCCTCGCCCCTCGAAGGGCGTCTGCCGTTCGCGGCCATCGACGCCGTCATCGCCGGCTCGGACGGCGTCAAGTCCATCCTCGTCCGCGGCGGCATCCCCGAGGACAGGATCGAGGTCGTCCCGCCGGGCGTCGATTTCTCGAGGTTCACCTCGGAGCCGGCCGGCGATCACCTGCGCCGGGAGCTCGGCATCGGGCCGGAGGAATTCCTCGTCGGAGCGATCGTGCCGCTCGAGGACGAGCGGGGCCACGAGGCCCTCCTCGAAGCGGCGGCCCTGGTCGCCGGGCAGGCGCCGAAGGTCCGGTTCATCGTCCTCGGCGAGGGGTCCTTGCGCCTCGAGGCCCCCGGGCCGGAGGCCGCGCGCCCCATGGAGTCCGTCCGGTATTACCTCGGCTTCCGCAAGGACACGCCGCGCGTGCTGGCGTCGTTGAACATGTTCACGGTGTTCAGCCATCTCGACGGCCTGGGGGGCTTCCTCGTCGAGGCCATGGCCTCCGGGCTCGTCGTCGCCGCCGCCGATGTCGGCTCGGCCCGGGACCTCATCACCCACCGCGATAACGGCCTTCTCGTCCCGGCCCGCAACGCCCGGGCCCTGGCCGACGCCGTCCTCAAGGTCCATTTCGACAGGGTCCTGGCCGCCAAGCTGGCCGCTCGCGGCCGCGAGTCGATCCTCGAGAGATACTCCGTCGAGGCCATGGCCCGCCGCATCGTCGGCGTCTACGAGTATCGCGCCCACCGCAAGGGTCTCAAGCTGGCCTGAGGGCCGCGCTTTTCCGTCCGGATGACTGTTTCGGACATCAGGTCTTCTCCAGGAATTTCTTGAAGCGGGCCCGGTAGGCCTTGTAGGCCGCGGCGCCCGCGTCGGTCAGGCGGACGAGGGTCAGGGGGATCCGGCCCCGGTAGGTCTTCTCGATGGCGACGTAGCCGGCCTCCTCGAGCTTGGTCAGGTGGGACGAGAGGTTCCCCTTGGTCAGCCCGGTCTCACGCTGGAGGTAGAGGAAATCGGCGCTCTCGACGACCGAGAGGATGGCCGCCAGGGCGAGCCGGGCCGGCTCGTGGATGAGGCGGTCGATGTCAGCCAGGCCACGCAGATCAGCGGGCATCGGGACCCTCGGGGACGTCGGCGGCGGGCTTCGGGAATCGCCGCAGGTAGACGAAGAGCGCGGCCAGGCCGGAGATGATGAGCGCCGCGCCGAAGAGTAGGAAAAAAAGGAACGTGCCCCTTGTCTCCTCGACGCCGGCGGCCGCGATAACGACGCCGATCGTAGCCGAGACGGCAGAGAGGACATAAAAGCGAACGAGACCGATCCGACGGGCGATGAAGAAGACCGCAATCCCGAAGAGGAGGCCGAACAGGGCGGGGATTAGCGCCTTGAACGATGGCGAGAGGCCGTAGAGAGCGGCCAAGGACCCGCCGATGACGGCGCCGGCGATCGCGGCGGCGGCCCGGCGCTTAGGGCTCTGTTCTTTTTTCTTGAAAACGATGTAGCCGGTCCGCGGGTAGGTCACGCGGCGTTTGAAGAATCGAACAAAACGGCTGACGAGGAATCCGGCCGATACGAGGACGATAAGGAACAAACCCGTGAGAATCGCGTTGATCGAAGATCCTCTAGGGATAATCGTCTGGCTGAAGAAATAGGCACTGAGAAGGACGAAGATGAGCCCGAGGGCGATCTCGAAGAAGCCATCGTCGTAGACGCTCTGAACGGTCCGTTTTTCGATCTTTTCGATATCGACCATGCGCGATCTCCTGATAGGTTTGTATTACAAACTAGTCTGTATAATATCAGGAATTCGGCGCGTGTCAAGGGTTCTGAATAATATTATTTCCATACGGCCCGCCTTGAACTCGGGGGCCCGCCTGGACTATGTTAGGCGGGAATCGCGAACATGGAGGACGGCCCATGGCCATCGAACGGATCGAGATCGATCTCCTCAAGCTCCCCTACGTCCACTTCTTCGAGACGAGCTTCGGGCGCTCGTACGACCGGACCTTCAGCCTGATCCGGGTCTACGAGGGCGGCGTCTGCGGCTGGGGCGAATGCGTCGCCGAGGAGGCGCCCCTCTACAGCGGCGAGACGACCGAGACGGCTTGGCACGTCATGAAGGACTTCCTCGCGCCGCTCGTTTTCCGCAAGGGGATCGTCGAGCCCGAGGACTACGCCCGGGAGGCCGCGGTCTTCCGGGGGAACCGCATGGCCAAGGCGGGGATCGAGCTCGCGCTCTGGGACCTCAAGGCGAAAAAGGCGGGCCTCCCTCTCCATAGGCTTTACGGCGGCGTGCGCACGGAGATCGAGGCCGGCGTCAGCTGCGGCATCGAGGATTCCCTGCCGGACCTCGTCGAGGCGATCGGGCGCTACCTCGATCAGGGCTACAAGAGGATCAAGATCAAGATCAAGCCGGGTTGGGACCTCGCGGCCTGCGCCGCCGTCCGCGACAAGTACCCCGACATCATGCTCCAGGCCGACGCCAACGGCGCCTACGCTCTGAAAGACATGGAGACGCTCAAGGCCCTAGATGCCTTCGATATGCTCATGATCGAGCAGCCCTTCGCGCCCTACGACCTCTGGGACCACGCCAAGCTGCAGCGGGAGATGCGGACGCCGCTCTGTCTCGACGAGAGCGTCCTGTCGTTCGACACGGCCCGGGCGGCCCTGGAGATGGGGAGCTGCCGGGTCGTCAACATCAAGGTCGGCCGGGTCGGCGGGGTCGTCGAGACGCGGCGGATCCACGATCTCTGCGAGTCGCGAGGCGTCCCGGTCTGGTGCGGCGGCATGCTCGAGTGCGGCATCGGACGGGCCCACAACCTCCACATCGCCACTCTGCCCGATTTCAAGTACCCGAACGATCTCAGCGCCAGCCGGCGGTATTACCGAGAAGACGTCATCGAGCCCTTCATCGAGCTCAGCGGGCCGGGGACGATCCGCGTCCCGGACGGACCCGGCATCGGCGTCAACCCGGTCGAGTCGCGCATCGCCAAGGCCTCGCTCCGCCGGGAGATCTTCAGCTAGACTTGGCGGATGCTGCCCGGATCGATGGGCGCGCCGCAGGCCGGACAGACCGTCCACCCGGCCTCGACGGGCTTGCTGCAGGCGGGGCACGAGCTCTTCAAGGATCTCCCGCAATAAGGACAGAACGCGTGTCCGGGCGTGAGCGGCTTTCCGCAGCCGAGGCAGGTCCCGCTCGGACAGCAGGCCTCGCCCGTGCCGCCGCCCTCGGCGCGGCGCCTGACCGGCGTCTCGCTGCGGACGATTCGGAAACGTTTCAAACAAACCTCCACGACGTGCGGGCTCGGCCCGCCCTGCGGATTCCGGCGGCGGCCCCCCTAGGCCTCGGCGGTGAAATGCTCGGCCAGGATGTCCTGGGCTTCCGCAGCCCGGTTCGCGGGGACGAGAAGGGACGCGACGCCCATCCCGTCGACGGTCATCCCGAGAACCCTGCCGACGGCTTCGGCGCTGACCCGTGCGGGGATGCCGAAGGACTCGAGCATGTTCTTGAGGATCTCCGCCTCCGTGACTCCGTTGGACCTGTGGACGATGACCCAGTTCATACCGCCATCATATCACTTCAAGCCGCCGGCTTGAACTGCCTGCTTCGCTGGGGTATCTTTCCCCCGTGAAGTACGGAGCCCATGGCTATCTCTTCACTCGGAGCTGGTCGGACGCCGACATCCGCTTCCTCGACCTCGCCCGCGAGCTTGGCCTCGACATGTTCGAGCTCTCCGTCGGCGACGACGTCGTCTTCGACCCGCGCCTGACGGGCCGGCGGGCCGCGTCGCTCGGCCTCGACCTCATCATCGGGCCGGGGGGCCGCTGGCCGCTCGACGCGGACCTCTCCTCCGACGCCGCCGCCGACCGCGCCC
>MEYC01000085.1:0-4522 GCA_001775715.1 Candidatus Aminicenantes bacterium RBG_16_66_30 | reverse complement strand
TGGCACAAACGCCAGGTCGATCTCGCCGCCGAGCTCGGCGCCTGGGCTTACGCCGGGTGTCTCTACGGGCATCCGGGCGTCGTCAAACGCCGCCGCCCCCCCGCCGACGAGCTTCCCCGAGCCGCGGAAGGCCTCCACACCCTGGCCGATCATGCCGCCGCTCGCCGCGTCACGCTCGTCCTCGAGCCGATGAGCCGTTTCCGGACCCATCTCATCAACACACCGTCCCAGCTTGCCCGCCTCATCGACCTCGCCGGCCACGCGAACATCAAGGCCACCTTCGACACCTATCATGCCGTTACCGAGGTCCGCGACTACGCCGAGGGCCTGCGCCTGCTCGGCCCGCGGCTGGCCCTCGTCCATGCCTGCGAGAACGACCGCGGCGTCCCCGGCGGCGGGCTCGTCCCCTGGGAGGCGGTCTTCCGGACGCTGGCCGAGATCGGCTTCGATGGAACGGTCGGCCTCGAGACCTACAATACGGGCTTGGGCGATTTCGCCTTCGAGCGCGGCATCTTCCAGGACCTCTGTCCGGACGGACGGGCCTTCGTCGAAAAAGGGGTGGCTTTTCTGAGGGCCCTGGAGGCCCGGTTCCCCCGGGCTACTTGACCTGAGTTATTCACGAATCGAGGCGGCCCTAGATGCGAGGCCCGAGGGGTGAAGCTGTACTCTTCGGTACTGCGAACCCCGAGAACAAAGCAGATGGGGCCGGATCGGTTCGCCCGGAGGGTAAAAACGCCCTAAAGAATAGAGAAATGGATATAAAAACGGGGCGTTTTTATGAATAAGTCAGGTTCCCGGCGTCCTTGATAGACTTGAGGGTTTCCTCGACCTGGGCGCGGAGGGCCGCGTCCGTGATCTTGGGCAGGACGGCTTCGAGGACGGCTTTGGCCTTGGCCGGCTCGCCCGCGTTGATGTGCGCGATGCCCAGATTGATCCGGAGGCCGATGTCCTCGGGCACGAGGACGATGCCGGCCTGGAAGCTCCCCGCCGCCTCGGCGTAGCGTCCGAGCTGGTTGAGGGTGACGCCCTTGAGGTTATAGGCCTTGGCGCTCTGGCCGTCCTTCCGGATGGCGGAGAGGGCGTACTCGAGGGCTTCTTCGAACCGCTGGCCGTTGTAGCAGAGCTTGCCCAGCTGATAGGCCGTCTCGGCATCGCCCTCGGTCTCCAGGGCCTTTTTCAGGGCCGCCTCGGCCTTCGCCGTCTCTTTGAGCTCGACGTAGGCCAGCCCGAGGTCCCGCTGGACGCCGGGGGCCTGGGGCTTGATCACCGCCGCCTTTTCGTAGGCTTCGGCCGCCTTGGCGAAATCGCACTTGGTGTAGTAGGCCGACCCGAGCAGGTTCCAGCCGTCGAAATGGCCGGGGTCGAGCGAGACGGCCAGCAGGCCGTAGCGGACGGCCTCATCGGCGAGCCCATAGCGCAGCGCGACGGCGCCCCGCTCGTATTGGACCTGGGGATTCTTCTCGTCGGGGAGGCCCTTGGCCTTTTTCTTCTGCGGCGAAGCGGCGGAGGCCTCGTCGCCCGAGCCGGACGTTGCGGCGCATCCGGCAACGGCGATCCCCACGACGAGGACGAGGGCCGTGACGCCTTTGAGGATCTTCCGCCGTCCTTCCATGCGAGCCTCGAATATCTATGATGGCATATCGGCCGCGGACGGTCAAACCGCCGGACTTGCCCGCGCCGCGCCTTCCGTCTACAATGGATGGGCCGGAATATGGGTTATGGATAAGATTCCTTTGACCGAAGAGGAGATCGCCCGCTTGAAGGGGCGTGAAGCCGAGATCCAGGCCCGGATCGAGCGCCTCAAGTCGACCATGAACGAGACCAAGGCGATCGACACGATCGCCTTCAAGGCCAAGCTCTTCAAGGAAGCCCAGGCCGAGCTCCGCCGCGTCCAGGACAAGCTGGCCGGCCTCGACGAAGAGTAAGCGCGCCGGTCTTCGCGCGTGGTATAATCTCCGCCTGAGCGAGAGAACATCATGAGCGGCATGGCTCGGCCTGCGCGAAAGAGGAAACGGCCCTCGACGCCGGCCTCGCGGCTTCGCCGGACCGCCGACATCTCCCTCCTCATCCTGGCCGTCGCGGCCATCGGCCTCTTCGTGGCCGTCAAGATCATCGGCGGCCGGGATGACGCCGCCGAACGGCCCAACGGGAAGAACGTTGCCGGCACCGCCGACGCGTCGTCCATCGGACCGGAGGGCGCCTCCGGCCCGTCCGGCGTTTTCGCCGACCTCGAAGGCGGCCCCGACGAGTTCGAAGGTGACGGTGACGAAGATCCTCTGACCGGCCCGGCCATCGTCTCCGACCCCTACGCCGCCCGGCCCTTCTCGCCCGTCGACGACCCGCGCCTCGCGGCCATCCTCGACCCGGAGATCGAACGCTCGCTCAAGGTCGGCCGCATCCCGTCCATGGCGGTCGTGTGCGTCTCCGGGGACCGCATCGTCTGGACGCGCTCGGCCGGCCTGGCCAATATCCGGGTCAAGACCCCGGCCGCCTGCGACACGGTCTATCTCATCGCCTCGACCTTCAAGACGATGTCGGCAACGGCCCTCCTCCAGATCATGGAACAGGGCAAGTTCAAGCTCGACGACCGCGTCAACGACTACCTCGGCGACCTCAAGATCGAAGGCGAGAACAAGCGTTATCCGGTGACCTTCCGCCATCTCCTGACCCATACCTCGGGGCTGCCGACCGATTTCGGGCGCCACGCCGTCTGGGAGGACGCTTCACCGCCGGCCCTCGCCGATTACCTCAACGGCCGGCTCAAGCTCTGGCGCCGGCCCGGGACCCGCGTCCTCTACTCCAACATCGCCTTCACCCTCGTCGCCCACCTCGTCGAGCGGTTCTCGGGGATGCCGTTCAAGGAGTACATGCGCAAGAACGTCTTCGCCCCGGTCGAGATGCGCGACACGGCCTTCGAGCCGCGGGCCGACATGGCCGAGCGGCTGGCCATCCCCTATATGCCCGTGCGGCGCCGCGCCGGCATCTATCGGCCTGTGGACTGGGTCAAGGCCGACGCTTGGCCGGCCGGCGTCGTCTACGGCACGGCCGCCGACCAGGCCCGCTGGCTCATCGCCAGCCTCAACGGCGGAGTCTATAAAGGCCGACGCATCCTCGGCGAGGCGGCCTTGCGGGAGATGATGAAGCGCCAGTTCGACCGCTTCGCCGGGCCGATCAACGGCGGCTGGCTCAACGAGACCTCCGGTTTCGGCCTGGCCTGGTGGATCTCGACCCTCGACGGCGAGACGATCATCGCCCACAGCGGCTCCGTCAACGGCTACACGGCCTTCCTCGCGGGGAACCTCCAGCGCAAGACCGGTGTGGCCATCCTGACCAACGGCAACAAATCCCACCGCTGGCTCTACTCGCTGGCCCTCAAGGCCCTGGCCGCGCTCCAGTAAGGGACTGTCCCCGAAGGGGACTGTCCCTCTTCTCCGATGACAAACGCCGTTGACTCCCCCCGGCGCATCTGTTATCCTCAGGGCCAGTCCAGCAAGCCAACACAGGGGAATCCGCCGTGAAGTGCGCCCGCTGCGGTTCTGACAATCCTCCCGACACGCGGTTCTGCGGCCGCTGCGCCGCGCCGCTTGCCGCCGCCGGCGCTTCCCCGGGTCCGACCGAGACCCTGATCGCCCCCGTGCGCGAGCTCGCGACCGGCACGACTTTCGCCCGCCGCTACCAGGTCATCGAGGAGCTCGGCAAGGGCGGCATGGGGCGGGTCTACAAGGTCTTCGACACGGAGGTCCGGGAGAAGCTGGCCCTCAAGCTCCTCAGGCCCGAGATAGCCTCCGATGCCGATACGATCGAACGCTTCCGGAACGAGCTGCGGCTGGCCCGGACCGTCTCCCACCGCAACGTCTGCAGGATGCATGATCTGGGCCGGGAGGAGGAGTCGGGGACCTACTTCATCACCATGGAGTACGTTCCGGGCGAGGACCTCAAGTGCCTCATCCACAGCATCGGGGCCCTGCCCGTGGGCAAGGCCGTCACGGTCGCGCGGCAGGTCGCCGAGGGCCTGGCCGAGGCCCATAGACTGGGCGTCGTCCACCGCGACCTCAAGCCCCAGAACATCATGATCGACCGCGAGGGCGGGGCCCGGATCATGGACTTCGGCATCGCCCGCTCGGCCAAGGCCAAGGGGCTCACGGGCGCCGGGGTGATGATCGGCACGCCCGAGTACATGTCGCCCGAGCAGGTGGACGGGAAGGATACCGACGCGCGCTCGGACATCTACTCGCTCGGCGTCGTCCTGTTCGAGATGCTGACAGGGCGCCTGCCTTTCGAGGGCGATACGCCGCTCAGCATAGCCGTCCGGCAGAAGAGCGAGCCGCCGCCCGACCCGCGCACGATCAACGCCCAGATCCCGGAGGAGCTGGGGGGGCTCGTGCTGAAATGTCTGAAGAAGGAAAAGGGTGAGCGCTATCAGAGCGCAGACGTCCTCGCCGCGGAGCTCGGCCGGATCGAAAAGACCCTGCCGGAGACCACCAGCGCCCTGCCGCGCCGCCGGCCGCAGACATCCAAACAG
>MEYC01000084.1:6491-26304 GCA_001775715.1 Candidatus Aminicenantes bacterium RBG_16_66_30 | reverse complement strand
GCTTTACGCGCGAAAGCCCACGATTGTTGAAGGCAAGGGCAGAACTCGGATCCAATTCGATGGCCTTTGAGAAATCCAAGATCGCTCCATCATGATCGCCCATCTGATGTCGGGCCGCACCCCTATTGATAAAAGCAAGGCTATTGTTTGGATAGGTGTTGATCTCCGTTGTCCATTTCTGGACATCTGCTTCAAGGCTCGATGACGCTTGGGCCTTGATCTTTAGGACATCGATCGTAGGGACGGGAGTATTGGAACGAGCGACATAGAACGTCTTTGTGCCCGCTGCTTCAAGCATGGCCAGGTCATTGGCGATATACAGATCCCTGGAATCCATCCAGTAGGTGGCTCCCGGGTTGCCGGTGCCATCCAGCTCAACTATTTCTAAGCGGGGGATATGGCTTAGGAGATAGAGCCTATCGCCCGAAGCTTCGATGTCGATGATCAAGGGCTTGAAAGTGACGCGTTGACTGAGATCGGTAATGCCTTCCCCGACGGCTTTTAGATTGTATCTTTCCTTCGCCTCCATGATGGGGCTTTCGATACGGTATTCAGCTATGAGGGCCCCTTCGGTCGAATATTTTCTGACAATTGGGAAGTATCGGAAGGCGATATAGATGTTGCCGTGGTCGTCCAATGCGAGCGATCTAGAATTCAGCATCGGCAGGCTATGGAGGAATGACAACGGGCGTCCGAACACAGCCGTTGTTCCGTCTGTTGAGACAACACAGATCAGGGGCGAATCGGCATTCACGACAGGGGGCGTTAGATATATCCGGCCGTCCTCGTCAACGGCGAAGCCTTCCGCCTCTGGGATCTTTCTGTTCCGGAGCTGTTTCCCTTCGAGGTCCATGAAATCGAGTCGTTTCCGAAGCGCCTCATGAACGATGAGATGCTCATTAACGATAGAGAGCCCGGCGGGGCCTTTCAGATCGCTCCTCTTGTTTTTGTTAAGTCCCATTTGCCCCTTGAATTCCCCACTCGGGCTGAATTGGAGGAGCGCATTATTCGCCAATGATGCGGCGAAGACATTGCCCTCGCGATCGACAGCTAGCTTGAGAGGGGACACAAAGAGGTCAGACCGAATCGTGAATTCGGGTTCCAGCTCGATCGCATTCTCGGGCAGGGGGGCATACCCGGTTTCCGTCAGGAAGATCTCATTGTAGACTTTGACTTTAGTCGTTACCTTTTGGGGAAACACAGTAGGTTGGCCGGAGAGGAGGAAAACCGCTAGTAAGAGGCAATATTCCCAAAGCGTGGGAAGCCTTCGCTTCATCGTGGCTCCGACTAACATGCCCAGCCCGCCCTTTCGATATTATACGCCTAAAAAGAAATATCCGGAGATCCCGACTCGGCTCAGACCTTCTTGGGCACGACGTAGGGCTTGCGGTAGTCGCGCGTGAGCATCCGGTCGGCCTGCCTGTCGTCGACGATCCTTTCCTGGCCCGGATCGAGAACGAGGCTGCGGTCGAGGCGGTACGAGATGTTGGCCAAAAGCGGCAGGGCCGAGGACAGGTAGCCGACCTCGATCGGACAGGTCAGCATCTCGGGCTTTCCGGCGCGGAGAGCGTTGATGAAGTTGGCGAAGTGCCCGCCCTCCGCCGCCATCATCATCGGGTCGCCGAAATCCTCTTCGCCGGCCGTCTTCGAGCCCGGCCCCTCCTCGTTCTTGCGGCCGAAATACGACTGCCACTCCTCGCCGTCGAGGCGCAGCCAGCCCTTGGTCCCGTAGAACAGGTTGCCGATCCCGATACCATCCTCCCCGTTGGTGTAAAGACCCCGGACCTCGAACTCGATCATCCGGCCGTCGGCGTAGACGGCCTCGGCGGCTTGGGTGTTGGGCGTCTCCTGGGCGCATTTCTCGCCGTAATAACCGCCCTTGGAGCCGATCTTCCGGGGGTGTTCGCCCTGGCCGAGCCCCCAGCGGGCGATGTCCCATTGATGGGGCCCCTGGTTGCCGCAGTCGCCGTCGCCGTAATCCCAATGCCAGTGCCAGTTGTAGTGGAAACGGTTGTAGTTGAATGGCCGCTTCGGCGCCGGGCCGAGCCAGGCGTCGTAATCGACGTTGTCCATGTAGGCGCGGTCGTAGTTCACGCCGGGGTTGTTCCAGACGAAATACTTGAAGCGCTCGCCGGAGCCGAGGCCGTCGGGAACGAGCCCGAGGGGATCGCGCGCCTTGAAGCACAGCCCGCGGGCCGCGTAGACCTCCCCGATGCCGCCGCCGCGCATGAAGGCCATGGCCTGGCGGACGCCGCGGATGGAGCGGTTCTGGAAACCGACGGCGACCATGCGGTCGTGCCGCCGGGCGGCCTCGACCATGCGTCGGCCTTCGAAGAGGGTGTGGCAGCACGGCTTCTCGACGTAGACATGCTTGCCGGCCTGGCAGGCCCAGATCGTGCCCAGCGCGTGCCAATGATTGGGCGTGGCGATGGCCACGGCGTCGATGTCCTTGTTCGCCAAGAGGTCCTGTTGGTACTGATAGACGGCCGGCTTTTCGCCGAACCGCTTCTCCACGTCCGCCGCCCGCTCGGCGAGGACGTTCTTGTCGATATCGCACAACGCGGCGATCCGGACGCCCGGCAGCCCGCCGAAGTACCCATAGAGGTCCCGGCCGCGACCGCGGACGCCGATGAAGGCCATGTTGATGCGGTCGTTGGCGCCGGCGGCCTGACCGGCGGATGCGGCCGTCGGCCGAGACGCCGCCCGGACGGTCTTGGGCGAGGGAAGCGCCCCGGCCACGAGAGCGCCGGCGGCCAGCCGGCCGCCGCTTTCGATGAAGCCGCGACGCGAGATCTTCCTTGTGTCAGCCATGTTCGTCTCCTTCATCGCTTCCCGGCCGCGGCCGCGGCCCGGGCGATCTGGTCTTTCAACGTCTTGACGGCGGCGGGGAGCTCCTTGCCGACGTCCGCCCACCGGCCTTCGAACGAGATGCCGCCCTGATAGCCGATCCGCCGGAGGGCCTCGAGATAGGGCGTGAAGTCCTCGCCATGGACGCCGGGCGGCGTGCGGCCGTCCTCTTCGGCGATATGACAGTGCGCGAGGAGCCCCCCCGCCGAGACGATGGACTCCGGCCCTTCGTCCTCGCAAAGCATGTGATAGATGTCGGCCAGGAGCCGGATGCCGGGATCATCGACCTCCCGGACGATCCCGGCGCCCTCCGAGACGGAGTTGATGAAGTTGCATTCGCCGCGGTTGAGCGGTTCGATGGCGACGACGACGCCATGTTCCCGGGCGAGCGGCCCCATGCGCCGGAGAAGCGCGACGAACTGGCGGCGGGCCTCGCCGCGGTCGAAGCCGTCGGGGATATTGCGGGAGCCGGAGCTTCCGAAAACGATGGTCCTCACGCCGGCCTCGCGGGCGCGCCGGAAAGCGGTCCCGGCGAAGGCGATGATCTCGTCGTGACGGGCCTCGGGACCGACGGACTTGAGCGCTTCCGGCAAGAAGCTGTTGCAGGCCAGGACCGGCAGGGGGGAACCTTCGAGAAGCCCGAGCTTCTCCCGGAATTCCGCTTCGGGCCGGTCGGGGACGAGGAAGCTCCGCAGGCCTTCCTCGATATAGTCGCAGCCGGCGCCTTTGGCGGTCGCGGCGTTGCCGACGGAGGTGCAGATCCCGATCTTGGGGTCGAAGATCTTCGCGCCAGGGGCACGGCCGGCGCCCGCGAACAGGACCAAGGCCAGGATCAGCCGCCAAGCCCGCGACACGCACATGCTCATCCTTCGCCCTCGCTCAGAACTTACCAAAACCAGTGTCGAAAAGCCACTCCCCCTTGTAAAACCCGTCCGCCTGGATAGAATGGTCCCGAACGAGGAGGAGGGCCCGCATGACGATCAAGGCCAAGCTGACCACCTTCGACGCGACGATGATCGTCGTCAGCCTCATCATCGGCATCGGCATCTTCCGGACCCCGGCCATGGTCGCGGCGGCGGCCAAAACCCCGACGCTCTTCTACGCCGCGTGGGCCCTCGGCGGCCTGGTCAGCTTCATCGGCGCCCTGACCTTCGCCGAGATCGGCGGCCGCTTCGCCAAGCCGGGCGGGTACTACAAGGTCGTCGCCGAGAACTACAGCTCCGGCCTGGCCTTCATGCTCAACTGGACCAACGTCGTCATCCTCAACGGGGCCGGCGCGGCCGCCGTGGCCCTGATCGGGGCCGAGTACCTGACGCCGATCGTATTCCCCGGCGCGGCGCCCGCGACCGCGACGGTCCAGGTCACGGCCGTCATCCTCATCGTCGCCCTCCTCGTCATCAACTACATCGGCATCAAGACGGGCGCCTGGGCCCAGAACATACTGAGCATCCTCAAGGTCGGCATGATCGGCGTGCTCGCGGCCGCGGCCTTCCTGTCCAAGAAGGCCCCCGAAGGCCCGGCCGCGCTCCCGCTCGACAAGCCCTGGTTCTTCGCCCTCGGCGTCGCCTTCATCTACGTCTTCTACGCCTACGGCGGCTACCAGAACTCGATCAACTTCGGCGCCGACGTCCACGACGCCCGCCGCAACGTCCCCCGGGCCCTCTTCTTCGGCATCCTCATCGTCCTCGCCTGCTACCTGACCATCAACGCCGCCTACGTCAAGACGCTCGGCGTCCCCGGGATCGCCGCGGCCAAGCTCGTCGCCGCCGAAACGGCCCGGGTGACCCTGGGCGAGACCGGCAAGCTCGTCGTCTCGCTGGCCATCTTCCTCTCGGCCATGGGCTTCCTCAACGTCACCCTGATGCAGATCCCGCGGGTCTATTACTCCATGGCCGAGGACCGGACGCTTCCGGCCGCCTTCCAGAAGGTCAATCCGAAGACCCAGACCCAGGAGTTCGGGCTCCTCTTCCTCGGCGGGATCATCCTCGTCTCCATCTTCCTTCTGCGGACGTTCGAGAACATCGTCAACTACGTCATGTTCCTCGACACAGTGACCCTGGCGATCGTGTCGTCGACGGTCTTCTTCCTCCGGCGCAAGGCCCGCCTCTCCGGCGAAGCCTATACCGGCTACCGCGTGCCCCTCTATCCCGTCCTGCCAGCGGTCTTCGTCGTCTTCATGCTGGCCATCGCCCTGAACGTCCTCGTGACCCAGACGCGCGAGGCCCTCTACGGGGCGGTCTTCTTCGCCATCGGCTTCCCGGTCTTCCTGCTGATGCGCCGCGTCAGCCGCCGGTAATCTCGAGCCGGGACCGGAACAGACGGGGCCGGGAAATAGTCCGGGAAGCGATGGGGGGGGCGACGACACAACGGCGTGGGGGCCCCCCACCCGCGCGCAGCCGCTGATGCCTGTGAGATCTTTGGAGCGGCGAGCACGGATGGGGGTGACGCCGAGGGAGGAGGAGCCCCCCTCCTCGTGGTAGAATGGACGGAGAAGGGAGGGCCTCATGGACAAGACCCGGAAGATCAAGAGGATCCTCATCAGCCAGCCCACGCTCGAAGGCGCCGGCGTGCACCTGCGCCGCGGCTTCGGCTTCCGGGAGGTGCCGATGTTCGATCCTTTCCTGATGTTCGACGACTTCCGCCAGGACGATCCGGCCAAGTACCTGCCGGGGTTCCCCTGGCACCCCCACCGCGGCATCGAGACGATCACCTACATGCTCCGCGGCTCGGCCGAGCACGGCGACAGCATGGGGAACAGCGGCGTCATCGGCCCGGGCGACGTCCAGTGGATGACGGCCGGCAGGGGCGTCATCCACCAGGAGATGCCCAAAGGCGGGGCGGACGGCCGGATGGGCGGGTTCCAGCTCTGGGCCAACCTGCCCGCGTCCCAGAAGATGATGGACCCGCGCTACCGCGACGTGAAGCGCGCGGACATCCCCGAGGCCGCCCTGCCGGGGGGCGTCACGGCCCGGGTCATCTGCGGCGCGGTGGGAAAGACCCGGGGCCCGGTCCGGGACATCGTCATCGATCCCGAATACATCGACGTCGCCATGCCCCCGCGGGCGGAGTTCATCCACCCGACGACGCCCGGGCACACGGTCCTGGCCTACGTCTTCGAGGGCGAGGGCTGCTTCTCGGACGAGCCGGGCCTGTCGTCGATCGACGTCGAGCCGGCCAGCTACTTCGACCTCGAGCGGAGGCCGTTCCTTGGCGACACCTCCGTCATCCTCTTCGGCGACGGCGGCCGGATCAAGGTGACGACCATGGACTCCTCCGTCCGCTTCCTCCTCATGTCCGGCCGGCCCCTCGGCGAGCCCGTGGCCTGGCGCGGCCCCATCGTCATGAACACCCAGGAGGAGCTCCAGACGGCCTTTCGCGAGTATCGCGCCGGCACGTTCATCAAGCACCCAAAGGCGGGCTGACCAAGTCGCCTGAGAACGGGGACACGTACCCGATGTACATGTCCCCTTAAGAGGGACAGTCCCGTGCGGGGACAGTCCCCTTGGATCCCCCGTTATTGCAAACACGGGGCGAAATCGGTAATCTTGGGGGACCGAGGAGGCCCGCCATGTCGATGACCAGCCGCGAGCGCCTGGCCGCCGCTCTCAGCCACCGTCAGCCCGACCGCATCCCCGTCGATTTCAACGGCACGGCCGTCACGGGCATGCACGTGAAATGCGTCATCGGCCTCCGGGATCATTACGGCCTGGAGAAGCGCCTGGTCAAGGTCCACGAGCCGTACCAGATGCTGGGCTGGATCGACGACGACCTCCAGACCGCCCTGGGCATCGACGTCGAGGGCGTCTACGGGCCCAATACGATGTTCGGCTACCGCAACGAGAACTGGCAGCCGTGGCGGATGGACGACGGGACCGAGGTCCTCATGTCGGGGAACTTCAAGACGACCAAGGACGCGAACGGCGACACCCTCGTCTACCCCGGCGGCGACCGCTCGGCCCCGCCCTCCGGGCGCCTGCCCAAGAACGGCTTCTTCTTCGACACCATCATCCGCCAGGACCCTATCGACGACGACAAGCTCGATCCGGCGGACAACCTCCAGGAATTCGGGCCGATCGACGCCGCGACACTCGACCACTTCGAGAAGGAGGGCCGCCGGGCCGGGGCGACCGGGCGCGGGATCATGGGGAGCTTTGGCGGGACCGCCCTCGGCGATATCGCCCTCGTCCCCGCCCCCCAGCTCAAGCACCCCAAGGGCATCCGCGACGTCGAGGAATGGTACATCTCGACCCTGACCCGCCGCCCGTACGTCCACGCGGTCTTCGAGGGCCAGACCGAGATCGCCCTCAAGAACCTCGAGAAGATCCACGCCCGGGTCGGCGACGAGGTCCAGGCCGCCTTCATCTGCGGCACGGACTTCGGCACCCAGCGGTCGACCTTCTGCTCCGTCGCCGATTTCCGCGAGCTCTTCATGCCGTATTACAGGCGCATCAACGATTGGATCCACCGGCATACGGCCTGGAAGTCGTTCAAGCACTCCTGCGGCGCCGTTTACACCCTGATCCCGTCCTTCATGGAAAGCGGCTTCGACATCCTCAACCCCGTCCAGGTCTCGGCCGAGGGAATGGACGCGCGAAGGCTCAAACGGGAATTCGGCCGCGACCTCGTCTTCTGGGGCGGCGGCGTCGACACCCAGAAGACCCTGGCCTTCGGCACGCCAGAGGCGGTCCGGGCCGAGGTCCTCGAGCGCTGCGAGATCTTCGGCCGGGACGGCGGGTTCGTGTTCAACACGGTCCACAACATCCAGGCCAACGTCCCCATCGCCAACATCATCGCAATGTTTACGGCACTGACTGAATTTGGCGGCAAAAGCTGATGTATCCCCCCGATCAGGGGAAACGCTCTATACAGAAAAGGGGGACATGTTCGGAATTCGCTGGAATTCCGTACGTGTCCCCGATTTGAGCGGCGCATGAAGAAAACGGCCTGGTACGTCCTCTCCGTCACCCTCGTCGCCGCGATCGGCGGCCTGATCTTCGGCTTCGATACGGCCATCGTCGCGGGCGCGACCCGCTATATGAAGGAGCAGTTCTCGCTCGACTCGCTCCAGGAGGGCTGGGCCGTGAGCGTCGTCCTCATCGGCTGCATGTTCGGGGCGGGGCTGGCCGGCCCGATCAGCGACCGGATCGGGCGGCGGAGGTTCATGCTCATCTCCGCCGTCCTCTTTCTCGTCTCGGCCGTCGGCTGCGCCCTGCCGCGGACGATCACGGAATTCGTCATCTTCCGGTTCATCGGCGGTCTCGGCATCGGCTCGGCGGCGGTCCTTTCGCCGCTCTACATCGCCGAGATCGCGCCGGCCCGCGTTCGCGGCGCCCTCGTCTCGGTCAACCAGCTGGCCATCGTCACGGGGATCCTCCTCGCCTACTTCGTCAACTGGGCCTTCGCCGGGGCCGGCCCGGCGAACTGGCGCTGGATGTACGCCATGGGCGCCGTCCCTTCGGTCCTCTTCTTCTTCCTGCTCCTCGGCGTCCCGGAAAGCCCGCGCTGGCTGGTCAAGAACGGCCGGGAGGACGAGGCCCGGACCGTCCTGACCCGGGCCGACTCCGCGGAGGCGGCCGCGGCCGGGATCCGCGAGATCAAGGACACGCTGGCTCTCGAGGAGGGCTCCTTCCGCGAGCTCTTCCGCCCCGCCTTCCGCCGGCCCCTCCTCATCGCCGTCGTCCTGGCCGTCTTCCAGCAGATCACGGGCATCAACGCCATCCTTTACTACGCGCCGAGGATCTTCGAGGGCGCGGGGTTCGAACGGATGTCGGCCATCGGGCAGTCGACGATCGTCGGCCTGGTCAACATGCTCTTCACGGTCGTGGCCATCGTCCTCGCCGACAGGGTCGGCCGCCGGCCCCTCCTCCTCGTCGCCACGGGCGGCATGGGCGTCTCCCTCGTCCTCCTCGGCGCCGCGTTCAAATTCCCGGTCCTGCCGGCCTCGGCCCTGCTCCTCATCATCCTGCTTTACATCGCCTTCTTCGCCTCGGCCATGGGACCGCTCGTCTGGGTGGTCATGGCCGAGATCTTCCCCATCAAGGTCCGGGGCAGCGCCATGGGAATGGCGACGCTCATCCTCTGGCTGGCCGATTTCGCGGTCACGCTGACGTTCCCGGTCATCTCGGACCGGTTCCACCCGTCGTCGGCCTTCTGGCTCTACGCGGCGATGTGCGCCCTGGACCTCGTTTTCATGTGGTTCTTCCTGCCGGAGACGAAAGGCAAGACGCTCGAGGAGATCGAGCGCCGCTGGCTGAAAGCCGCCTGAAGTCGCCGTCCCCGAGGGACAGTCCCCTATTTTGCGGCGAGCGCTTCGGCCAGCTTGCGGACCGCGACGTCGAGCTCGACGACGAGGATCCCCGAGACGACCCCCGGCAGGAACCTGACCTTGCGGGCCTCGAGCGGCAGCCTCCGGTCGAACGAGTGCTTGACGATCGTCCGCCCGGTCTTGAATTCGAGGAACTCCAGGTCCATGGCCAGGCGGGCGAACCAGTTCTTGGGATTGTCGATCTCCTCGAGGAGGCGGACGTTGGAGCGGAGGGCGATCTCCGGGTCGCCCTGCAGGACGTCGATCATGACCCGGGGAAAGCCTTCCTTCTTGATGAGGTAATCGCTGATCGCCTCGCGGAAGAGGACGTCGGGCTTCTTGGCCCAGAAGACGGAGGTGTAGTATTTCAGCTCGTAGGGGGAAACCCGGTAGATGACCCGGAAGTCGTCGTAGAGCGGGTCGACGCGGACGGGCTCGACGTAGATGACCTTGCCGATCGGGGCATGCGGCTGGGCATCGAGGTCCATGGCCACGATCTGGAAATACCGCTTGGCCGGCGTGGAAAAGCAGCCGGCGAGGAGGATGATCGAAACGAGCGGAACGGCGAGTTTCCTCATCATTTCTTGTCCTTTCGCGTCCTCAGGATGGCCGACGGGTCCTCGGCGATCTCGCGGGAGAATTGGGCCAGGTTCTCGACGGCGACGCCGAGACTCATGAACGTCCGCGTCAGCTCCGACTGCTGCTCGAGGAGGACGCTCTCGACCTTCTTCAGGCTGACGGAGGCCGTCGCGAGGAAATCCCGGACGTCCTTGAGGACCTGGCCCATCTCCTCGGCCGAGAAGCGGTCCGAAATGTTGCCCAGGGTCTTCTGGGCGTTCGCCTCGACCGTCCGGACGAGACGGTCGAGGTCTTCGGTCATGGGCACGAAGTTCTCCGTCGCCCGGGCGAACTCGGCCGAGGCCCTCTCGAAGCTGGCCAGGGTGTTCTCAAGGGAGGTCCGGCGGGAGTCGAGGACCCCGGCGATCGCGGTCGAGGCCTTTTGGCTGTTCTCGAGGAAGGCGTTGACCCTGGCCACGTTCTCCGGGGAGAGGAATTCAGTGATCCGCTTGGCCGTGACCTCGATGTTCGAGATGATATCGTCGGCCCGCTCCCCCAGGCCACGGCCCGCGGGGATCTCGCCGTGGGCCTTCAGGTTCGGGGACTCGAGGCTGCCGCCGCTCAGCTCGATATATTTCTGCCCCGTCAGCCCGACATAGACCAGAGTGGCCCGTATATCCGTCTTGACCGGAAGACCCGGCCGGATCTTGACCTCGACCTGAATGCAATCCATGTCCGTGGGGCTGAACGACAGCCCGACGACCCGCCCGACAGGGACACCCCGGTATTTCACGGGGGAGCCTTCGAGGAGGCCGTGGACGGAGGTGTCGTGGAACTTAATGACGTAGACGTCGCCGGGGTCGCGGAGCTTGGGGACGATGAAGAATCCGGCGACGGTGACGAAGACGACCGTCGCCAGGGACAGGAATATCCCCAGCCGGTTCTTTTGCTCATGCGTCATCATGATGGCCCTTCCTGAGGAAGAATGTCCGGATGAATCCGTCGTCGGAGGCGGCCAGATCGGCGTAGTCGCCCGCGTAGCGGAGGCCGCCGTCGTTGAGGAGGAGGACCCGGTCGGCCACCCGCTCGATCGAACGGAGCTCGTGGGTGACGACGACGAGGGTCATCTTGAAGCTCTCCTTCAGCCGGAGGAGGAGGTCGTCGAGGAGGCGGGACGTGATCGGGTCGAGGCCCGAAGAGGGCTCGTCGCAGAACACGACGTGAGGATCGAGGACGAGGGCCCGGGCCAGCGCTCCCCTCTTTCGCATGCCGCCGGAGAGCTCGGACGGGAACTTCTCGGCGCTGCCGGCCATCTCGACCTGGGCCAGGCCGGCGTGGACCATGTCGCGGACGACCGCCTCGGGCAGCTCCGGATAGTGCATGCGCACGGGCAGGGCCACGTTCTCGTAGAGGCTCAGCCCGTTGAGCAGCGCCCCGTCCTGGTAAAGGACGCCGATCCTGGCGTACAGGCGGCCGAGCGAGGCCTCGGAACGGTAGTCGACAGGGCTGCCGGCGAATTCGAAGCCGCCGCCGAGCGGGGGGAGCAGGCCGGCCAGCGTCTTGAGCAGGGTCGACTTGCCCGAGCCGCTGACGCCGACGACGGCCGTGATCAGGCCCTCGGGGATGGCGAAGGCGAGGTCACGGAGGACCTCGGTCCGTCCGTAGCCGACGGTCAGATCGCGGGCCGTGATGATATCCATATCAGTACAGCACGAAGGCGAAGATGCAGTCGATGACGATGATCATCGTGATCGACAGGACGACGGATTGCGTCGTGGCCCGGCCGACCTCCTCGGCGCTCCGGCCGACGGTCAGGCCCTTGAACCCGGCCCCGACGACGACGGCCCAGCCGAAGACGACCGTCTTGATGAGGCCCCAGGCGAAATCGGTCCAATCGACGGTGTTGAGCATCTGGTCGATAAAGGCCGATGGCAGCATCCCGAACGTGACCCGGGCGACGACGACGCCCCCGAAGATGCCGGCGACGTCGGCCATGGCCACGAGGAGCGGGACGACCAGGGTGATGGCGATGAGGCGCGGGACCATGAGGAACCTCTCCGGCACGACGCCCATGGTCCGCAGGGCGTCGACCTCCTCGAGGACGGTCATGCTGGCCAGCTCGGCGGTGACGGCGGCCCCGACCTTGCCGGCCAGGATGACGCCGGTCATCAGCGGGACGAGCTCGCGGAGCATGGCGTAGCCGACGAGGTCGGCGATGTAGACCTCGGCGCCGAAGATCCGGAGCTGCTCGGCCGAAGTGATCGAGATCGTCACGCCGACGAGGAACAGAAGGAGGCAGACGATGGGGAAGGAGAGGTAGCCCATGAAGAACATCTGGTTCCAGGTCTCCCCCGGATAGACGCCCCGTCGCCGCCTCAGGTAACGGCCGATGTGAAAGACCTCGTCGCCGAACATGGCCAGGAACATCCCCAGCGCGCGGACCCGGGCGAGAAAACGGTCCGCCATGGCTTGGAAGAAGCGGCTGGAACGGGTCCCGGACGGCGGCGCCGCCGGCTTTTCGGGCCAGCAGACGTCCGGCCGCCTCGCGAAGGCCGCCTCGGCCCGGGCCAGGGCCTCGGGGACATTGGCGGCGGAGACCCCCGGCTGGCAATCCGAGAGGTGGCCGAGAAAAGCCAGCGTCGCGCTGTCGAACTCCTCGACGTCGCGGAAATCGAGGATCACGGGCCCGTCCCCGGACCGCCGGCCGAGGTCGCCGAGGACGGCGACGAGCTCCGCCGCCCGCAGCCTTTTCGGCAGCCGCAGGATCTCGGACGGACCCGGGGTCGACGCGGTCTCGCTCATTTCACCACCGGAAGGACGATGACGGTCTGGTTCAGCCCGGGGGCGGTCGCCGGGAAGAGCGCGGTCTCGCCGCCGGCTTTGACCTCGACGTAGTACTCGATCGCCCCGGGGGGAGGCGGGAGCGCCGCAGTGAACACGCCGCGGGCCTTGTGTTCCAACGGGACGCTCCGGAATTCGCCGCTGCCAAGCTCGCGCCAGCGGACGGCCGCCGTATCGGGCTGCCCCTCGCTGAGGACGACGGCCTTGATCTTCCAGGCTTCGCCGGCCTCGAGCGACGCCCGCACGGCCGGCACGAAAACCCGGAGCGGGCCGTCGTAAGCGCGGGAAAGGAGGACGTCGGCCGGAAGCTCGCTCCCGAGCATCTGGGCGAGCTCGGCCTCCGGCCTCTCCCAGGCGCCGGGGAGAAGGTGCTGCTCCCAATTGGCGATCGTCCCCAGCTCGCCCGCGTTGCCGACGGCGAGGAGAAGGGCGCCGAAGATCCGTTTCAGGACGATGGCCATCTCGGCCCGGATCGGCAGGGCTTCCTCTGTCAGGACGGCCTTCCGCGCCGGCTCGACCTTGGCCGCCTTGGCCTTCTCGACGGCCTTGTTGTAGGCGGCCCAGAGGCCGTTGAAGCGGGCGACGTCCCGCATGTAGCGGAAGCTCGCCAGCCAGTAGCCGAAGCGCTCTTTGTGACCGGGCCCCGTGACTTTGGGCTCGAGGGCGGCGAAATCGTCGGCGAACGCGTAGGACGCCTTGACCTCGTCCCAGGGCCGGGGGTCGGGCTGGATATTGCCGGGCCCGCCGATCCAAGTGACCGGGACAGGATGGCGGCCATCGATCCCGGCGAAGACCGCCGCGGCCTCGGCGGCCGCCTCGGGGCCGAACTGGGCCCGGCACCAGTCCTCGTAGAGATCGAGCGACGGGAGGTGGCGGGCGGTCTCCGGCCAATCCGCCTCGTAATCGAGGACGGCCGGGCCGCCGCAGTTGACCTTCTTGACGAAATCCCGGCCACGAACGACGATGCCGGCCAAGGCCGGGTAATGGATGCGGTCGGCGAAGTCGACGGCCAAGCGGCCGTCCGTGACCTCGATCCCCTCGAAGGTCAGGTCGAGGGCCCGGAACTTCCCGGCGCGGGCGAAGATGTCGAAGTTGTCAAGGACCCGGCGGCCCTGGAGGAGGACGTCGAAGACGCGGCCGCGGGCCCGGTCGACGGAACCCTCGACGAACTGCAGGGTGACCGTGTAGGTGCCGTTCGGGACCGGCAGATGGTAGGCGAAGACGCGGTCGCGGACATCGCGATAGACCGCCGCCGCGGCCCCCGCCCCGGCGACGGCTTGGTCCCCGAAGCTCACGAACTGGCCGGTGATGGGCCCGACGTCCTCGGCGACGCTCTTCGGGAGGGTGTTCCAACCCTGGTCCCAGGCCGCCCGGGCCAGCGAGAGGACATTGGCCGAGAGGACGCGCGTCCGCCAATGGATGCCGAGGAGCCCGTCGCAGCCGTAACGCAAGGCGTCGGCGGCGTCGCGGCGCATCCGGCCGGCCCAGAGCTGGGGCGAGGTCAGGGCGGGGTCGTCCTCCATCCAGGGGATGGCCCAGAGGGAGCGTCCCGAGATCCGGGAGAAGCCCGGATCGACGGGGGCCTTGCCGACCTCGCGGTTGATCGTGCTCATGGCCACGTCCTTGGGCAGGACCTGGTCGAAGAGGGTGCGATCGGATGGCGGGCCGAGGACCCAGCCGCAGGTGGCCAGGTTGAAGGGCGGCCGGACCTCTTTCCAGGCCTGGACGGCCATGTCGAGGTCCGTGGTCACGGCCTTGATGGCCTCGGGGGAAGCGTCGTCCCAGGTCCAGCCTTCCCAGGTCCAGAACCAATAATAATCGATGGGATAGGCCGCGGCGATCCGCCGGAACATGGCCTGATAGATGTCCTTGACGACGGCCGGGTCCTTCGGGTCGCGTCCGGAATCGGCCAGGCGCTTCTTGACGAGATCGGGAACGGTCAGGGGCGTCTCCGTCCCGACGCAGGTCTTGACGCCGAGCCGGCGGGCCAGGATGAAGGCGTCTCGGAAGACGGCGGCCGCCCGGTTGAACACCTCGTTCGAGGCCTCGTCCGTCGCCGGGCCGGGGCTGAAGCCCGCCATGACGTCGTTCCCGAAATCGTCGCGGTCGAAAAGGAGGGCCGCGCCGAAATGGAAGTCCGATGTCTTCTTGGACTCATATCCCCAATTGCCGCGGGCCGTGTTCTGATAGCTCGCCGGGTAGCTGGCGACGACGCTGCCGTCCGGACCGGAGTCGGCCGCGCGGCCGATCCAGACCGTGGGCTCGGCGCTGGGCGTCGCGCCCTTTTCCTTGCTGGGGTTCTCGGGGTAGGTGTGGAGGCCGAAGAAGTTCATCCGGAGCTTGGGAAGCTGGCCCAGGACGGCCTTGTAGTCCTCAAGGGTCCACCAATCCGGCCCCTCGGGGAAGTCATGGAAGGGCTGGATGCCGCGGACGGCGAAAAGGGGGCGGCCGGTCTCGTCGAGGTCGAGCTCCGGCGCGGCGATCCGGGCGTCGGGGACGACGTCGCCCTCGAGGCCGAACCGGACGCCCAGCTTCTCGGCCAGCTGGTAGGCGCCATAGAGGACGGCGGGCCCGCTGCCGCCGGCGACGAGGACTGTGCGGCCGGAACGCCGCGGCAGGGTCTTGAGCCAATAATCCTCGCCGCCGAGGGAGGCGATCTTCGCGGCGGTCCCGGCGTCGTCCAGGCCGAGGGCGAGAGAGCCGCCTTTTTCCATAACCGCCACGGATCGGGCCGGGACCCGGGCGAACGACCGGACTTCCCTGATCTCGGGAAGCTCGCCGGTCCTGAGATAAAGGTAGCGGCGGATCTCCGAGGCCGCGGCGCGCTCGTGCCAGGAGGCATCCGCGGCGATAAAGACGCCGGGAACGGCGCTTTTGCGGGCACAGCCGGAGGCGAGGAGGGCGGCGAGGCTCAGGAGGACAAAGAAAACCCGAAACCTCGATCCGATACTCATCTTACCTGCTCCGATCCTGGTTCCATCCATTCTATTACAGGCAGGGTCCCTTTTCAACGCCAGGGCGCGGGGGGCCGCCGGGTTGACGGACCTCGGCCCCCGGGATATTATCGTCCCACCCATGACCACACGAGAACGCTTCAACAGGGTCTTCCGCTGGGAGAAGCCGGACCGCGTCCCGGATATGGAGTTCGGCTACTGGGACAAGACGATCGCCGTCTGGCACGAACAGGGCCTGCCCCGCGACTGCCGGACGAACGAGGACGTCGAGCGGCACCTGGGGCTCGAGGGGATCTCGATCATCCACGAGGTGCCGATCCGGAAGGGCCTCTTCCCAGCGTTCGAAGAGACGACCATCGAGACGAGGGGCGAGCGGCGCATCGTTCAGACGAGGGACGGCGCCCTCACCGAGATGCTCGACTACGACTCCTCCATGCCCAAGTTCCTCAAGTTCGCCGTCGAGACCCGGGCGGACTGGGAGAAGCTGCGGGACGAGCGTCTGGATCCCCGGCGCCCGGGCCGGGTCGGCGACGTCCGGGCGGCCGTCGACGCGGCCCACGCGGCCGGGATGCCCATCCTCTTCCACTGCGGCTCGCTCTACGGCTGGCTCAGGGACTGGATGGGCCTCGAGAACCTGTCCATCGCCCTGATGACCGACCGGGACTGGGTCGAGGAGATGATGGAGCACGTCACCCGGATGGACCTCGAATTCATCGAGCGCCACATCCCGGGAGGCGGAGAGGTCGACGTGGCCTGGTGGTGGGAGGACATGTGCTACAACCACGGCCCGCTCATGTCGCCGAAGCTCTTCGAAGAGCTCATGGTGCCGCGCTACAAGCGGATCACGGAGGCCCTCCGGGCGCGCGGCATCGAGGTCAACGTCCTCGACTGCGACGGACGGATCTATGAGCTCGTGCCCGGTTGGCTCAGGGGCGGCATCAACTGCATGTTCCCCATCGAGTCCCTCCACACAGACCCGGGGAAGCTCCGCGAGGAGCACGGGGACAAGATCCTTCTCTTCGGCGGCGTCGACAAGATGGCCCTGATCGCCGGAAAGGAGGCCATCGACCGGGAGCTCGAACGGCTCCGCCCTCTCGTCAAGCGGGGCGGCTACCTGCCGTGCGTCGATCACCGCGTCCCGCCGGACGTCACCTACGAGAACTACCTCTACTACCTCGATAAAAAGAAGGCCATCCTCTAAGGATCAGCCGCTTTCCGAGGTCAGGCCTTGGCCACACGCTCCAGCCGCTTCATGATGGAGAAGATGAAAGCGGCCGAGAGGATACAGGCCCCGGCCAGGATGGCCCACACCGCCGAGAGCGGCAGGCGCTCCCAGAAATAGGCGGTCACACCGACGAGCGAGTTGCCGACGGCCGTGGCCGCGAACCAGCCGCCCTGCATCAAGCCCTTGTACTTAGGCGGGGCGACGCGGGAGACGAACGAGATGCCGATCGGGCTGAGGAAGAGCTCGGCGATCGTCAGCATGAAGTAGGTCGAGATGAGCCACCAGACGGTGACCTGGGAGCCCAGCGGGGCGACTTGGCCGCCCAGGGCCTTCGGGCTCAGCAGGCTCAAGGAGCCGATGATCAGGATGGCGTAGGCCGCGGCCGTCGTCAACATGCCGAAGCCGATCTTGCGCGGCGCGGAGGGCTCCCGGCCCTTGCTGTTGAGCCGGGCGAAGAGGGCGACGACGAGGGGCGTCAGGACGACGATGAAGAACGGATTGAAGTGCTGGAACATCTGCGGCTGGAACGGATTGACGGCGTCGTAGCCGCTGTAGCGTAGGTAAGCCAGGACGCCGAAGCCGGCGAACGCGGCTCCGCCCAGGAGGCGGGTCAGCCCGCTCGAAGCCTTTCTCGCGAGGAAGAAAAGCCCGAGGAGCGACAGGAAGGCGGGCAGCAGCCCCGTCATGTCGAACAGCAGGTTGGTCGCCTGGCCGACGCTGGGCACGGTATAATCCCGGGCGAAATAGGTCAGGGTCACGGCGCTCTGGTGGAAGGCCATCCAGAAGAAGATGACGACGAAGAAGACGAGGCCCAGGGCGACCAAGCGCTCGCGCGTCTGGGCGGGCGTGAGCTCGACGACCTGAGACTTGAGGGCCTCGGACTTGGCCTTTTGGCGCTCGGTCAGGGCGGCCGTCTTGTAGTGCTTGCGAAAGCCCCAGAAGACGGCCATGGAGATGATCAGGCTGATGCAGGCGACCCCGAAGCCGAAGTGATAGGACTTGCTCAGGGTGTTGATATAGTCCGTGGCGAAGCGGCCCAGCGTGTCCAGGGTGACCGAGGCGTCCTGGCCCTGGGCGATGGCCAGGAAGGACGACGCATCGGCCAGCTTGCCCTTGAGGAGATCATTGGCCAGGGCCGGGATGCGGGCGTCATAGGCTAGGCCGGACTGGCCCATGATCCAGTTGCACACGGCCATGGACGCCGATGGCGCGAACATAGCCCCGATGTTGATGCCCATGTAGAAGATATTGAAGGCCCGGTCCCGCAGGGGCGCGTATTTGGGATCGTCATAGAGGTTCCCGACCAGGGCCTGGAGGTTGCCCTTGAACAGGCCCGTGCCCAGGGCGACGACGGTCAGGGCGGCGACGATGAGCGCGAACCCGGTGTTCATCACCGTCGGCAGGGCCAGCAGGACATAGCCGATGAACATGACAACGAGGCCCAGGCCGATCGTCCGGCCGTAGCCGAGGAAGCGATCGGCCAGGAAGCCGCCGAGCAGGGGGAAGATGTAGACGCCGACGAGGAAGGTCGCGTAGAGGGAGCCCGCGGCGGCCGCGGACATACCGTACTTCGCCTGCATGAACAGGACGAAGATGGAGATCATCGTGTAGAAGCCGAAGCGCTCGCCCATGTTGGCGAAGAACGCCACGAACAGGCCCTTGGGATGTCCCTTGAACATGGTTCACCTTCCTTTCAAGATCGAGCCGAGGACGCCGCGGAGGATGGAGCGGCCGAGCTGGCTGCCGACGGAGCGCGCGGCGCTCTTGGCCATGGCCTCTACCAGAGTGTCCCGGGAGCGGCCGGCCGGGCGCCGGGGGGCGGGGGGATAGCCCGGATAGGACCGGGGCGCCCGGCCCGGTTGGGGCGCCGGCGGATAGCCGTAGGGGGCCTGCCGGGCCTGCGCCTCGGCTTCCGCCTGCGCTTGGGCCGCGGCCGCCGCCTCACGGTCGGCCCGGGCCTTGAGCATCTCGTAAGCCGACTCCCGGTCGACGGCCTTCTCGTAATGCCCGAAGACGAGAGAGCCGCGGACGGTCTCCTGCCGCTCGGCCGGCGTGACCGGTCCGATCCGGCTCCACGGCGGCAGGACGAACGCCCGCTCGACGATCTCCGGCTGGCCCTTCTCGTCGAGGAACGAGACCAGGGCCTCGCCGGTGCCGAGCTGGGTGATGGCCGTCTCGACGTCGACCTTGGGGTTCTGCCGGAACGTCTCGGCCGCCGACCGGACGGCCTTCTGGTCCCGCGGCGTGAACGCCCGGAGGGCGTGCTGGACGCGGTTGCCGAGCTGGCCGAGGACGACGTCAGGCACGTCGAGAGGGTTCTGGGTGACGAAATAGACGCCGACGCCCTTCGAGCGGATGAGCCGGACGACCTGCTCGATCTTCTCCAGGAGGACCTGGGGCGCGTCCGTGAACAGGAGGTGGGCCTCGTCGAAGAAGAAGACGAGCCGCGGCTTCTCCAGATCGCCGACCTCGGGCAGGCGCTCGAAGAGCTCGGCCATCAGCCACAGGAGGAAGGTCGAGTAGGCCCGGGGGGTCAGCATGAGCTTGTCGGCCGCGAGGATGTTGATGATCCCCCGGCCGGCGCCGTCGGTCTGCATGAGGTCGTCGAGCTCGAGCGCGGGCTCGCCGAAGAACCGGTCGGCGCCCTGCTCCTCGAGCGTCAGGAGGCCCCGTTGGATGGCCCCGATGCTGGCCGGCGAGACCCGGCCGTATTCCGTCTCGAACTCCTCGGCGTGGTCCCCGGCGTGCTGGGCCAGGGCCCGGAGGTCCTTGAAGTCGAGGAGATGGAGCCCCGAGTCGTCGGCGATGCGGAAGACGATTGTGAGGACCCCGCTTTGGACGTCGTTGAGGTTGAGGAGCCGCGAGATGAGGAGCGGGCCCATGTCGGACACGGTCGTCCGCACGGGGTGGCCCTGCTCGCCGAAGATGTCCCAGAACGCGACCGGGCTGCCCTCAAACGGATAATCGCCGAGCTTGAGCAGGCCGACGCGCTCCTGGATCTTCGGCGTCGCCGCGCCCGGCCTGCTGACGCCGGCCAGGTCGCCCTTGACGTCGGCCATGAAGACGGGGACGCCGAGGCGGCTG
>MEYC01000084.1:3122-6457 GCA_001775715.1 Candidatus Aminicenantes bacterium RBG_16_66_30 | reverse complement strand
AACAGGACGAAGATGGAGATCATCGTGTAGAAGCCGAAGCGCTCGCCCATGTTGGCGAAGAACGCCACGAACAGGCCCTTGGGATGTCCTTTGAACATGGTTCACCTTCCTTTCAAGATCGAACCCAAAACGCCGCGGGGCCGGGCTACCAGCTCAGGCTCTCGAGGAACAATCCGGTCACGGTCTGCTGCAGCGCCGCACGGAAGGCTTCGACGGTCGAGACCTCCCCGCCGGTGCAGTAATCCCGGACGAACAGCGGCCGCCCGACGTTGACCTTGACCGTCGCCGGAACGCCCCACATGATGTGCGTCCCGAAGATGGACAACGGTGTCACCGGCACGGAGATCCCGCCCTTCTTGTAGAGGTTGTAGGCCATGACCGAGACGCCCCGGCGGAATTCCGCGACGTAGGGATTCGGGTCCTTGGGCTGGACCCGGCCGCGGCCCTGCAGGGCGACGACGGCCCGGCCCTTCCTCAGGTAGTCCTGGCACCTGAGGACGGACTCCCGCCGGCTGCCTTGGAGGTCGACGGGGATCGTCCCGATCCTGGCGATGTTCGTGGACACAAAAGTGACCATGAAGGCGTAAAAGGGGTTGAGGATGAGGTGGACGAACCCGCCGAACTTGCCCATGTGCCGGTGGAGGTGGCGCAGGACGAGATCGCTCGCGCCCTCGCGGGTGAAGATCTCCTTGTTGGCCGTGAAGTAGGTCAGCCGGGGCCGGGTCCGGACCAGGACGGAAACGTCCTGGTAGGACCCGATGTGGTTGCCGACGATGATCTCCGGGCCTTCCCGGGCGAAGTTCTCGGCGCCGCGGAGGTCGATCTTCTTGGGCAGGAGAAAGACCTTCGTTATGAAGTTGACGAACTTCTCGATGCGCTTGTATTCCTCTTCGAACGTGGCCATGAGTGGAGGTATTCTACCCAAACCGCCGCCGGATTTCAAAACGGGCCCGGAGCGGGGGCGGCCGCTTGCGCCGACCGGACAGGCATGCTACGTTAGGCCGGTCACCCTGTCGAGGAGGCGCCCATGGTCACCCTGATCCGCAATGGAGACGTCTTCGCTCCCGAACCTCTCGGCCGGAAGGACGTCCTCGCGGCCGGCGGCGTCATCGCGGCCGTGGCCGATCCGGGCCGCATCCGCGTCGAAGGCCTCGAAGCCGACGTCGTCGACGCGGCCGGCAGACGCGTCCTGCCCGGGCTCATCGACCCCCACGTCCACATCCTCGGCGGCGGAGGCGAGGGGGGCCCGGCGACGCGCGCTCCTGAGATCCGCGTCGAGGACATCGTCTCGAGCGGCGTCACGACGGTCATCGGCTGCCTGGGGACCGACGGCGTCACGCGCCACATGACCTCCCTCCTGGCCAAGGCCCGGGCCCTCGAGATCGAGGGGGTCTCGACCTTCGTTTTTTCGGGTTCCTACGAGATCCCGGTCAAGACCCTGACGGGCAGCGTCCGCTCCGATCTTATTCTCATCGACAAGGTCGTCGGCGCAGGCGAGATCGCCGTGAGCGACCACCGCTCCTCCCAGCCGACCTTCGAAGAGATCGCCCGCCTGGCCGCGGAATGCCGGGTCGGGGGGATGCTCGGGGGCAAGGCCGGCGTCCTCCATCTCCACCTGGGCGACGGCAAGCGCCGGCTCGAATTCCTCTTCCGGCTCATCCGGGAGACGGAGATCCCCGTGACCCAGGTCATCCCAACCCATATCAACCGCAATCCCCAACTTTTCGAACACGGCCTCGAGTGGGCGGCGGCCGGAGGATCCGTCGACCTGACCGTCGGGCCCGATCCCGAGCCCCCCGATCCCGAGGTCCGGCCGGAGGACGCGATCGCCCGCTTCAGCGGCATGGGCCTGCCCCTGACCCGCATGATGGCCAGCTCCGACAGCAACGGCAGCCTGCCGGTCTTCGACGCGAACGGACGCCTGGTCCGCTTAACGATCGCCACGGAGCGGGACTTCTTCCGCAAGTTCATGGAGATCATCCGGAAGGAGATCCTGCCCATCGAAACGGCCGTCCGCGTCTTCTCGACCAACTCGGCCGATTTCTACAAGCTCGGAAAGAAAGGCCGGATCGAGCCCGGACGGGACGCCGACCTCATCGTCCTCGACGCGGACCTTGGTCTGAGCGACGTTTTCGCCCGAGGCAAGCGAATGATCGCCGGCGGGCGCCTCCTCGCCCGCGGCACTTTCAGCAGCTAAGAAAGGGACTGTCCCCCGGAGAGGACTGTCCCTCTTGGACTTAAGGAGAGAGCCGATGGCCGACGACAACGCTCCGAACACGGCGTCGACCGCAATAACCGAGCCTCAGGCCGCGACCGCCGCCGCCGGCCGGCCGCCCAAGCTAGCCGTCGCCCTCATCCCCCTCGTCGCCATGGCCCTCCTCCTCGGCATCGGCTACGGCGTCTACAAGATCAAAGCCCAGGTCCTCCTCGTGGCGGCCGCGACGATCACGGCGGTCATGGGCCTCCTTCTCGGCTTCAAGTGGAAGGACATGGAGCGCGGCATCGTCGAGAGCATTCACAAGGCTATGCCGGCCATCCTGATCATGCTCTCGGTCGGCATCCTCGTCGGCTCCTGGATGGCCAGCGGGACGATCCCCATGGTCATCTACTACGGCCTGAAGCTCATCTCGCCCAAGTTTTTCCTGGCCACGGCCTGCCTCGTCTGTTCGGTCGTCGCCATCGCCTCGGGGACGTCGTGGGGGACGATCGGCACGGTCGGCGTCGCCTTCATCGGCATCGCCATGGGCCTCGGCATCCCCCTCGGCCCGGCCGCCGGGGCCGTCGTCGCCGGGGCCTATTTCGGCGACAAGATGTCGCCGCTATCCGACATCCCCAACCTGGCCACGGTCATCTCCGGCTCGAACCTCTTCGACCACATCAAGCACATGATGTGGTCGGCCGTGCCGGCCTGGCTGGCCGGCCTGGCGATCTATTTCATCGTCGGCCTGAAGTACGGCGCGGCCGCGGTCCAGTCGGAGACGCTCGACCTCATCCTCACGACGCTCAAGGCCAACTTCCGGTTCAACCTCCTCCTCCTCCTGCCCATGGCGGTCATCTTCTATTTCGCCGTGGCCAAGAAGCCGACCATCCCGGCCATGGTCCTGTCGTCCCTCGTCGCGGCCGTCCTGGCCGTCGTCGTCCAGAAGATCCCGCTCACGACCGTGGCCACGGCCATGAACACGGGCCTCCCGGCGCGGACGGGGGTCGAGCTCGTCGACCGTCTCCTCGCCAAGGGCGGCATGATGAGCATGATGGAGACCCAGCTCATCGCTTTCACGGCCTTCGCCTTCGGCGGCATCATGCAGAGAACGGGCTGCCTCGCCGTCATCCTGGAA
>MEYC01000084.1:2818-2963 GCA_001775715.1 Candidatus Aminicenantes bacterium RBG_16_66_30 | reverse complement strand
GAGCGGCGGCATCATCGTCCCCCTCATCCCCTGGAGCATGGCCGGGGTCTACATCACCGGGACGTTGGGCGTCTCGACATTCTCCTACCTGCCCTGGGCGTTCATGAATTACCTCTCGGTGGCGATGCTGGCCCTCTTCGGCTTC
>MEYC01000084.1:2638-2780 GCA_001775715.1 Candidatus Aminicenantes bacterium RBG_16_66_30 | reverse complement strand
GACCCAGGCGGGAAGCTGAATTGGGGACATGTACCCCGGGTACGTGTCCCCATTCTTATCTGTACCCTTGGTACGTGTTCCCCTCTCTTGCTAGCTCTGCTCTTCGTCTTCCCCTTTTTCGGCTTTCTCCAGCGCTTTCTTG
>MEYC01000084.1:0-2559 GCA_001775715.1 Candidatus Aminicenantes bacterium RBG_16_66_30 | reverse complement strand
TCTGCCGCTTGTGTTCCTTGACCAGGAACTCGTCGAGCGAGCCCTTCGCTTTCTTGGCTTTTTCCGAGCGGAGGACGGACCGGGTCCCGCCGTCGATCCAGAGGGTCGCCCCGCAGCACGGGCAGACGACGGAATAAACGTGGGCTTCGTCTTTCGTCTCGGCCATGGGCCGAATGTAGCACAAATCCCCGCCCTAAGGGAATCGGATCAGCTCTTCCCGCGGCTCAGGCCGGTGTCAACGATCCGGCCGTTACCCTACAAATGATCTATCCGCCGTCATTTGTAGGGTAAGATCAAACGAGAACCTCCCGAAGGCGATGCACGACGCCTTCTTCCAGCGGCACCGCATGCCGGGACTCCTCCAGGGCTTTCCCGACCCGCGCCTTCCACTTGCGCGGCAGCTCTCGCCAAAGCCGGCGCAGCCGGTCCGACTCCGACCGGTCCGTTAAAACATATTTCGCGACATAAACGGCCTGCCTCAGGTCCTTCTCTCTCTTGCCGCGCCGCTCGGGCAGCGTGGCTACGATCAGCTTGTGGAGGAGAAAGGCGGCAGGGGCGGGGACCTTGGCCTTAACCCCTCGGGCGACTTTCAGCACCAAGGGCTCGTCGAATAGGATCTCGAGGTACCTCAGCTCTTGAGGGGCCACGGCCGGTCCTTTGACAGGGCGCGAGGGCTTCGATCCCTCTCGGCCCGCTTTAGTCAGGAAATCGACCTTCATGCCGCTGGAGGAAAAATAGGTCGACCCGTCGGCATTGAAGTGCTGGATGAATCCCAGGCGCTGCAGCGAGCCGGCGAGGTCGATCGCCCTCCCCTTGAAGGGCCGAGGAATGAGGATATCGAGGTCGTCCGTCTTCAGGGCATATCGCTCCATCGGGAAATGCTTCTGATAGAGGAGAAAACACCAGCTTCCGATGATCTCTAGCCCCGCATCCCGGGCGTGCTCTTTCGTCAGAGCCTTGAGGATCGACAGGAGGGGATCGACGAAGTCGGCGTCCTCCCTCCGAGTTCTCAGCAGCTTGAGTTTCTCCCTGACGAGAGCGAGCTCCTTTTCCAAGCGCTTCCGTTCGGCGAGCTTGGCCCTTAGGTCAGCCTGCACCGATTTGCCGAGATAGTCCGTTTTGACGGATCGCCCCTTTCGGTATTGCAGGTAGAAGTAGATCTCCCCGCCTTTGCGATCTGCCTTGATACGCCCTTTGGGCAATACGGCCAGCCTCGCGGCAAGGCTCCTTTCCTGACCGCGGAAGAACTCCTGGCTCTCGCGAAGGGTGTCTTTGATATCGTTCACGGACGGCATTTTACCCTACATTCTATAAGAAATCAATATTTGTAGGGTAAACATGGGTCTTGCCTGTGAAGATATGTCGCAATCCCTCTCTTGCCCAGTAGAATCCTCTCGCTCCAGCCTTGAATCCCTCGATTCAGGCGAGGCGGACTGTGGATCCGGGCGGGCTTGACGGCCCGATGGCCCCGGCGCATGATAATAACGCCAGCAAGGCGATCGACCCATGTCAAGGACCAGGGCGCTTTCATTGTCCGGCCTCCTCCTGTTTGTTCTAGCGGGTTTTGCCGGGCAGGACGTCCAGACCCCCGATAACACTTCGCCTGCCCTCGCCTCCGTCATTATCTCGGCCCGGAAATATTGCGTGAAGCTGGAGCGGGCGGCGCTCGACTTCGTCTGCATGGAAGAAGTCGAAGAGAAGCTGGACCTCAGCCGCGACGACCGCGAAAGCCTGGAGCGAACGGCGCGGGCCAAGGTCAAGGACCCGGGGGCCCCGCTGCCTCTCCGCAGCCGCCTCGAGATCCGCCGAAATCCCCGCCGGAAGAATACATACCTCTACGACTACCAATTCGTCCGACGGGACGGGAAGACCGAGGAGAAAAGGGTCCTGCTCGAAAGGAACGGCAAGAAGGCCCCCTCCCCGGACCCTCCTCCCCGTCTGGGCGCGTTCAGCTATTCGGACGTTCTACTCGCGCCGATCCGGCTCCTGGATGAGAGCACCCAGGCGTTCTATTCGTACCGGCTTCTGGGGCCGGACTCCGTCTTCGGGACGGACGCGTGGATCCTCGAGGTCGTGCCGCGCGCTAAAGGCGTCGCCCGATACCTGGGGGGGAGGATCTGGCTCAGGCGTGACGACTCGAGCGTGCTCAGGATCGAATGGGACCCCGCGACGTTCGGCCATTATGAGGAAATCATCGCCAGGGCCGAAAGCTACAAGGCGATGCCTGAGGTCCGTTCGGTCACGGATTTCGGCTTCGAGAAGAACGGCCTCCGGTTCCCGAGCTCCGACCTCACAGAGGAGGCCTATCGTGATGCGGACGGCAAGCTATTCGTCCGGGCCCGGACTCAAATCACCTATAAAGACTACAAGTTCTTCTCGGTCGAAACGTCTTCGACATTCAAGAAATGACAGGGGCGCCGGGGGCGCCTGGTCGACAGCCTCGGCCAAGGTCTTCAATCTTGGCGAGGTGAGGGATCGGTTCTTCGCGCCTCGATCCCATGTTTTTTCAGCAGCTTGAACAGGCCCTGTCGGGTCAATCCCACCTCGGCCGCGGTCCGG
>MEYC01000083.1 GCA_001775715.1 Candidatus Aminicenantes bacterium RBG_16_66_30 | reverse complement strand
GAGGACCCAGCCGAGGGCGACCGCGCTCAGCCCGAACTCCTTGCCGATGAGGGGCATGGCCACGTTGGTGCCGGAGGCCATGAAGGGGGTCAGGAATGAGGAGACCATGGACACGGCCAGGGCGGTCCTGCGGAGCGACTTGTCGGCAGCGGATACCGTGACCGGCGAGGTCATTTCGCGCCGTATTATATCAGAAGGGGTCAAACCTAAACTTTTAAACTTTTCCCCACCCGGCCGGTCAGAAAGTTTAAAAGTTTAGGTTTGACCCCTCCTTTATCGGGCGGCGGCCAAAGCGGCGCCGACGGCCGTGACGAGCTGCGGATCCGGGGGGACGACGATCGGGCGGCAGAGCTTCGTCGCCAGGAGGTCCACGAAACAGGGATCCAGGGCCACTCCTCCGGCCATCAGGATATCGCCCCGAGCGTCGAACCGGGCCGCGAGCGGGAAGATACGATCGGCGACGGACTGGTGAAGCGCGCGGGCGATCGCTTTCCGGTCGCAGCCGGAAGCGAGGAGGGAGATGACCTCGGACTCGGCGAAGACCGTGCACATGCTGCTGAGCGCGACCGTCTCGTCCGTCTCGCAGGCCGCCCGGCCGAACTCTTCGAGGCTGAAGCCGAGGAGCCGGGCCATGACCTCCAGAAAGCGGCCCGTGCCGGCGGCGCACCGGTCGTTCATCTCGAATTCGGTGAAGGCGCCGGACCCGTTCCCGAGCTGGATGACCTTCGAATCCTGGCCGCCGATGTCGATGACCAGGCCCGCCGCCGGATCGATGAAGCGGGCGCCGAGCGCGCAGGCCGTGATCTCGGTCACGACGCGGCAGTCGAGGTGGGCGCTCGTGAGGTAGCGGCCGTAGCCCGCCGCGGCGGCCCGCGCGTAATCCCGCCGGTCGAGCCTGGCCCTGACCTTCAGGATGGAATCGTGGGTCGTGTCGAAGATATCGAACCGAATGACCTTTCCCCCGGCCATCTCGACGAGCTTGGTCGTCCGGGAGCCGAGGTCGAGGCCGAGGAAAAGGTCCGTCGCTGCCATGGCGTCCCCTCTACCTCGAAAGCCCTTCGAGGAAGGCCTCGACGCGGATGCGGAGCTGTCCGGTGTCCTCCTCGGAATAGTCGGTCACGATCTTGATGCTGGGGACGCCGGCCTCCTTCAGGGCGGAGGCGACGCGGACGGCCTCGACGTTGTACGTGTGGCAATATTGAAGGACGTACTGGACGACGCCGTCGACGTGATGATCGCGGGCGAGGCGAACGACGGAAGCGATCCGCTCGTCGTTCGGCGAGAAGCAGGAGCAGTCGATCGTGAGATAACGGGCGGCGATGGCGGCGATCTGGGCGTCGAGGTCGCCGCCGCGCTCCTCCACGAGAGCCGAGAAGTAGCGCGTCCCCGTGCAGGTCTCGTCGCAGACGACGACGGCGCCCGCGGACTCAATGAGATGGTGGAGCTTCCAGTTGCCCATGACCGAAGGACAGCCGGAGACCATGATGCGCTTGGCCCCGGCCGGGACGACGCCGAGGCCCCGGCGGACGCGGTCCTCGAGTTCTTCGTTGAGCGCTTCGAGCCGTTCCGAGAACCGGAGCGGGTCGTCGACGAGGGCGCCCTGCATGACGACGAGGGCGTCGAGCCCGCTCAGAGGCGGGTTCTCCTCTTTACGGAGCTCGTTGAGGCGGGCCAGGGCCCGCCGCTTCCTGTTCATCAGGCGGACCGCCGCTGCGAGCTTTTCCGGCTCGAGCGTCCGGCCGGTCGTCTCTTCGAGCCGGACCTTGAACTGGACGACCTCCTCATGCCAAAGGTCCCGGTCGCGAGGGCCCTTTTTCTGCGGCACCTCGAGGACGTGGAAATCCCCGCCCGCGGCGAGAATATCCCAGGTCTTCTTCTTGGCATCGCAGGTCGTCTCGCCGACGGCCAGGTCCTCGATCGGTCCATACGGGCAGGTGTTGGACAGCGCGAGGCCCAGGGTGGACTTGACCAGGGGGCAGATGTCGCGGGGGAGGACCTTCTCGGCATAAGGAATAGACAGGGACGTCCCGCCGCAGAGGGCCATGGGGACGGCCCCCAGGGCCAGGATGAGCTCATCGGGGACGTAGATGCAGAACGTGCCGATGAACTTGTCGCCGGCGGCGCGCCGCTCGACGATCTCCTGGACGCGCGCGCCGTGGGCGCCGTGGATGACGTCGTCGAAGTAAGCCATCCGGCCGGGGCGGTCCTTCTGGGCCAGGACGGTCTTGCGGAAAATCCGGTCTATGGAGTCGAAGATCTTGTGGTGGAGCTCGACGTCCAAGCCGAGTCCTTTCAAGAGCTCGTCGTGGCCGGCCATGATCCTCTCCGCGCGAGCGCGGGAAACCTCTTTCACTTAGCGGGGTGACACGCCTGCGGCCGACCGGCCATGAGGGGAGGGCTATTATATGCCTCGGGCAAGAGAGGGTCAAACCTACCTGGTTTGACCCTCTCTTACCGGCGCAGGAAGCGGCGCAAGTAGTCGCGCGTCTCGGTGATCCCGAGGAGGCGTGAGAGGGCAAAAAAGACGGCCAGGCCGACGAGGCCGCAGGCGGTGACGCTTCCGGCCGTCGCTAAAAAGGACGTCCCCCACTGTCCGACGATCAGCCGGTTCCCCGACCAGGCGACCCCTCCGGCCGCGACGGAGGCCGCGGCGAGCTTCCCCGCGTAGGCCGCGAGCGGCCCGAGCTCCATCGGACCGACCTTGCGCGGCAGCAGGGCGTAGAGAATGCCCACGTTGAGGATCGCGGCCAGGGTCGTCGAGAGCGGGAAGGCCAAATATCCCAGGACCCACATCAGCGTGGCGTTCAGGACGAGGTTGAGCCCGATCGAGCAGAAGCTCGCGTACATCGGCGTCTTGGCGTCCTTGTGCGCGTAGAAGACCGCGGCGACGTTCCGCAGGGCCGACATGAACGGGATCCCGGCGACATAAAGGACGAGCGCCCCGGCCGTGGCCAGCGTGTCCGCCGTCGTGAAACGCCCCCGCTCGTAGATGGCCCGGGTGACGGGGATGGCGAGGCCGGCGATGAGGGCGGAGGTGGGCAATGTCAGGAAGAGGACCATCTTCAGGGAATCGGTGAGCGTCCCCCGGATAGCCGCCGTGTCGTTCTCGACCACGAGCTTCGAGAGCGACGGCAGGGCGACCGCCCCGACGGCGATGCCGAAGAGCCCGAGGGGCAGATGCATGACCCGGAAGGCGTAGTTGAGCCAGCTGACGCTTCCCTCGGCGAGCGGGGTCACGAGGATCGTATTGACGAGGACGTTGATGCGCGTCCCCGCGAGCCCGATCGCGACCGGTACGAACAGGGCCATGACCCGCCGGAACTCCGGGTCGCGAAAGCTCAGGACCGGGCTCCAGCGGAAGCCCTTGCGCCGGAGGAGCGGCGTCTGGACGAGGAACTGCATCAGCCCGCCGACGAGGACGCCCACGGCCATGCCGAAGATGGGTTCCTTGCCGCGGGCCACGTACCATCCGTACGTCAGGACCGGCACGAGGATGGAGAAGAGGTTGAATACGGCCGGGGCCACGGAGGGCACGAAGAAGGACCTCTCCGTGTTGAGATAGCTCATAGCCCAGGCGGCCAGGCTGACGAAGAGGAGGAACGGGAAGAGGACCGCGGTCAGCTGGGCCGTGAGATCGATCTTTCCCGGCACGCGGCCGAAACCGAAGGCGATGGCCTTGACGAGATAGGGCGCCGCGAGCAGTCCCGCGATCGAGAGGAAGCCGGTCACGACGAAAAGGACGTTGAAGATGTTCGAAGCCAGGCGGTTCTGGGCCTCCCGGCTCTTGGCTTTCTCGGCGGTGAGGACGGGGACGAAGGCGTCGGAGAGCGCCGTCTCGGCAAAGAGGTCGCGCAGGAGATTCGGGATACGGAAAGCGACGTTGAAGGCGTCCGTGGCCGCGCCGACGCCGAAAAGGTGGGCGAAGACCGACTCGCGGACGAGGCCCATGACCCGGCTGACGGCCGTGCCCAGGGTGAAGGAGCGGACGCCCCGCGAGATGTCTTCCATGCCCAGGCCATTATTGGATAGCTGCGGGGGAGATATCAAGGGAAAGTCCGCGGGAGCCCCTATTTCGAGAACTCGGCGGCCAGGACCCAGTAGGGATCGACGGTCGGGTGCTCAAGGGGTCGCTCTCCCGACCGGCCCATGATCTTCAGTCCCTCCGCGGCGCTTACGACCTCACCGACCGTCGCCGCCGGGATCCCCTCGTCCCCCAGCGCCCTGATCAGGCCGTCAGCGTCTCTCTCATCCGCCATGGCGATCAGAGTGCCCTCGCTGATCGCGGCGAAAGGATCGAATTTAAAGAGCTCGGCCGTTCTTCGGATCACGGGCAGAACGGGGATGGCCTCTTCCTCGATCCGAAGGCCGTAGCCGCCGGCCCGGGCCATCTCGTAGAGCCCGCCCCAGACGCCGCACTCCGTGGCGTCGTGCATGACATGGACGCCGCGGAACTTCCGGGCGATGGCGCAGTCCTCCATGACCGTCATCCGGGAGAAGACCGCGGCCGCCTCCTTCTGGAAGGCCACGCCTCCCGCGGCGATGAACTTCTCCGGGAACAGTACGGCCAGGAGGCCGGTCGTCTCGATGGCCGGCCCCTTGGTGATGACAATGCGATCGCCCGTCCTCACCCGCCCGGGACCGCGGAGGTCGCGCTTCCCGCCCACGGCGATCGACGTCGCCCCGCCGACCATGGGGTAATTGCAGCCCGTGTAGCGGGCCGTGTGCCCGGTGAGGATGCTGATCCCGTATTTGACCGCCTCGGCGTGGATGGCATCCCACATCTCTTCAAGCTCGGACTCCGTCATCTCGGGCGGCAGGTTCAGGTCGATCGTCAGATAGCGCGGCGTGAGCCCGGATACCGCGACGTCGCAGAAGACGATGTGGAAGCCGAACCAGGCGGCCTTGGCGAAACCGAAGGACGGGACGATGAAGAACGGGTCGGTCGAGAAGGCCAGGTACTTCGGGCCGACGCGGAGAACGCCGTAATCGACGCCGTGGCGCGGCCCGATGACGACATCCCGGCTCGGCGCGCCGAGCTTCGGGTAGATGACCCGGTCGAAAAAAGCGGGATGGATCTTGCCGAGTTCGGGAAGCTTGTCTTCGCTCATGCCCTCTCCCTTCGCAGGCCCCGACCCGGTCAGGTTCAAGCGGTCATTTTATTATCCACAACGAGGACGGGAAATCAAACCGGGGCGCGGAAATACCGGCGCTTGAAGAAGAGGGCCACGTTGACCAGGCCGATCATCACCGGCACCTCGACGAGGGGGCCGATGACGGCGGCGAAGGCCTGGCCCGAGTTGATCCCGAAGACGGCCACGGCCACGGCGATGGCCAACTCGAAATTATTGCTGGCCGCCGTGAACGACAGCGTCGCCGCTTTGGGGTAGTCCGCGCCCGCCTTGCGGCTCATGAAGAACGAAACGAGGAACATGACGACGAAATAGATGAGCAGCGGCACGGCGATGCGCAGGACGTCGAGGGGGATCTTGACGATGAACTCGCCCTTGAGCGAGAACATGACGACGATGGTGAAGAGCAGGGCGATGAGGGTGATCGGGGAGATCCGCGGGATGAACTTCGTCTCGTACCAAGTTCTCCCCTTGAGCTTGAGCAGGCTGAAACGCGTGATAAGCCCGGCCAGGAAAGGGATGCCGAGATAGATGAAGACGCTTTCGGCGATCTGGCCGATGGTGATATTGACCGCCGAGCCCTTGAGGCCGAGCCAGGTCGGGAAGATGGTGATGAAGAGATAGGCGTAGACCGAGAAAAAGAGGACCTGGAAGATCGAATTGAAGGCGACGAGCCCGGCCGCATACTCCCTGTCTCCCTGGGCCAGATCGTTCCAGACGATGACCATGGCGATGCAGCGGGCCAGGCCGATCATGATCAGGCCATACATATATTCGGGCTTGTCGCGGAGGAAGATGACGGCCAGGGCGAACATCAGGAGCGGCCCGATGATCCAGTTCTGGACGAGAGATAACGATAGGATCTTGACGTTCTTGAAGACGTCGCCGAGCTCCTCGTACTTCACTTGGCCAGGGGCGGGTACATCATCAGGATGAGGCCGATGGCGATGGGGATGTTGGTCGTTCCGGACTGGAACTGGTTGATGAAGCCGACGACGGCCGGCACGAAATAGCCTAATCCGACGCCGGCGCCCATGGCCAGGAAGATCCACAGGGTCAGGTATCTGTCGAGGAACTTGAGTCTCGGATTCCCAGGTGTCATCTGCGATCTCCTTTCGCGATGTTCAGCGCCAGAACAAGAAGTACGCTCCGATGCCCATGATCAGGGCGCCGGCGACCTTCTGCAGGATGCCGTGGGCGCGCCGGAGCCCTTTCGACTCGAGCATGCTCTTCGCCGCTCCGACGGAGGTCCCGGCAACGAGGACAAGGGCCGAATGCCCCAGCGCATAGACAAAGAGCAGGAAGCCCCCGTAAAGGACGTTCCCCTTCTCCGCGACGAAGGCCAGGAGCACGGCCAGTATCGGGACGGCGCACGGCGTCGAGACGACGCCGAACAGCAGGCCGAGCAGGAAGGCCCCGATATACCCCTGTTTTTTGACCCTGATCCCGGCCGGCACGGGGAAGTTCAATTTAAGCAGCCCGAGCAGGTGGAGCCCCATCAGCAGACAGACCCCCGCGACGAGATACTTCCAGAACGGACCGACATTCCCGAACATCCGTCCCATGAGAGCGGAGATGAGCCCGAGTACCGTGAAGGTTATGGCCAGGCCCAGAACGAAAAAGGCGGAGAAGACGAGGGAGCGCTTGACCGTCGTAGTTTCCTTATTTCCCGCGATAACGCTCATAAGGAGGGGGATCATAGCCAGGACGCAGGGATTAAGGGCCGTAGTGACCCCGCCTGCGAACACGGCGACGATGGCCAGCCAGGGGCTGTGCTGAAGGAGCTGCTGGATATCCCCGAAAAGGCTCTCCATGACCCTTCGCTCAGTGGACCCCGTGCTTCTTCAGAAGCTCGAGGATCTCCTCCTTCGGGAAGAGCCCGACGTGGCGGGCGATCTCTTTCCCGTTCTGATCCAGAAAGACCTGGGTCGGGATGAGCTGGATGCCGTACTTCTCGGCCGGCGCGGAATCCTTCCAGACATCATAGAAGACGACCTGGATCCGGTCGGGGAAGGCCGCGGCGATCTCCTTCATGATCGGCTGCATCTTCTTGCAGGGGATGCAGCGGTCGGCGCCGAGCTCGAGGAACGTCACCTGGTACTTGGAAAAGTCGATGTCCAGACGGTTCGTGACCAGGACTTCGCCCTTGACCGCGTAGATCGGAGGCTGGGACTGGCCAGCCGGGGGATCCGCGGTAAAACCAACGGAACCGACGACCGTTATCAGGGCGAGGGCTAGAACGAACTGCGCTTTGTTGATCTCAGACAATGTTCGATCTCCTTTTGAGCTTCAAACGGACCTTCTGCCTCAGGAAGCGGCACCCTGGATCCAGGCCTTGATCTCTTCGAGCCGGGGGATCCTGCCCGAGCACAGGACCTTGCCGTCGATCACCAACCCCGGCGTGCCGAGAATGTTGAACTCCATGATCTTCTTGATATCAGAGACCTTCTCGACGTCCGCGGCGAGCCCCAGCTCGGCCAGGGCGTTGATGGTCCTTTTCTCGACCTCATGGCAGCGCGGGCAGCCCGGTCCCAAGATGACGATCTTCATGTCATTCCTCCTTATTCACATTCGCCGGCGACGCCTCGGGCCGGTTCCCGCCACGTTTACTCATCTGCCACAATCCCACAGCCAGCAGGGCCAGGAAGATCAGGAGGTACAGGGCCATCGTCCCAATGTTCGCCCCGTCCTTGAGAGCGCCATAGATCAGGCCGGCTATCGTG
>MEYC01000082.1 GCA_001775715.1 Candidatus Aminicenantes bacterium RBG_16_66_30 | reverse complement strand
GACCGGCGGCCCTTGGCCGCGAGCGTGTGCCCGTAATAGGCGGCCATAAGAGGGAGGATGAGGAACTTGGTCATCAGGCCCAGCCCGAACAGGACCGCGATCAGGCGCCCGTGGAGCGCCCGGGGCTTCTCCTGGTCCTTCTTGATCAGCCAGAAGATCAGGGAGCCCACGAGGAAGGTCATGGCCACGTTGGTTTTGATCTCCCCCAGCAGGATCAAGGGCAGGAAAGGCAGGAGAAGAACCGGCCGGATCCGGGGGAACATCCGGAGGAGGACCAGGAAGCAGAGGGCCTGGATGACGACCAGAGTGACGGTCAGGACGGTGATATTCCACGTCCCGGCGATCCGATAGGCCAGGTAGTAGGGATAGATCTCGAGGGGGGGGGAATTGAAGTTGCCGAACACGGGCCCGAAGGATTCGATCTCATGATAGATCGTGCCGGACGTGTAGGGATCCTGTCCGGCCTCGAGGGCTTCGAACACGGTCCCATAGGCCCGGACGATCTCGGCATCCGGCCGGAGGACGGCCAGGTTCACGGCGCCCAGGACAAGACCGCAGAAGAGGACTACCGCGAGAGTCCTCTTCCCGAAGAACGTCCGCGGACGCGCCGCGGAGAGGCCCCAGATCGCGGTCAGGGCCAGAGCCTGGAGCAGGGAGTATTCATAATGCCGGCCGCCGGGGACGGGCTGGAGGACCAGCATGAGGAGCGAGACCGCCACGCAGGCGGTCAGGGCGACCGGCACGGCGGTCATTTTCATTTTTGGCCATGGGCGAAGACGTCCCGGGTCAGGACATTCATCTTTTCGAGTCCGCCGAGGCGGATGATCTTGCGGGCATAGAAGATCCGCTGAATGCCGCCGACGAGGATGAGGACGAACAGGATCCGGAAGACGATCGTGAGCGTCGGCAGCACGACGTGGGCGATGCGGACGGTCGGGAGGAACAGGGAGACGGCGAGGCCGATGTTGAGCAGGAGCAGCCGCTCGAAGCGCTCGCCGACGGCCGGCCAGTCATGCTCGCCGATCGGGACGACCTGGGCGGCCCGGGGCTTGGCGAAGCTCAGCATCAGGGTCGCGGAGATGACCAGGAACGCGTCCAGGGCGTACCCCGAGACCGCGAAGCCCAGATAGATGATCACCTCGACCCATTTGTCGATGATCCCTTCGAGATAATAGCCGAACTTCGTCACCTTCTTCTGGGCCCGGGCGACCCCCCCGTCGATCGTGTCCCACAGGCAGGCCGCCCCGATGAACACGAGCGCCAGGACATGATGGTGATAGTGGAAGAGGAAGGCCCCGGCGGCCGCGATGCCCAGTGCCAGGGCCGAAAAAACGTTCGGAGGAATGCGGGTAATGGCGAAGAGCGACCCGACCTTATCGAGGCCTTTCCCGAGTCTCTTGCGAACGCCGTTGCCGAACATGGGTTCCCTCCTTATTCATCGTTCTCGTCCATAAGGTAGGGACCCAGGCCGTCGGAGTTGTCAAGATTCCGTCAAGAATGCGCCAAGAAAAAAACGGGGACACGTACCGGGTACATGTCCCCGAATCGGGGGCGCGAGTCGGCGCCTAGGGCAGCGACAGCTGGCCGTGCGCCATGCAGAGGAGCGCGCGGACCGGGACGCCGTACGGACAGGCCCGCTCGCAGGGTCCTTCGCAGGTCCGGCAGGCGTCGGCCCGGGCCGTCTCGAGGGCGGCATACTCCGCCATCGCGTGCCGTTCGCTTCCCAGGGCCTCGAAGTAATGGTTGTAGCGCATGATCGTGTTGATCGGGACCCCGTTCGGGCAGTCCGCTTCGCAGACGCCGCAGGCGTGGCGGCAATAGAGAGATCCGCAGTCCTTCTCGTAGGACGCGAGCAGGACGCGGTCCTTTCCGCCGAGCGGCTGTCCCGAAAGGGCCAGGAAGGTCTGGACGTCGTCGAAGGTGTTGAAGGCCAGGTTGAGCGTGTGGACCCGTGGGTCGGTCAGGACGAACTTGAGCGCGGCCGCCTTGACCTCGGCCGGCGTCTTCAGTCCGTTCTTCTGGATGAAGGCCTCGGCCTGCTTGGCCGTCTCCGCCATCTGCTCCATCGACTTCTGCAGGCGCTCGTCGATCGGCTGGCCGTCCTTCTTCAGCTGCTCGATGCGGTCCATCGTGCTGTAATAGCGGCCGAGGGGATTCGATTTCATGATCGTCAGGCCGAGGCCCTTCTTGGACGCGGCCTCGAGGACCCGGTCCCCCGGCTCTTTCTGGAGGAAGTTGTAGACGACGAGGAGGACGTCGAACCGGCCGTCCTCGACCGCGGCGAGGAGGACCTGGTCCATGGGCTCGCCTTGTCCGGGTGTCCGGCTGCCGTGGGTCCCGGCTCCGGAGAACCGGACCTTGCCCAGCTTCTTGAGCTCGGCGACGGCCTGGTGATAGAGCTCGCCTTTGACCGAGGCCGCGGTCGGGGGGTTGATCATCAGGCAGTCGACGTAATCGGTCTGGAGCCGCGCAAGCGATTGGTCAAGCTTGGCGACGACCGCGGCCGTGTCGGCCAGGCCGTCGAGCCGAAGCTTGGTCGTGATGAACAGGGACTTGCGGTCGCGGCCTTTGATGGCCTCGCCGATGCTCGTCTCGGCCTGGCCCCGTCCGTAGCCCTCGGAAGTGTCGAAATAGTTGACGCCGGCGTCAAGGGCGGCCCTGAGGACCTCGGTCGGGAAGGTCTGGGACGTCCCGATGCCGATATCGGAGGCCTTGAAGCCCGTCTGGCCGAGCGTCCGGTAGGACTTGACCTTGGCCGATACGGGCGAAGCCGCGGGCCCCGTCGCCGCCGCGGCCGGCCCGGCTGCGAGCGTCGTCCCCACTCCGGCCAATCCGACGGCCGAAGCCTTGATGAAATCCCTGCGGTCCATGCCTGTCTTTTTGCCCATGATGCCTCCTCCTGTTAGAGTGTCCTTACCGATTATAGCATGCCGGCTGCCGGGGTCCCCCGACGGCATGCCGCCAAGACAAAAAAAGGGCGCATGCCCGGTCAAGGGCACACGCCCCGGAAAGATCGATGTCCCGCATTCACGCGGGCTCGCGAAACGCTGGGACCGTTACTTCTTCTTCGCGGTCCACTCGATCTCGCGCTCCATCATGGACATGGTGCCCTTCATGGTCGCGCCGTCGACGGTCCCTTTGTATTCGATGACCATCTCGCCCTGGGGGCCCTGGCGGACGACCTTCCACGCGATGGCGTTGCCCTCGATGGTGCCGTCGCTCGTGATCGGGTCGCCGCCCCGGAAGCCGGGCATGGTGACCTTGATCTTGTTGCCTTCCTGAGCGATGGTGATCTCGCTATCCATCATCTGCCCGTCACGGCCCGGTCTCGACATGATCCAGGTGCCGGAGACGTCGACGGCCCAGGCGGCGAGGGTGAGGATGGCGGCGATGGACAGGACGGCGAGTGTTGCTTTCTTCATTTCGAAGACTCCTTTTTTGATTGAGTAATTTAGAATCCAGCCTTCATGCTTTTAGACTGAGGTGTGTCCGATTTCTTCCAACCGGAAATTCCTCTCGAGGCGGCGATGGAATGAGCGGTTCATTTCTCCTGATAAACGACGGCCAGGACGGTCCGGCCGGCCGCCGCCAGGGTGTCCCGGTCGATCTTGTCCAGGGTGTCCCCGACGGTGTGCCAGCTCTCGGGGAAGCCTCCGCGACGGGAGTCATAATCGATGATGTCCGCGGTCGGGATGCGGGCGAAACGGTTGATGTAGACATGGTCGTCGATGAGCGGGTCGGACTCGGTCTCGATGAAATACCTGCCGAGGCCCAGCCCGCGGGCCACGTCCCAGACCTTCTTAACGACGGCCGGGGCGTAATAGAGCGAGGTCCCCTCCCTCGGGAAGACCGCTCCGGCCCCGCCGACCATGTCGAGGAGGATGCCGAAACGGGCCTTGTAGCCCGGACGGTGCGGGTTCTTAGCCCAGTGCTGGGAGCCGAGGGCCCAGCTGTCCTGGGAATTGCCGCTCCAGTTCCGGTGTTCGCCGAAGTCCTCGAGGTCGAGGAGCAGGATATCGACCCCTAAGGCCGGTTTCTTGATCGAAAGGCACCGGGCGATCTCAAGGAGGACCGCGACGCCGCTGGCCCCGTCATTGGCGCCCATGACCGGCTTGAAGTGGTTGGCCGGGTCGGGATCGTGGTCGGCGAAGGGCCGGGAGTCCCAGTGGGCGCAGAGCAGGACGCGGTCCGTCTTATCCTTGTCGAACGACGCGACGATGTTCTTGCCCTCGAGCGGCCTCCCGTCGTAAGCCTTGGCCTTGAACTCCTGGACGACGACGTCAGGCGTCCACTGCCGCAGGGTCTTGACGAACCAATCGGCGCAGGCCGCATGGGCCGGCGTGCCCGGGACGCGAGGGCCGAACTCGACCTGTTTCTTGACGAACCCGTAGGCCGAAGCCGCGTCGAACTCCGCCAAGCCCTGGGGAGTCCCTCGCCCCATCCCTTGCTCGCCGCCGCACGAGAACGCGGCCATGAGCAGGACCGCCGCCGCGATCAATGTTCGCTTCATGTCCCTCTATTATACTAGAAAACGTTCGGGCATGGGCAAATCGGCGCTCTGGCGATAAGGCCGTCATAGCGGCGAAGGGCTCCTTCGTAGTTTGGGGGGCCTTTCGGACGGAATCCGCCCCGCGCAGGGGTGTTCCTGGAGGAGGCCGTGGGAGGGCGGAGCGGGCACGGATGAAGACCGGGGACCAACATAAGAACGGGGACACGTACGAGTACATGTCCCCTTGGTCCCCGGTCTTCAGAGCGAAGCCCGGATACGAAGCGAGCCGGCTCGCCGGGCCGGCGAGCGGCCGACGGAAGGAATACCCCGAGCGTAGCAGGGTGGATTCCGTCCGGCGACATCCGACAGAGCGATTGAACACGCCACGCGTTTTCCATATAATCCGCCCTTAACCTTGAAATCCAAGGAGGTCGGTATGAAACACGGCGTCAAGACGGCGATCCGCGCCGCCTCACTCGTCCTTCTCGTCATGGCCTTCGCCGGCTCGTTCGCGGCCCAACAGGCCGAGCTCGGGCCGGACGCCTCGGCCCTGACCCGGCATCTCCGCTGGCGGTCGGTCGGCCCGGCCAACATGGTCGGCCGCATCTCCGACTTCGAAGCCCTCGAAAGCGACTTCACCCAGGTCCTCCTGGGCTCCGCCTCGGGCGGCGTCTTCAAATCGGTCAATGCCGGCACGACCTGGGAACCCATCTTCGACCGCTACGGCTCGGCGTCGATCGGCGACGTCGCCTTCTTCCAGAAGGACCCGAACATCATCTGGGTCGGCACCGGCGAGGAGTGCGTCCGCAACAGCGTCGCCTGGGGCGACGGCGTCTACAAGTCGACCGACGGCGGCAAGACCTTCGCCCGAATGGGGCTCGAGACGACGCAGACGATCGCCCGCGTCCTGACCCACCCGACCGACCCCGGCACCGCCTACGTCGCCGCTTCGGGCCACCCCTGGGGCTTAACCGGCGACCGCGGCCTGTTCAGGACGACCGACGGCGGGGCCACCTGGACCAAGCTCGCCGGCGGCCTCCCGAATGACGGGAAGACCGGGGCCATCGACCTCGTCATGGACCCGGCCGATCCCCAGACCCTGTACGTCGCCTTCTGGCAGCGCCTGCGCCAGCCCTGGCGCTTCGATTCCGGCGGGCCGAACGGCGGCATCTTCAAGACGACCGACGGCGGCGCGACCTGGGCCAAGCTTACCCAGGGATTGCCTGCCGGAGAGCTCGGCCGCATCGGCCTGGCCATATCCCGCTCGAACCCCAAGGTCCTCGCGGCCATCGTCGAGCACGGCTTCCAGCCGACGCAGACGACCGGCCAGGGCGCCGACCAGAAGCCCAATCCCGACTATGCCGACATGACCAAGCTCGGCACGGGCGTCTACCGTTCCGAGGACGGCGGCGCGACCTGGACGTTCATGAGCCGGCAGAACAACCGGCCCTTCTACTACAGCCACATCTACATCAATCCCCTCGAGGACAAGTGGGTGTACTGGCTGGCCACGAGCATGAGCTACTCCGCGGACGGCGGCAAGACCTGGACCCAGGTCGGCGGCCTCCACCCCGACTTCCACACGATGTGGCTCGACCCGACGAACAAGAACCGTTTCTACGTCGGCCAGGACG
>MEYC01000081.1:21546-23735 GCA_001775715.1 Candidatus Aminicenantes bacterium RBG_16_66_30 | reverse complement strand
CGCAGCAACAACCTCAAGGACGTCGCCAAGAAGGTCGTCGACCAGGGCAAGAAGAACATCCACCTCGTCAGCGTCCTGCTCGGCTCCCGGACGAAATAGCCCCTATGCTCGACCGGACCGTGACCATCCGCAACAAGCTCGGGCTCCACGCGCGGGCGGCGGTCAAGTTCGTCAACCTGGCCAACCGCTTCGGCGCTTCGGTCAAGATCGTCAAGGACGGCAACGAGATCGACGGCAAGAGCATCCTCGGCATCCTGACCCTGGCCGCGACCCAGGGGACGTCGATCCGTCTCGTCGTCTCCGGCAAGGACGAGGAGGCGGCCCTGGCCGCCCTGGTCGAGCTCATCACCAACCGCTTCGATGAGAAAGAGTGATCCGGCATGGACATAACGCGGCTGCGCGGCATCGGGGTTTCCCCGGGGGTGGCCATGGGCGAGGTCCTTCTCCCCCGGCGGGTCATCTTCACCTCGCGCAAGGAGCTCATCGCCGAGGTCCAGGTCCCGGACGAGCTCAAGCGCCTCCGCCAAGCCATCGACCGGACCCGTGACGACCTCGTCCGGATCAAGGACGGCGTCAAGGACAAGCTCGGCCAGGACAGCTCCTTCATCTTCGAGGCCCACCTGCTCATCCTCGAGGACCCCGCCCTCGTCAGCGGCCTCGAGGCCGTCATCCGCGACGAAAAGGCCCGGGCCGAGTGGGCCCTGTCGAAGATGAACAGCCGCTACGAGCAGCTCTTCGAATCCCTCGCCGACGACTATTTCCGGCAGAGAAAATCGGATGTTTCCGACGTCCTGACCCGCGTCTACCGCAACCTCGAGACGCGCCGGGAGAAGGAGAAAACGCCCCAGAAGGAGCACATCCTCGTCGCCCACGAGCTCCTCCCGTCCGAGGCCGCCCTGCGGTTTAGCAAGGAGCTGACCCTGGGGGTCGCCCTGGACATGGGCGGCCAGACCTCGCACACGGCCATCCTGGCGCGCTCGCTGGGCATCCCGGCCGTCCTCGGCCTGCGGGACGTCTCCCGGCAGGTCCGGGAGGGCGATTTCATCATCGTCGACGGCACCGACGGCGAGGTCATCATCGATCCACCCCCCGCCATCCGGCGCGAGTTCCAGGCCAAGAAGGAGAAGTACGAGACCTACGGCCGGGAGCTCCAGAAGACGGCCAAGCTCAAGTCCGTGACCCTCGACAAGGTCCGCTTCATCCCCCAGGCCAACCTCGAGCTCCCCGAGGAGATCGGGCCGGCCCTGGCCATGGGGGCCGAGGGCGTGGGGCTGTTCCGCTCGGAGTTCATCTACCTCCGCCGCGAGTCGCTTCCGACCGAAGAGGACCATTTCGAGATCTATTCCCGCCTCGCCTCGGGCGCCCATCCGCGCCCGGTCACCATCCGGACCCTCGACATCGGCGGCGAGAAGAGCCTGCCTCAGCTGAACATCGAGAAGGAGCCCAATCCCGCGCTCGGCCTGCGGGCGGTCCGGTTCTCGCTCCGCAACAAAGAGCTGTTCCGCGTCCAGCTCCGGGCCATCCTGCGGGCCAGCACCGGGAAGAACGTCCGGGTCCTCCTCCCGATGGTCACCGACGTCGACGAGATCGCCGAGGTCAAGGCCATCTTCGAGGACGTCAAGGAGGAGCTCCGCCGCGGCCGGGTGGCCTTCGACGAGAGGATCCCCCTCGGGGTCATGATCGAGGTGCCGGCCGCCGCGGCCATGGCCGACGTCATCCTCAAGGAGGTCGACTTCGTCAGCATCGGGACGAACGACCTCATCCAGTATTTCCTCGCGGTCGACCGATCGAACGAGTTCGTGACCCATCTCTTCAAGCCCTTCCACCCGGCCGTCCTCCGGCTCATCCGTTCCGTCATCCAGGCGGCCCGGAAGGCCGAGAAGGACGTCGTCGTCTGCGGCGAGATGGCCGCGGACACGCTCGGGGCCATCGTCCTGCTCGGGTTCGGCCTGAGGACCTTCAGCATGAACCCCATCTTCATCCCCCGGATCAAGAAGGCCCTGCGCTCGATCGAGTGCAAGACGGCGGAGCGGATCGTCGAGGAGACGATGAAGCTCCGGAGCGCCCAGGAGATCGAGGAGTACGTCACCGAGGAGGTCCTCCTCCGGCATCCTCAGGTGTTCCTGACCGGCCAGCCGGTCGAGGTTCCGCCGAAAAAATAGGGACTGTCCCCGCAGGGGACTGTCCCT
>MEYC01000081.1:0-21363 GCA_001775715.1 Candidatus Aminicenantes bacterium RBG_16_66_30 | reverse complement strand
GGTCGAGGACGACCCAGAACTCGTCCCGTCCGGTGTGATACTGGAGGGACAGCCGGCCGCCCGGATTGACGGTGATGATCTTGATGCTGCTCGCGCCTTCGTGGGGGAATCGGCGGAACTTGCCCCAGGGCCGGACGTCCTCGATAATGCGGCTGCGGAAGGCGGCCTCGGGAGAGGGTTTGTCGCTCACCGGTCAGAAGGGGATGTCGTCGTCGCCGCCGCCGCCCGACCCGCCGCCCGCGTCATCGAACGGGGCGGGCTCCTCTTCGGTCGCGGCCCCGCCGCGGTTGGCGCCGCGCCCGTAGTCCTGCGTGAGATCGCGCGTGTCGGAGCTGGCCGCGCTTTCATCGCGCTTGCCGAGGAGGATGATGCTCAGAGCCTCGACCTCGGTCTTGTACCGCTTGTTCCCCGTATCCTTGTCCTGCCAGCTGCGCGTCCTGAGCTTGCCCTCGATGAGGACCTGGCGGCCCTGGGCGAGGTACTTCTCGCAGAACTCGGCCAGCTTGCCGAACACGACGATGTTATGCCACTCTGTCCTGTCCGAGGACTCGCGCGTGTTGGGATTGAACAGGCGCTCGTTGGTGGCCAGGGTGAAGCTGGCTTTCCAGCGGTCCTGCTGGGGCATGCGGAACATCTCGGGCTTCTGGCCGAGACGGCCGACGAGGATGACCCTGTTCAGACTGTTGATATCTCTCATTTCTCTGTGAGCTCCCTGATCTTGTCCTGGGCGATCCGGCTCTCCTCCTCGAGGGGGTACTTGGCGACGAGGATCTTGAGCGCGGCCAAAGCCTCGGGCTTGCGCCCGAGCTCGACGAAGCTCAGGCCTTTCTTGAGATGGGCCGCCGCGGCCTTGTCCCCCTGGGGGTAGGCCAGGATGAGCTCGTCGAAGCTGTCGATGGCCTCCAGGAACTTGCGCTGGCTGAAACGGCATTCGCCGATCCAGTAGAGGGCGTTGTCGGCCAGGGGGCTGTCCGGGAACTGCTGGCGGTAGAGCCTGAAGCTCTCCACGGCCAGATCGTAATTGCCCTTGAGGTAATCGTTGTAGGCCACGGAGTAGGCTTCCTGCGGGGACATCGTCGGGGCCGTGGAGGGCCGGGCCGGAGCGGGCTTGGGCGGGGTCTTCGTCTCGACCGGCGGGTTCGCCGGAGGCTCGGCGGGGGGCTTGGCCTCTGTGCCGGGCGTCGCGGCCGGGACGACCGGGACCGTCCGCGCGGCCAGGTCGGCGGACACGCGTTGGACCGCGAGGGTCAGCTGATCGAGCTTACGGACGATGTCCTGGTACTGGGCGGGGACGGCCCGAAGGCCCTCCTGGGCTTCGGTCTGCCCCGAGAACGCCTGCCGGACGAGATCGGCCAGGGCTTTGACCTGGTCCTGAAGGGCCCGGATCTCCGCGGCGTTCCGGTCGAGCCGGGCGCGGAGGTCGTCGACCTGCTGCTTGAGGACCTGGACGTCGTCGTAGACGAGCTCATAGGCCTTCTTGCTCTTGTCCTGACCGGCCGCGGCCAGGGTCAGGACGGCCAGCAGGAAGGCCCCGAGTCTCGCACGGCGCACGAGTTACTTCTCGATGACCACGAACTGGGCCCGCCGGTTCATCTGCCAGGCCGACTCGTCGTGGCCGGGGTCGATGGGCTGGCTCTTGCCGTAGGAGATGATCTTGATGCGGTCGGAGGCGATGCCCATGGACAGGAGGTAGTCCTGAGCGCTCTTGGCCCGCTTCTCGCCGAGGGCCAGGTTGTATTCCTCGGTGCCGCGCTCGTCGCAATGCCCTTCGACGAGGATCTTGGCCGTCCGGAACTGCTTGAGCCAGGCGGCGTTCCCGTCGAGGACGGCCCGGGCGTCGTCACGGACGAGGGCGCGGTCGTAGTCGAAATAGATCGTGCCGAGGGGCTTCTCCCGATTGATCTGGTCGAGCGACTTCTGGAGGAACATCTCCTCCTCGGTCAGCTGGGGCTCCTGGACGACGGGCGCCTCGACCTTCTCGACCACGGGCTGTTCCTGCTGCTGCGGCGGGGGCGGCGGGGGGACTTCCTTGGGTTTCTTCTTGCAGGACACGGCGAAGGAGAAGATGAGGACGACCGCGAGGGTGTAGATGAGGAACTTTTTCATTGAGCCTCCTAAAATTCTCGTCCCGGGCCCACCGGAGCCTACGGCACGACACAATTGTTCCGCCCATCTTATACCCCGCTAAGGCGGGGCGTGTCAATACGTTCGGGCCCGGTTTTTGCCGATTTCCCCCCTTTCGGCTACTCCTGGGGCCCAGGTGTCGAGCGACCTGATATCCGCGAGACGACCGCTGAAACGGGGCCGAGGGGCGTCGCCCGAAGGAATGCGCCCCGCGCAGGGGTGTTCCTGGAGGAGGCCGTGGGAGGGCGGAGCGGGCACGGATGAAGACCGGGGACGCCAAGATCGGGGACACGTACAAGTACATGTCCCGTTCGTCCCCGGTCTTCAGAGCGGAGCCCGGAGACGAAGCGAGCCGGCTCGCCGGGCCGGCGAGCGGCCGACGGAAGGAATAGCCCGAGCGTAGCAGGGCGGATTCCTTCGGGCGATATCCCGAGGCTAGTTCGTCCAGTTGGGCAGCTTGTTCTCGCCGCGATCGGTCAGCTTCCGGAGGTTGGCCCCGTCGTAGTCGACCGTGTAGATCTGGATGGAGCCCGAGATGTTCGAGGCGAAGACGACGTGGCGGCCGTCGGGCGACCAGCTCGGCGTCTCGTTGCGGACGTTGTTCTCGGTCAGCTTGGTGATCTGGTTGGTCCGGAGGTTGAGGACGTAGATGTCGAAGGTGTTGTCGACCCGGGAGACGAAGGCGACGCGCTCGCTCGTCGGGGCCCAGGCCGGCGCGTCGTGGTAGTTGCCGCCGAAGCTGGCCTTGCGGACGTTCGAGCCCTCCGCGTCCATGAGGTAGATCTGGGGACTGCCGGCGCCCAGGCGGTCGGTCGTGAAGGCCAGCTCGCGGCCCGTCGGCGACCACGATGGCGCCGTCTCGGTCGCGGCGTTGAAGGTCAGACGCTTGGTCTTCTTCGTCTCGAGGTCCATGGCGAAGATGTCGGCGTTGCCCTCCTCGGCCATGGTCGAGCAGAAGGCCAGCTTCCGCCCGTCGGGGGAGAAAGCCGCTGAATAGCTCGTGCCCTTCGTGGCGACCGGCGTCTCCGTGCCCTCGTAGATGTTGCGGAGGTAGAGGCCGGCGGTGAAGCCGCGGTAGGACGTGAACGCGATCGTCCGCTGGTCCGGCGACCAGGCCGGCATGTAGTCCTTGATCTTGTTGAAGGTCACCCGCGTCGCGTTGGCCCCGTCGTAGTCCATGATGTAGATCTCGTCGTTGCCGTCGCGGTTGGAGACGAAGGCGATCTTGGTCGTGAAGAGGGGCTTCTCGCCGTGGAGCTTGAGGAGCTCGTCGGCCATCTTGTGGGCGACCAGGCGCAGGCCGTTCTTTTCGGTTTGGTAGAATTTGCCGATGAGGTACGTTTCGCCTTTGACGTCGTAGATCTTGCTGCTAAAGGAGATGCGCCCCCCATCCTCCTTGACCTCGCCGGTGACGAGAAGTCGGGCCTGGACCGAGTCCCAGTCCTTGAAGAAGATCTTGTCCAGGTCGAGGGGCCGGATGTAGCCGTAGTGCTCCTTCGGCAGGGGCTGGAAGATCCGGGTGTACTTGACGTCCTCCATGAGGACCTGGTGGATCTCCTGGGCGGCCGCCTGGGCGGCCGGCGAGCCCCCCCGGACGACGAATTCCGGCAGGGCCAGGGTGATCATGGGCATGCCCTCGCTGATCTTGAGGACGACCTCCTGCTGGGCGAAGGTCCCGGAGGCGGCGGTGAGGGCGACGAGGAGTCCGAGGAGTTTCTGGAGTGGTTTCATTTGGCGTGCTCGAAGATGAGGGTGATCCCGAGGTACTGGCCGTCGTACTCGTTCGGGAGGGTGGCGAAGGGTGCCGCGGCCTGGATGGCCCGGCGGGCCGAGAGGTCGAACGACTCGACGCCGCTCGAGACGTCGATCTTGACGTCGGAGATCGAGCCGTTCCGATAGATGCGGAAGTAGACCTGCGTCTGGAGGAGGCCGCTGACGCCGGGGTCGACGAGCGACTGGAACCAGTTGGCGGTGATCTTGTCCGAGATCATCTGGAGGTAGAACTGGAAGGGGAACCCGGCGACGCCGAAGGGGTCGCCCGCGCCGGCCCCCGTGCCGCCGCCGACGCCGCCCGTCCCGCCGCCGCTCCCGCCCGTGCCGAAGCGCAGGCCGTAGCCCGCGCCGCTGGTGGCGCCCTCGGCGGCGGCGTTCGCGGCGTCCGCCGCGGGCGTGGCGGGCGCGGGCTCGGGCTTGGAGATGGCCGCCTTCTTGTCGGGCGTCTTCTTGTCCGTCTTCGGCTTGTCGACGGGATGCGTCAGTTCGCTCTTGGGCTCGGCCTTGAGCTTGGAGGGGACGGTCAGGTCGCGCAGGGCCGGTTTCTTCGCGGGCGGGAGAGGCTCTGTCTTGGCGACGACGCTCCCCCCTCCGGCCTGGCCGCCGCCCGTCCCGCCTCCTCCGCCGATGAAGTTGACGTATTGGACGAGGCCCTTTGGCCGCGTCCGCGAGAACGAGGGCGAGACGGCGATGAGGATGAGCAGCCCGACGTGGAAGCAGGCCGAGATGATCACGGCCCTCTTGAACGCCTGGGGCAGGGCCGCTCGGGTGGGGCTCATTTCCTCTTGTCTTTGATGTCGATGGGCTCGGTCAGGACCCCGACGAGCTCGATGCCCGCTTTCTTGGTGATATCGAAGACGCGGACGACGACCCCGAAAGGCAGGTCCCGGTCGGCTTGGAGGTAAACGACCTTCTTCGGCTTGTTATAGAAATATTCCGTCAGGCGGCGTTCGAGGAGGTTGATGTTGATCGTCGAATCGCCGATGTGGACATATTGGTCCTTGGTGATGGTGAGGGTCAGGCCCTCCTCGGCCGGCTTGGAGTCGGTCTCCGCCTGGGGCAGGTTGATGCCGATGCCCGACTGCATCATCGGCGCCGTGACCATGAAGATGACGAGCAGGACGAGCATGACGTCGATGAACGGCGTGACGTTGATCTCGGAGAGGTGCGTGCCGACCTGCCGCTTGCGCGGGCCGGACGGAAGGCCTTGGGCGCTAAGAGCCATGGAGTCTCTCGGCGATGCTCAGGAATTCGAGGGAGAAGTCCTCCATGTCGGCGATGAGGTCCTTGATCCGGCCGAGGAAGTAGTTGTAGGCGATGACGGCCGGCACGGCGGCGAAGAGGCCGACCGCCGTGGCGATCAGGGCCTCCGAGATCCCCGGGGCGACCGTCTGCAGGCTGGCCGAGCGCATCGCGCCGATGCGGAAGAACGAGATCATGATGCCCCAGACCGTGCCGAAGAGGCCGATGAAGGGCGAGACGCTCCCCGTGGTGGCCAGGAAGAACATCATCTTCTCCATGCGGGCGACCTCGGAATTGGAGGCCTTGAGGAGCGAGCGGCTGAGGCTCTCGGTCTTCGCGCCGGTCCAGCCGTTCTCGCCGGTCGACTTCGACTGGTAGGCCAGCTCCTTGTTGCCGGCGAGGAAGATGACGGCGAGCGGGCTCGCCCGGAGCCTCTTGGCCGACTCGTTGACCTCGGTCAGGCTCTTGCTCCGGCGGAAGGCCTCGAGGAAGCGGTCGGACTGCCGGGACGCGGACTTGAGCGTCTTGTGCTTGAAGAAGATGATGGCCCAGGAGAAGACGGAGAAGAAGACGAGCAGGAGGAGGATCAGCTGGACGACGATGTCGGCGTCGGCGATGATCTTGAAAATGTTGATAGTCATGATTATCCGTTGGAAAACGTAGCACACGGCCCCGGCTCTGTCAAACTCGGATTCGCCGATGGGGCTTGCACGAATTCCGGGACATGAACGAAATCTCCGGATTTCGTATCGTGTCCCAGGAATTCTTTATCGGCGAATACGGGTCAAATGACCGGCTTGATGGCTGATCGATTTCCGTTATATAGTCGTGCCGTGCGACCCTGGGACAGGATCAAGAAGCTCCTCCTCGGCGGCGAGAAGAACGTTCGCGACCCGGGGACATTCCACAGGATGGCGCTCATCGCCTTCTTCGCCTGGGTCGGGCTCGGCGCGGACGGGCTGAGCTCGTCGAACTACGGCCCGCAGGAAGCGTTCCTGTCGCTCGGCGACCACCGGCACCTGGCCCTCTACCTGGCCGTCATGACCGCGCTCACGGTCATCACCATCTCGCTGAGCTACTCCCAGATCATCGAGCTCTTCCCGACGGGCGGCGGCGGCTACGTCGTGGCCACCAAGCTCCTCGGGCCCGCGTTCGGTCTCGTCTCGGGCTGCGCCCTCGTCGTCGACTACGTGCTGACGATCAGCATCTCCATCTCGAGCGGCGTCGAGGCCGTCCTGAGCTTCCTGCCGCCGGCCTATTTTCCGCACAAGCTGACATTCATCCTGGTCATCACCCTGGCCCTCGTCCTGCTCAACCTGAGGGGCGTCAAGGAATCGGTGGCCGTGCTGACGCCGATCTTCCTCTTCTTCTTCGTCTCCCACGTCGGCCTCATCCTCTACGGCATCTTCTCCCACGTCTCGGCGACGCCGACGCTGTTCGCCGACACCATCCGGGAGACGCGCCAGGGCATCCAGAGCCTCGGATTCGGGGCCATGGCCTTCATCCTCCTCCGGGCCTACAGCCTCGGCGGCGGGACCTACACGGGGATCGAGGCGGTCGCCAACGGGCTCCAGATCCTCCGGCCGCCGCGGGTGAAGACGGGCAAGAAGACGATGCTCCTGATGGCCGCCTCCCTGTCGTTCACGGCCGGAGGGCTCCTCGTCTGCTATCTCCTGACCGACGTCCAGCACATCGCCGGGAAAACGCTCAACGCGTCCCTCATCGAGACGCTCCTCGGGACCTGGAAGATCGGGGGATTCCCGCTGGGGGTCTGGCTCCTCGGGCTCATCCTCCTGTCCGAGGGGGCCATCCTCTTCGTCGCCGCCCAGGCCGGCTTCATCGACGGCCCGCGGGTCCTCGGCAACATGGCCATCGATTCCTGGGTGCCTAACCGGTTCATGCACCTCTCGGAGCGGCTCGTCGTCCAGAACGGCATCCTGTTCATGGGAGTGGCGGCCGTCATGATCCTCATCTTCACGAGGGGATCGGTCCAGACCCTGGTCGTCATGTACAGCATCAACGTCTTCCTCGACTTCTCCCTGGCCCAGCTCGGCATGTGCCTCCACTGGATCAGAACTCCGGCCCCCCATCGGGGCAAGAAGCTGGCCATCAATCTCATCGGCTTCTTCATGTCGCTCTCGATCCTGATCGTGACGGTCGCCATCAAGTTCAAGGAGGGCGGCTGGATCACTCTCCTCATCACCCTCTCGTTCATCGCGGTCTGCATCCTCATCCGGCGGCACTACAACCGGGTCAAGGCCATGATGAGGCGCCTGGACGACGTCCTGGGCCAGGTCGGGCAGATGGCGGGCCAGCGCGACGCGCCGGACAAGGACGTGACGGCGCCTACGGCCGTCCTCTTCGTCCGCAGCTTCGGCGGGCTGGGCATCCATTCCTTCCTCAACATCCACCGCATCTTCCCGAACTACTTCAAGAACTTCGTCTTCTTCTCCATCGGGGTCGTCGACTGGAAGAACTTCAAGGGGGCCGAAGAGGTCAAGAACCTGGAAACCCACATCCGGGGGGAGCTCCAGAAGTACGTCCGGATGTCGAACGATTTCGGCTTCTACGCCGAGTCCATCCACTCCGTCGACATCGATACGCTCGACGTCGTCGAGCAGCGCTGCGATGAGATCCAGCGGAAGTATAACAAGGCCGTCTTCTTCGTCGGCAAGCTCGTGTTCGAGGAGGAGAACCTGTTCACCCGCTTCCTCCACAACCAGACGGCGTTCAGCATCCAGCGCATCCTTCAGTTCCGGGGCATCCCTTCGATCATCCTGCCGATCCGGGTCATCAAGACCGTGAAATAAGACGGGGTCTTTTCTTAATTGACCTGGTGCGAGCGGGGGGTCTCCAGGCCGAGCAGGCCCTGGAGGAGGATCCGGGCGACCTTCTTGGCCTCCTTGCCGCTCTCGTTGGTCGCCCCGGTGCATGATGGGCAGCCGTCGCGGCAGGGGCAGGCCTCGAGCGTCTTGAGGGCGTGCTCGAGGAGGCGCCCCTCGAGGGAGAAGAGCGAAGGACTGAGGCCGATCCCGCCCGGGAAGCTGTCGTAGATGAAGATGTTCGGCTCGAAGTCCGGATCCATGGCCAGGGGCGTCTCGTCCTGGCCCTGGACGGCCGGGCCCGGCCGGGCCGGCGCGAGCCGCGGCGGCAGGGATTCGCCGGTCGTGTTGTCGCCGATCGACACGCCGACGTCGTGGAGATCGCACATCATGAAGATGGGCGAGACGTGGTGGAGGATGTAGGCGAGCCCGAAGAGGCCGTTGATCCTCTGCTCGGCCGGGAAGGGGACCGCCTGCATGAGCGCCGAGGGCACGGTCAGCCAGTAGGCCGTCGTGTGCATCTCGTTCTGGGGCAGCTGCAGGTCGCCCGCGCCGACGTTCTCCATCGTGTGGAACTTGATCTTCTTGAAGCCGACGACCTGGGTCGCGACATGGACCTCGCCGTGGGAGATCCGCCCCGCGCCGGCCTCGATCCCCTTCTTGTCGAAGATGTCGAGGACGGTGATCTTCGTGTAGTCGATGGCGTCCGTGTAGTAGTCGATGTCCGTCTTCTTGACGTAGGCCTTGCGCTCCTCGAAGTCGAGCTTCTCGACGAAGTACTGCTCGCCCTCGACGATGTAGATGGCCTTGGGGTGGAGGGCCGTCAGGGCGGCCGTGAAGTCGACCTCGGCGATGACCTTGGCCTCGCCCGTGATGTCGACGACGACGAAGTTGTCGGAGCTGATGCTGCGGAGGCTGATGGCGTCGGCCGGGTAGGCCTCGGACGTGTAGAACCACTTGTCCTTGGAGTGGTGGAGGAGCTTGTCCTCCTCGAGGAAGTTGAGGATCTCGCCGATCTCGGCCCGGCCGAACCTCTCGCCGTCCTCGAACGGCAGCTCGAAGGCGGCGCACTCGACGTGGCTGACGAGGATGGACAGGTTGTCCGGGTTGATCAGGGCCATCTCGGGCGACTTGGAGAAGAAGTATTCCGGGTTGTTGATGATGAACTGGTCGAGGGGCGAGCTCGTGGCCACGAGGACGGCGGCCGAGAGGCCCGTCTTGCGGCCGGCCCGGCCCGCCCGCTGCCACGTGCTGGCGATCGTCCCCGGGTAGCCGGCGAGCACGGCGACGTCGAGCGTCCCGATGTCGATGCCGAGCTCGAGCGCGTTGGTCGAGACGACGCCCAGGATCTCGCCCGACCGGAGGCCCTTCTCGATCTCGCGCCGCTTCAGCGGCAGGTAGCCGCCCCGGTAGCCGCGGATGAGCCCCTCTTTCTGGATGTTCGTCTCGATGTCCTCCTTGAGGTAGGTCAGGAGGACCTCGGTGATGAGCCGGCTTCCCGCGAAAACGATCGTCTGGAGGCCGTTCCGGAGGAAGATCGAGGCGACGCGGCGCGACTCGTTGACGTAGGAGCGGCGGATGCCCAGGGCCGCGTTGACGACCGGCGGCGTGTAGAAGACGATGTACTTCCCGCCCCGCGGCGCGCCGTTGTCGTCGACGAGGGCGACCGGGGCCTCGATCATCTTCTCGGCCATCTCGGCCGGATTGGCGATCGTCGCCGTCGACAGGATGAACTGCGGGTCGGCGCCGTAGAACCGGGCGATCCGCCGGAGCCGCCGCAGGACGTTGGCCAGGTGGCTGCCGAAGATGCCGCGGTAGCTGTGGAGCTCGTCGATGACGATGTACTTGAGGTTCTCGAAGAGCTTGATCCACTTCGTGTGGTGCGGCAGGATGCCGGCGTGGAGCATGTCGGGATTGGTCAGGACGATGTGGCCGCGGGCCCGGATAGCCTTGCGGGCGTCCTGGGGCGTGTCGCCGTCGTAGGTGAAGACGCGGATCTCCTCGGGAAGGCGCGCGTTGATGTCGTCGAGCTCGGCCTGCTGGTCCTGGGACAGGGCTTTCGTCGGGAAGAGATAGAGGGCCCGCGTCGAGGGGTCCTTCATGATGGCGTCGAGGACCGGCAGGTTGTAGCAGAGGGTCTTGCCCGAGGCCGTCGGCGTGACGACGACGACGTTCTTGCCCTCGCGCAGGGCCTCCCAGGTCGAGCGCTGATGGGAGAACAGCTGCGTGAACCCCTTGGCCGCGAGGGCCTCGCGCAGGGCCGGATGGACGCCGTCCGGGTAGTCCCGGTATTTTCCCTCCTGGGCGGGGATGTGCTTGATGGCCTTGATCGAGTCGCTCTTGTAGCCGATGTCCTTGAGGAGCTCGAGCGACCGGAGGATCTTCTCTTCGTTCGACATGGGGGCCCTCTCATCCTAGCGAAATTGAAAGATGGGGTCAAACCTACTGCCGGGAGCGGATTCCGACGAGCTCTAGCAGTTTTCATCCCCTCTTGTGCTAAAATAGATAGATTATGCTGGACGAGATACGCATCAAGGGGGCGGCGCAACACAATCTCAAGCGCATCGACGTCGCCCTGCCCCGGAACAAGCTGATCGTGGTCACCGGCCCGTCCGGCTCGGGGAAGTCATCGCTCGCCTTCGACACGATCTTCGCCGAGGGCCAGCGCCGCTACATCGAGTGCCTCTCGGCCTACGCCCGCCAGTTCATCGACCAGATGGAGAAGCCCGAGGTCGAGTCCGTCGAGGGCATCTCGCCGTCCATCTCGATCGACCAGAAGACCATCTCGACGAATCCCCGCTCGACCGTCGGCACGACGACCGAGGTCTACGACCTCTTCCGCCTGCTCTTCGCCCGGGTCGGGACGCCCCACTGCCCGAGCTGCGGCCGCGTCGTCTCGTCCCAGACGCCCGACGAGATCCTGAAGCGGATCGCCACGGACGCCGCCGGCGCCAAGATCCGCGTCCTGGCCCCCGTCGTCAAGGGCCGCAAGGGCGAATACCAACGTCTCTTCGAGCGCCTGCGCAAGAAGGGCTTCCTCCGGGCCCGCGTCAACGGCGTGCTCCGCGACCTCGAGGACGACATCCCCCTCGACAAGAACCGCAAGCACACGATCGACGTCCTCGTCGATACGCTCAAGGTCGGCCCCGACGCCGAGCGCCGCCTCCGCGACGCCGTCGCCCGGGCCCTCGACATCGCCGAAGGCGAGGTCCTCGTCGTCGACGAGTCCGGCCGGGAGCGCTTCTTCTCGCTGACCCTCCTTTGCCCCTATTGCGAGGTCAGCCTGGCCGAGCTCGAGCCGCGGAACTTCTCCTTCAACAGCCCCTACGGCGCCTGCCCGAAGTGCCACGGCCTCGGCCACATGACGACCCACAACGAATGGGGCGAGATCGAGCTCACCGACGACGTCTGCCCCGACTGCGGCGGCGCCCGTCTCAGGAAAGAGAGCCTCTCGGTCCGCGTCGGCGGCCGGAACATCCACGAGATGGGCGAGCTCCCCGTCCGCGACCTCCTCGCCGCCACGGCCAGCCTCGAGTTCCCGCCCGCCGCGGCCCTCGTCGCCGCCAAGATCCTCAAGGAGATCGCCTCGCGCCTGGCCGTCATGGAGGAGCTGGGCATGTCCTACCTCCAACTCAACCGGACGACCTCCTCCCTCTCCGGCGGCGAGGCCCAGCGTGTCCGGCTTGCGGCCCAGGTCGGGGGCCGCCTCCGCGGCGTCCTCTATGTCCTCGACGAGCCGACGATCGGCCTCCACCAGCGCGACAACGGCCGCCTCATCTCGCTCCTCCGGAGCCTCCGCGACGAGGGCAACTCGATCGTCGTCGTCGAGCACGACGAGCAGACCATCCGCTCCGCCGACTACATCCTCGACCTCGGCCCCGGCGCGGGCGAGACCGGAGGCTTCAAGGTCGCCGAGGGCCCGCTCGCCGCCGTCCTCGAGTCCCCCGACTCCCTGACGGCCCAGTACCTCCGCGGCGAGAAGACCGTCCCCGTCCCGACGGCCCGGCGCAAGCCCGCCGGCTGGCTCGTCATCCGCAAGGCCCGCGAGCACAACCTCAAGGGGATCGACGCCCGCATCCCCCTCGCGGCCATGACCGCCGTGACCGGCGTATCGGGGTCGGGCAAGAGCACGCTCGTCTACGACATCCTCTTCAAAGCCCTCGAGAACAGGCTCCACAAGGCCCGCCAGCGCGTCGGCGCCCACGACCGCATGGAGGGCGTCGACGGGATCGACAAGGTCGTCGCCGTCGACCAGAAGCCGATCGGCCGGACGCCGCGCTCGAATCCCGCGACCTACACCGGCCTGTTCACGGCCCTCCGGGACCTCATGGCCCGCACGCCCGAGGCCCGCATGCGGGGCTATTCCTCCGGCCGCTTCAGCTTCAACGTCGCGGGCGGCCGGTGCGAGGAATGCGAGGGGGCCGGCGTCAAGCGCATCGAGATGCACTTCCTCCCCGACGTCTTCGTCACCTGCGACCGCTGCGGGGGCAAGCGCTACAACAAGGAGACGCTGGCCGTCGCCTACAAGGGCAAGTCGATCGCCGATTACCTGGGCATGACCGTCGATGACGCTTACGAGCTCCTCAAGGCCTACCCCCAGCTCAAGCGCAAGCTGGCCACGCTCAAGCGGGTCGGGCTCGGCTATATCCGCCTCGGCCAGCCGGCCCCCACCCTGTCCGGCGGCGAAGCCCAGCGCATCAAGCTGACGAAGGAGCTCGGCCGGCGCGCGACGGGCCGGACCCTCTACCTCCTCGACGAGCCGACGACCGGCCTGCATTTCGACGACGTCCGCAAGCTCCTCGAGGTCCTCTCGGAGCTGGCCTCGCTCGGCAACACGGTCGTCATCATCGAGCACAACCTTGAAGTCATCAAATATTGCGACTATATTATCGATCTGGGCCCCGAAGGAGGGGAGGAGGGGGGCCGGATCGTGGCCCAGGGAACGCCGGAAGAGGTCGCCGCGTCGCCCGGCTCCCATACGGGAGCGTATCTCCGGAAGGTCCTCGACGGCCGGCGGCCGGCGCGGAAGGACGGCTAAGGACATGGCCTTCAAGGACGTCGCGGGCAACGTGCGGGTCAAGAGGATCCTCAAGCTCGCCCTCGATCGCGACCGCGTCCCCAACTCGCTCATCTTCGGCGGCCCGGCCGGCGTCGGCAAGACGGCCATGGCCCTGACCCTGGCCAAGACGCTCAACTGCCAGACCCTCACCGCGGATTCCTGCGACGCCTGCCCGTCCTGCCGGGCCATCGACGAGGGCCGCCACCCCGACGTCATGACCTTCGCCGCCGAGGTCCGGGACGTCAAGATCGAGCAGACCCGCCTCCTCAAGCAGATGGCCTATCTCCGGCCGATGCTGGGGAAGCGGCGCGTCTTCATCATCGAGGAGGCCGAGAACCTCAACGACGCCTCGGCCAACTCGCTGCTCAAGGTCCTCGAGGAGCCGCCGTCCTTCACCCACGTCTTCCTCGTGACGGCGAGCCCGTTCCGGCTCCTGCCGACCATCCGCTCGCGCTGCCGGACCCTCGCCTTCTCGGCCATCGGCCGCGAGGAGATCGAGGAGATCCTGCTCGAGCGGGATTTCAGCCGGGAGCAGGCCCGCATCCTGGCCCTGCTCGTCGACGGGAACCTCGAGCGGGCCCAGGAGCTCGCGTGGGACGACGTCCAGGCGCTCAAGGACGAGGCCTGGTCCCTCTTCGAGTCGCTCGCGTCGTCCGACCGGGCCAGCCGGTTCCTGGAGCGGTTCGGCGCCGTGCCCAAGGCCGTCCAGGAGGAGTTCGGCGAGGTCCTCGAGGTCTTCTCCTCTTTCGCCCGGGACATCCTGCTCCTCCGCCTCGGCGGCGACCCCTCGCTCCTCCTCAACCCGGACCTCGAAGGCCGCCTGCGCGCGACCTCGGGCTCTTGGAACGCAACCCAGATCCTCGGCGTCCTCGATGAGATCGACCGCGCGCTGACGGACCTCCGCGGCAACTTCAACAAAGGCCTCTTGGCGATAGCCTTCTTTTCCAATTTCACGGAGCTGACCCATGTCTGACATCATCTGCGTCCGATCCGAGATCACGGGCCGGATGGTCCGCGCCCGCGTCGGGGACCTGGCCCTTCACGTCGGCGACCGCTGCATCATCGAGTCCGAGCTCGGCGGCGACCTGGCCATCGTCGTCGACGAGACGAGCAGCTACTGCCACAATTCCAAGGCCGCGAAGCTCGCGGTCCAGGTCCTCCGCCGGGCGACGCCCGAGGACGTCCGCAAGTTCGAGTGGCTTCGGGAGCGGGAGGGCCGGGCCTACGACCTCTGCCTGCAGCGGATCGCCGCCCACGACCTGCCCATGAAGCTCGTCGCCGTCCGCTACTTCTTCAACGAGAAGAAGGGCATCTTCTACTACACGGCCGACGGCCGGATCGATTTCCGCCAGCTCGTCAAGGACCTGGCCAAGGAGCTGCGCATGCGTATCGAGATGCGCCAGGTCGGCGTCCGGGACGAGGCCAAGATGATCGGCGGGCTGGGCGTCTGCGGCCGCTGCCTCTGCTGCTCGAGCTTCATGACCGCCTTCGAGCCGGTGACCATCCAGAAGGCCCGGAAGCAGCAGATCGTCATCAACCCGACCAAGATCTCGGGGCTCTGCGGCCGGCTGATGTGCTGCCTGGGGTTCGAGGAGCAGACGCGGGGGCGGATGGTCACGCCGGGGGACGACCGGCCGATCGAGGACTAGCGCTTGAGGCCCAGCCGGGCCAGGATCCGGCGCCACAGGGACGGCGGCCGATGGACGTGTTCGCAGGCCTCCCCGGGATCCCCGAGGACGCCTTCCTTCCTCAGGATCTGGACGATCTCGCTCTGCTGGTCGAGCTTGGCGAAGCAGTGCGGGCAGATGAAGTAGTGCTCCTCGAACGCCGCCTGGTCCTCGGGCTTGAGCCTATCGAGGAGATAGCCGTCGATCCAGTGTTCGTACTTGCACTTCTTCATGGCCGCAGCCTTCTCAGGCTTCACGGATTTAGTCGGGCGAACGCGCGGCAGAACGGACAACCTTTCCCCTATTTTCGGACGGCCTTCTGGATGAGCTTGAGGGCGTAGTTGACCCGTTCGGAGACCCGGCGGGGCGAGATGTCCAGGGCCCGGGCGACCTCGTCCCGCGAGAGCTCCCTGTAGTAGTAGAGGTAGAGGACGTCCCGGAACTTGGGCTTGAGGCCGTTGACGACCTGCTCGACCTGCCGGGCCCGCTCGCGGTGCTCCATCTCGTCGTGGGGATCGGGATAGGGGGCCGGCTCGGGGGCGTGCCTGAGGACGCGCGTCTTCTGGCGGATGTAGTCGATGATCCGCCGGCTGGTGATGGTGTAGAGGAACGTCCCGATCGAGGAGTCGCCCCGGAACTCGCCGCTCTTGATCTTGGCCACGGCCTGGGTCAGGATCTCGTTGACGACGTCCTCCCAGTCGGGGTTCGAGCTTCCGAGGGCCTTGCGGACGCGAAAGGAGATGACCGCGCGGTACTTGAGGACGGCGTCCTCGGGCGGGGCGGTCCTATCCTCTTGGGTCATCTGCGTCATTATAACGGCGGGGCCGGGGATTCCGCAAGGCCGCCGGCTTCGGACTCAATCTTCGGGGCCCCGCCCCGGCTCGCCGGCCTTCATCCGGACCCGGTCCTTGAAGAAGTCCTTGCGGTCGACGAGGATCTCGCGCGGCTTGGCCCCCTCCGACGGGCCGATGAGGCCCTCGCCTTCCATCTGGTCGATGATCCGGGCCGCCCGGGCGTAGCCGAGCTTGAGCCGGCGCTGGAGGTGGGAGGCCGAGGCCTGGCCGCTCTGGAGGACGGTCTCGACGGCCTTGTCGTAGAGCTCGTCCTTCTCGCCGTCCCCCGCGAGGAGGTGGTCGGCGTCGCCCTTGACGACGTGGAGGATGCGCGTGTCGTAAGTCGGCGTGCCCTGGCTCTTGACGTGCTTGACGAGGCGCCGGACCTCGGGGATGGAGATGAAGGAGCAGTGGAGCCGGACGAGGCGCGGGAAGTTCGGCGGCAGGAAGAGCATGTCGCCCATGCCGAGGAGCTTGTCGGCCCCGCCCGTGTCGATGATGATGCGCGAGTCGACCTTGGAGGGGACGCGGAAGGCGATGCGGCAGGAGAAGTTGTTCTTGATGGTTCCGGTGATGACGTCGATCGACGGCCGCTGGGTGGCCATGACGAGGTGGATGCCGACGGCCCGGGCCAGCTGGGCCAGCCGGCCGATGAAGAACTCGACCTCCTGGGCCCCGACCATCATCAGCTCGGCGAGCTCGTCGATGATGATGACGATGTAGGGGAGCGGCTGGAGCTTCTCTTTCTCCTCGTCGCTGAGCGGGCCCTTCTTCTCGGCCATGAACTGCTTCATCTGGGTGTTGTACTGGTCGATGTTGCGGACCTTGACGCTCTGGAGCTTCTTGTAGCGCTCCTCCATCTTGCGGACGATGTCCATGAGGACGACGTGGGCCTTCTTCGGGTCGTTGATGACCGGGCAGAGGAGATGGGGGACGTCCTCGTAGAGCGTGAACTCGAGCCGCTTGGGATCGATGAGGACGATCTTGACCTCTTCCGGCGTGGCCTTGTACATCAGGCTGGCGATGAGGGCGTTGAGGGCGACGCTCTTGCCCGTGCCCGTCGAGCCGGCGATGAGGAGGTGGGGCATGACCGCGAGGTCGGTGACGGCGACGCCGCCGTGGACGTCCTTGCCCAGGGCGAAGGTCAGCTTCGACGGCGAGCCCTGGAACTTCTCCGACTCGATGATGTCGCGGAGCTTGATGATCTCGCGCTTGTCGTTGGGGATCTCGACGCCGAGCGAGGATTTGCCCGGGATGCGCTGGATGCGGACCGATTCGGTCTCGAGGGCCAGGGCCAGGTCCTCGGTCAGGTTGGCGACCTGGGCGACCTTGATCCCCGGCGCCGGGAAGAACTCGTAGGTCGTGATGATCGGGCCGGGGTGGTATTCGCGGACCTCGCCCTCGATGCCGAACTCCTTGAGCTTCTCCTCGATGCGGCGCTTCTTGTCGAGAAGCTCGTTCTGGTCGATCTTCTCGGCGGGCCGCCCCGGCTCGAGCAGGGTGAACGGCGGGTAGCGGTAATCGCCTTTCTTGCCGGGATCGGGGAAGAGGAGCGGCTGCGGGGCCGGCGGCGCGGCCGGCTTGGGCGGGGGAAGCGGAGCCTTGACGGCCCTGCGGGCGTCTCGTTCGAGGCGGCGGCGCTCGCGCTCGCGCTCCCGCTCGGCTTCCTTCTCGGACTTGCGGGCGGCCCTCTCGTCCAGCGGGTCCGGTCCGGCGGGTTCGGCCGGCGCCTCGTATTTCTGGCGGACCTTCTCCCGCATCTTATCCTTGGCCTTGGTCTTCTGATAATCGGTGACCCGGATGCGGACTTCCTTGGCCGTCGAGTCGAAGGCCCCCTTGGCGAAGCGGAGGGTCTTGGCGAGCGACCAGCGCGTCGAGAAGAGGAGGAACGCGGCCGTCGCGGCGAGGAGGAAGACGAACGAGCCTATCGTGCTGAGGTAGCGGACGAGGAATTCCAGGATGACGGTGCCGATGATGCCGCCGGCCGGGATGGTATTGCCGCGGAAGGGGAACGACTCGAAGATCAGGGCGAGGAATGGGCAGACGATGAAAAGCCCGAGGGCGATCGTGCCCAGGCGCTTCATGAGGTGGGCCGAGGTCCCGCGCAGGACGGCCCGCAGGGCGGCGTAGCCGAGGGCGAAAGGGAAGACGAAGGCGGCCAGGCCGATGAACCACAGGATCCCCTGGGCAAAGTAGGCGCCGGCGCTCCCGGCGAAGTTCCGGACGCGGTAGCCGGCCTCGGTGACGTTGGCGAAGGACGGATCCTTGGCGTCATAGCTCACGACGCTGATGAGGCCGAAGAGGGCCAAGAAGATGAGGACGACGCCTGTGATCTCGACGGCCAGGGCGCTTTTCTTGTTCGCGGCCCGGCCGGATTTCCCGTTCTTGCCGTTCGGGCCCTTGGCGCCCCGCACTCTCCGCTTTTTCACGGCCGGATTATAGCACATAAGGCGGGGACATGTACCCTTGGTACGTGTCCCCGGTCACTCCCCGCCATACCCTTGGTACGTGTCCCCGATTCATCCCTGACGCCCGGCGGTCAACAGGGCTGGTTTTGGAGCGCCCGGAAGAGGGCGAAAAGCTGATCAGACGACAATTGCTCGGCCCGCACATTCCGGGCCAGGCCCAGGGCCTCATAGGCCGCGGTGATCGCGGTCGGGGTCGCGCGTCGGGCCAGGTTCTTCCAGAGCATCTTGCGGCGCTCGGCGAAGGCGGCGCGGAGGAAGGCGCGATAGGGCTCGTCGGCCGCTCCGGGGTGAAGCGGAGTCGGCCTGCGGCGGAGCGTCAGCAGCGCCGACTGGACTTTAGGCGGAGGGGAGAACGAGCCTGGCGCGACCAGGAACGCGATGCGAGCTTCGAACTCGTTCTGGAGCAGGATCCCGAGCGGGGCGTAGCTCTTCGAGCCCGGCCCGGCCGTGACCCGCTCGGCCACCTCCTTCTGGAGCAGAAAAACGCAGTCGGCGAGAAGCTCCCGTTCGTCGAGGGCTCGAAAAAGAAGAGGAGAGGAGATGGAGTAGGGGATGTTGCCGACGAGGCGGAGCGCGGGAACGCCGGCCTTCTTCAAGATGGCGCGGAAGTCCGCCTTCAGGACGTCGGCGTGAACGACCTCGACGTTGGCCGGCATCGTTTCCCGGAGCGCCGGGATGAGCCGTTCGTCCTTCTCCAAGGCGACGACGCGGCCGGCCTTCTCAGCCAGCCGGGCCGTCAGGACGCCCCGCCCGGCCCCGACCTCGACGATGACGTCCCCGGGCTTGGGATCGATGGCGCCGACGATCTTGCGCAGGACGCCCTCGTTGGTCAGGAAGTGCTGTCCAAGGGCGTGGCGGCGGGATCTGTACATGGGACGGGCTCATCATAGCGTTTTTTTTTCAGAATCGCTATAATTACGCCTGCACCCGTGCCATGGCCGAGAAGAAGATCCTGGTCATCGATTACGACGCCGGGAGTCTGGAAAAAACCGCTAAACTACTGAAAGCGCATAAATACCGCGTCGTCAAGGCCGCCGACGGCCAGGCCGGCTACGAGGCCTTCCGGACGGAGAATCCCGACCTGGTCGTCACCGAGGCCATGCTCCCGAAGCTCCACGGCTTCGACCTGATCCAGAAGATCTCCCGGGAGACCCAGGGCCGGGTTCCGGTCATCCTCATCACGGGCCTTTATAAAGGACCGAAATTCCGCCAGGAGGCGACGAGCGGCCTCGGCGCTTCGGAATTCTTCGAGAAGCCGCTCGACACGGGGGCCTTCATCGGCGCCGTCAAGCGCCTGCTCCACGACGAGGACGACTTCGAGGAAGAGCTGCCCGATTCGAACTCGGTCATCGAAGCCCTGAGCCGCCGCGGCCGCGGGCATACCGCCCCGCAAGGGGACGGGAAACCGGCGCACAAAGGATAACGCCCATGACAAGCCTTTGGACCCGTTGCAACAACTGCCAGCGGATCCTTTACAAGCAGGACATCCTCGACAACCTCGCCGTCTGTCCCGCCTGCAGCTTCCACTTCCGCATCTCGGCCGAGGAGCGCCTCCAGATGCTCTTCGACGAGGGCGCCTATGAGGCCCTCGACGCCAACATCCACTCCGTCGACGCCCTTCACTTCGTCGACCTCAAGCCCTACGCCGACCGCATCGCCGACAACGAGCGGAAGACGGGGCTCGCCGAGGCCATCGTCACGGGCCGGGGGTCGATCGGCGGCATCCCGGTCTACATCCTGGCCATGGAATTCGGCTTCCTCGGCGGCAGCGTCGCCTCGGTCGTCGGCGAGAAGATCGCCCGGGCCTGCGAGCGGGCCCTCGAGGACCGCCGGCCGGTCATCATCGTTGCCTGCTCCGGCGGAATGCGCATGCAGGAAGGCATGCTCTCGCTCATGCAGATGGCCAAGACGAGCGCGGCCATCGCCCGCCTGGGCGAGGCCAAGATCCCCTACATCTCCGTCCTGGCCGATCCGACGACGGGCGGCACGACGGCGAGCTTCGCCATGCTCGGGGACATCAACGTGGCCGAGCCCCAGGCCCTCATCGGCTTCGCCGGGCCGCGGGTCATCGAGCAGACGATCAAGGAGAAACTGCCCAAAGGCTTCCAGCGGGCCGAGTTCCTCCTCGAGCACGGCATGGTCGACGACGTCGTCGAGCGGAAGGCCCTCAAGCCGTATCTCGTCAGGGCCTTGCGCCTCTTCCTCAACCGGCCTCAATGACCCCGTCCGAGGGCCGGGACTATCTCGGCCGCCTCCAGCATTTCGGGATCAAGCTCGGCCTCGAGAACATCGCGACGCTCTGCGCGGCCCTGGGCAACCCGCAGAACCGCTTCCTCTCCATCCACGTGGCCGGGACGAACGGCAAAGGCTCGGTCTCGGCCATGCTGGACGGGATCGCGAGGGCGCACGGGCTCCGGACGGGGCTCTATACGTCGCCGCACCTCGCCCGAGTCGAGGAGCGGATCCGTATCGACGGGCGATCGATCGCGCCGGCGCGATTCCTGGCGCGGCTCTCGGAGCTGAAGGCCGTGATCGACGGCCTGATGGCCGAAGGCCGGCTCGCCTATCACCCGACCTACTTCGAGGTCCTGACGGCCCTTGCGTTCGTGGAGTTCGCCGAGCGCGGGATCGACGTCGCGGTCCTCGAGGTCGGGATGGGCGGCCGGTTCGACGCGACCAACGTCGTCCGCCCTCTCGTCTCGGTCATCACCACGATCGCCAGGGACCACGAGAAGCATCTCGGCGCGACGCTCGGGAAGATCGCCTTCGAGAAAGCCGGGATCATCAAGCCCGGCGTCCCCGTTGTCTGCGGCGTTCGGGGAGGGGTGGCGCTCCGGGAGATCCGCAGGGTCGCCCGCGAAAGGGGCGCGCCCCTGACCGAGGTCTTTGGCCCCGGGCGGACGCTCGAGGCCCGGACCGGGCGCGGCGGTTTCCGGTTCGCCTACATGGGTGAGCGCGGCCGCTATGCCTTTTCTCCCGCCTTGGCCGGGCTCCATCAGGGCGCGAACGCCGCGACGGCCATCGCGACGACGGAGGTCCTGTCGCGGGTTTGGAAGCCCTTCGAAAAAGAAAAGATACGCAACGCCATCCGCGAAACACGCTGGGAGGGCCGCCTCGAAACGGTCCGCCGGCGGCCGCTCGTTCTCCTCGACGGCGCCCATAACGTCGAGGGCGTAACGGCCCTCGCCTCCTACATCAAGGAGGTCATCCGCCGGCCCGTCGTCCTCGTTTTCGCCGCCATGCAGGACAAAGACCTGCGGTCCATGACCCGCATCCTGTTCCCAGCCGCGGCGACGGTCATCCTGACCCGGGTGCCCTACAAGCGGTCGGCGACTCCGGAGGAGCTCCTGGCCGCCGCCCCGCCCTTCAAGGGCC
>MEYC01000080.1 GCA_001775715.1 Candidatus Aminicenantes bacterium RBG_16_66_30 | reverse complement strand
CGTGAGCTACGACGTGGCCGTCTTCACCAACCTCAGCGGCGAACACCTCGATTACCATCCGTCGATGGACGGTTATTTCGAAGCCAAGAAAAAGCTCTTCACGCTCAACCACAAGAAGCGCGCCGCCGTCGTCAACATGGACGATCCCTGGGGCCAGAAGCTCGTCGCTGAGCTGCCCATGAAAACGGTCACCTTCGGCCTCGAGCCCGCGGCCATCGTCCGGGCGGTCAAGCCGCTCCTCACGACCGAAGGGATCGAGGCCCAGGTCTCCTACCCCGGCGGCTCGATGAGGCTCCGGTCGGGCCTCGTCGGCCGGCACAACCTCTACAACCTCCTGGCCGCGACGGCCGCCGCGCTGGCCCTCAACGTCGCGCCGGCCGACATCGTCAGGGGCGTCGCCGCGCTCAAGGGCGTGCCGGGCCGGTTCGAGCGCGTCCCCAACAGCCGCGGCCTCCAGATCGTCGTCGACTACGCCCACACGGACAACGCCCTCGAGCACGCCCTGATGACGGCCCGGGAGTTCAAGCCGCGCCGCCTCATCGTCGTCTTCGGCGCCGGCGGCGACCGCGACCGGGAGAAAAGGGCGCGGATGGGCCGGGTGGCCGCCCGCCTGGCCGACTGGACCATCCTGACCTCGGACAACCCGCGCTCCGAGGACCCGGCGGCCATCATCGCCGCGATCGAGGGGGGGTTCGCCAAGGAGGCCGTCAAGACGTACGAGATCGTGCCGGACCGGGCCAAGGCCATCGCCCGGGCCCTGGCCACGGCCAACAAGGGCGATTTCGTCCTCGTCGCCGGCAAGGGCCACGAGGACTATCAGATCTTCAAGGACCGGACCGTCCATTTCAGCGACATCGAGGCCGTCGGGGAAACGCTCAAGGCCATGGAGGCGAGCTGATCATGGCCAGGCTGCACCTCGGCGACATCGCCCGGACGACCGGCGGCTCGATCGTCCAAGGCTCCCTTGAACGCGTCTTCGCGAGCTTCGGCATCGACTCCCGGACCATCGTCCCGGGCGGCCTCTTCTTCGCCGTTCGCGACAAGCGCGACGGGCACGACTTCGTCGCCGCCGCCGCGGCCGCGGGCGCCGCGGGCGCGGTCGTTTCCCGCCCGGTCGGCGTTCCGGACAAGAGCTTCGCCCTCGTCATGGTGAAGGACACGGTGGCGGCCCTCCAGGCCCTCGGCGCCGCGGTCCTGGCCCGCCGGCCGGTCAAGGTCGTCGCCGTCACGGGAAGCGTCGGCAAGACGACGACCAAGGAGTTCACGGCCGCCCTCCTGGCCCGCCGCTTCCGGGTCCTCAAATCCGAAGGGAACTTCAACAACCGCCTCGGCCTGGCCCTGTCCCTGCTCCGCCTCGAGCCCGGCGACGAAGCGGCCGTCCTGGAGATGGGCATGAGCGCCGCCGGGGAGATCGCGGCGCTCGCCCGCATCGCCCCGCCCGACGTCGCCGTCGTCACCAATATCAGTCCCGTCCACCTCCAGTTCTTCGGAAGCCTCGAGGAGATCGCGCTGGCCAAGAAAGAGATCCTCGACGGGGCCAAGCCCGGCGCGACGGCCGTTCTCAACGCCGACGACCCTCTGGTCATGCGGATCGCCGAGGGCTTCGGCGGCCGCAAGGTCACGTTCGGCCGCGGTCCCGGCGCCGACGTCCGGGCCGAATCGGTCGAGGCGAAAGGCTACGACGGCTTCGCCCTGGGCCTGCGCTACGGGCGGGAACACGCACGGACCCCTTTCCTCTTCCTCAATGAGGCCGCGGTGGAGAACCTCCTGGCCGCCGCGGCCGTCTCTCTCTCGCTCGGCCTGAGCTTCGACGAGATCCGGCCGGCGATCGGCGGCCTCCGGCCGAGCGCCCGCCGCGGGGTCCTGGTCGAGGCCGGCGGCGGCGTCCGCGTCTACGACGATTCCTACAATTCGAATCCCCGCGCCCTCGAGGCGGCGCTGAAGAGCCTGGCGGCCTTGCCGGCCGCCCGGAAGGTCGCCGTCCTGGCCGACATGCTCGAGCTCGGCGAGACCGCGGAGGAGCTCCACCGGCGCGCCGGAAGGGTCCTGGCCGAGGCCGGCTGGGACGTCCTGGTCGCCGTCGGGCCTCTGGCCGCGGCGATCGCCGACGGCGCGGCCGCCGCCGGGAAGAGCGCCGCCGCGATCCATCGCTTCGCCGACGCCGTCGCCGCCGCCGCGGCCGCGGGCGCCGCGGGCGCGGTCGTTTCCCGCCCGGTCGGCGTTCCGGACAAGAGCTTCGCCCTCGTCATGGTGAAGGACACGGTGGCGGCCCTCCAGGCCCTCGGCGCCGCGGTCCTGGCCCGCCGGCCGGTCAAGGTCGTCGCCGTCACGGGAAGCGTCGGCAAGACGACGACCAAGGAGTTCACGGCCGCCCTCCTGGCCCGCCGCTTCCGGGTCCTCAAATCCGAAGGGAACTTCAACAACCGCCTCGGCCTGGCCCTGTCCCTGCTCCGCCTCGAGCCCGGCGACGAAGCGGCCGTCCTGGAGATGGGCATGAGCGCCGCCGGGGAGATCGCGGCGCTCGCCCGCATCGCCCCGCCCGACGTCGCCGTCGTCACCAATATCAGTCCCGTCCACCTCCAGTTCTTCGGAAGCCTCGAGGAGATCGCGCTGGCCAAGAAAGAGATCCTCGACGGGGCCAAGCCCGGCGCGACGGCCGTTCTCAACGCCGACGACCCTCTGGTCATGCGGATCGCCGAGGGCTTCGGCGGCCGCAAGGTCACGTTCGGCCGCGGTCCCGGCGCCGACGTCCGGGCCGAATCGGTCGAGGCGAAAGGCTACGACGGCTTCGCCCTGGGCCTGCGCTACGGGCGGGAACACGCACGGACCCCTTTCCTCTTCCTCAATGAGGCCGCGGTGGAGAACCTCCTGGCCGCCGCGGCCGTCTCTCTCTCGCTCGGCCTGAGCTTCGACGAGATCCGGCCGGCGATCGGCGGCCTCCGGCCGAGCGCCCGCCGCGGGGTCCTGGTCGAGGCCGGCGGCGGCGTCCGCGTCTACGACGATTCCTACAATTCGAATCCCCGCGCCCTCGAGGCGGCGCTGAAGAGCCTGGCGGCCTTGCCGGCCGCCCGGAAGGTCGCCGTCCTGGCCGACATGCTCGAGCTCGGCGAGACCGCGGAGGAGCTCCACCGGCGCGCCGGAAGGGTCCTGGCCGAGGCCGGCTGGGACGTCCTGGTCGCCGTCGGGCCTCTGGCCGCGGCGATCGCCGACGGCGCGGCCGCCGCCGGGAAGAGCGCCGCCGCGATCCATCGCTTCGCCGACGCGGCGTCCGCCGCCGCGGCCATGGGCAGGATCGTCCGCCCCGGCGACCTCGTCCTCGTCAAGGGCTCGCGGAGCATGAAGGCCGAGGCCGTCGTCGACGCGCTCGCGGCCCGAGGAAAGGAGTAGGCCGTGCTGTACTGGCTTCTCGTTCCCCTCCGCGACGAGTTCTTCTTCTTCAACGTCGTCCGCTATATCACCGTGCGCACGGCCGCGGCCGGCATCACCGCCCTGGTCCTGAGCTTCCTCCTCGGCCCCCGGCTCATCCGGCTCCTCGCGCGCAAGCAGATCGGCCAGGAGATCCGGGCCGACGGCCCGAAGAGCCATTACGCCAAGAAGGGGACGCCCTCGATGGGCGGCCTCATCATCATCCTCTGCACGGTCGTCCCGACGCTCCTCTGGGGCAATCTCGGTAACGCTTATGTCTGGGTGGCCATGGGGTCGATGATCCTGTTCGGCCTGGTCGGCCTCGTCGACGACGTCCTGAAGGTCCGCCGGAAACAGTCCCTCGGCCTGCGCCCCTGGCAGAAGATCGCCCTGCAGATCGCCCTGGCGGCGGCGGTCGGGCTCGTCTTCATCTGGATGGGCTCGCGCGGGCAGTTCAGTCTCTATCTGAGCTTTCCTTTTTTCAAGCAGTGGATCCCCTTCCTCGGCTGGCTCTACCTGCCCTGGATCGTCTTCATCCTGGTTGGCTCGTCCAACGCCGTCAATCTCGCCGACGGGCTCGACGGGCTGGCCATCGGGCTGACCTTGATCAGCGTCACGGCCCTGACTGCCCTGACCTATGTGGCCGGACACGCCAATTGGTCGACGTACCTCAACATCCCCCGGGTGACGCTCGCCGCCGAGCTGACGGTCTTCGCCGGGGCCCTGGCCGGGGCCTGCCTGGGCTTCCTCTGGTACAACTGCCATCCGGCCCAGGTGTTCATGGGCGACGCCGGCGCCCTGTCGCTCGGCGGGACCATGGCCGTCATCGCTTTGCTCATCAAGCAGGAGTTCCTGCTCTTCGCCGTGGCCGGCGTTTTCATCCTCGAGGCGTTGTCGGTCCTCCTCCAGGTCTCCTACTTCAAAGTGAGCAAGGGCAAGCGTATCTTCAAGATGGCCCCGCTCCATCACCATTTCGAGCTCTCCGGCTGGCCGGAGGAGCGGGTCGTCATCCGCTTCTGGATCCTGGGCATCATCTTCGCCCTCTTCAGCCTGGCGACACTGAAATTGAGATGAGATCGAGATAGAGATGGAGCTTCGGGGCAAGAACGTTCTCGTCGTCGGCTTCGAGCGGACCGGGGAAGCGCTTTGCCGCTTCCTCCTCGACCGCGGCGCCCGCGTCCGCGTCACCGAGAAGAAGGCCGCCGGGGCGCTCGGCGAGAGGATGCGGAAATTCGCCGGCCTCGGTGTTGAGTTCGAGACCGGCGGCCATCAGGCGGCCTCCTTCCTCGGGGCCGATCTCATCGTGCCGAGCCCCGGCGTCCCGCCGATCCCCGAACTCGCGGCGGCCCGTGCGAAGGGCGTCCCCGTCATCTCCGAGATCGAGCTGGCCTATCTGTTCCTCCGGGGCCGGATCGTCGGCATCACCGGCTCGAACGGCAAGTCGACGACGGCGACCCTCGTCCACCAGATCCTCAAAGGGGCCGGGCTCCGGTCCCGGCTGGCCGGCAACATCGGCACCCCGCTCATCTCGTTCGTCGACAGGAGCCGCGACGACGATATCTACGTCACCGAGATCTCGAGCTTCCAGCTCGAATACACGGAGCGCTTCACCCCGGCCTTCGCCGCCATCCTCAACGTCTCCGAGAACCATCTCGACTGGCACGGGACCTTCGAAGGCTACTTCGCCGCCAAGAAGAAGCTCGTCCTCCGTCAGGGCCCGGACGGCGTCGCCGTCCTCAACCGCGACGACCCGCGGATCTGGGGGCTGCGCGCCGAAGCCCGCTCGCGGGTCTACGGCTTCAGCCGGAAGCGCCGCCCGGCCCGGGGCGCCTGCATCGACGACGGCTGGATCGTCGTCAAGGACGGCCCGCCGGAAAGGATCCTGCCGGCCGCCGCGGTGCGGCTCCCCGGCGCCCATAACCTGGAGAACGTCCTGGCGGCCTCGCTCATCGGCCGCCTCCTGGGCGCGCCGGGGGCCTCGATGCGCCGGACGATCCGGGCCTTCCGCGGCCTCGAACACCGGCTCGAGGACGTCCTCACGGCCCGGGGCGTCCGCTTCGTCAACGACTCCAAGGCGACGACCGTCGACGCGACCCTCAAGGCCCTGGCCAGCTTCGACCGGCCGATCGTCCTCATCCTCGGCGGCCGGGGCAAAGGCGGGGACTTCTCGCCCCTGCGGGCCGCGGTCCGCAAGCGCGTCCGCGCGGTCGTCCTCGTCGGCGAGGCGGCCGGCAAGATCGAGGCCGCGCTCGGCGGCGTCGTCCCCGTCGTCCGGGCCTCGACGTACCGCGAGGTCGTCCGCTCCGCCTTCGCCGCCGCGGCCCGGGGCGATGTCGTCCTCCTGGCCCCGGCCGCTACGAGCTGGGACATGTTCGTCAACTTCGAGGAGCGCGGCCGGGCCTTCAAAGCCGAGGTCCGCCGCCTGGCCGCCGGCCTCAAGAAGACGGGGGGCCGCCGATGATCGGCCGGAAGCGCCCCGCGTTCGACGTGCCGCTCCTCGCGGCGACCCTCATCCTCGTCGGCCTCGGCGTCTTCTTCGTCTTCAGCGCGTCGAGCTTCATGGCCCGCGAGCGGTTCGGACAATCCTTCCATTTCATGGTCCAGCAGATCCTCGGGGCCGTCGTCGGGATCGCCCTCATCGCCTTCCTCGTCTCGGTCCGGAAGCCCTTCTTCCTTCAGCCGGCGTTCGTCTTCGGGCTGCTCGGCCTGACCATCTTCCTCCTCATGCTCTGCCTGGCCATGCCGGAGATCGCCCGGACCAACCGCTGGATCGTCCTCATGGGCCTGCGCTTCCAGCCGTCCGAGCTGGCCAAGATCAGCCTGGTCCTCTTCCTGGCGACCTACGTCGAGAGCCGGAGGGACAAGCTCAACGAGATCAAGACGCTGGCCCTGCCGGCGATCGTGCTCATCGTCACGGTCGTCCTCGTCCTCATCGAGCCCGATTTCGGGACCGCCGTCGTCCTGGCCGCGCTCGCGGCCATGCTGCTCTTCATCGGCGGGGTCAAGCTCCGCTACCTCGCCGCCGCGGGAGGCTTGGCTGCGGTCCTCTTCGGCTTCTACCTCGTTCGGGCGGACTATAGGGTGGCCCGGATCCAAGGCTTCCTCTCCGGCCAGAAGGATGTCCTTGGCAGCGGCTACCAGGTCGAGCAATCCCGGCTGGCCCTGGGCTCGGGCGGCCTGGTCGGGACCGGACCCGGCCAGAGCGCCCAGAAGCTCGATTTCCTGCCGTTCGCCCACACCGATTTCATCTTCGCGATCGTCGGCGAGGAGTTCGGCCTCCTCGGGACTTTCTTCACCCTCGGCCTGTACCTCTTCATCCTCTGGCGCGGGATGAAGATCGCCCTGGCGGCGCCGAACCCGGCGTTCCGGATGATCGCCGCCGGGATCACCCTGGTCATCGTCTCCCAGGCCTTGATGAACATGTCGATCGTCCTCGGGCTCGGACCGGCCAAGGGAACTCCCCTCCCCCTCCTCTCCTACGGCCGGTCCTCCCTCGTTTGTACGCTGGCCGCCGTCGGCATCCTCCTCCACATCAGCCAGAAGAAGGGGGACGCCGGAGGGACGGTGAGGATATGAGAGCGCCAGGCGTCGTCATCAGCGGCGGAGGGACCGGGGGGCATCTCTACCCGGCCCTCGTCGTCGGCAAGCGCCTCCTGGCCATGGCCCCCGGCCTGGCCCTGACCTACGTCGGGACCCGGCGCGACGTCGAGCAGCGGATCATGGCCGAGCACGGCGTCCGCTTCATCCCCATGCGGATCGAAGGGCTCAAGGGGCGCGGGCTCAAGAGCCTCCGGGGCCTCGTCCTCCTGCCCCTGGCCTTCGCCCATTCGCTCCTCATCCTGGTCCGGACGCGGCCGGGCCTCGTCGTCGGCGTCGGCGGGTACAGCTCGGGGCCCATCGTCCTGCTCGCCGCATGGCTCCGCATCCCCACGATCATCCTCGAGCAGAACGCCCGGCCCGGCTTCACCAACCGCCTGCTCGCCCGGTCCGTGCGCCGGGCCGTCGTGGCCTTCCCCTCGACCCTCCCGGCCTTCAAGGGCAAGGGCGTCGTCCTCGGGAACCCCGTCCGCGAGGAGTTCTACGCCCTGCCCCCGAAGCGGCGGACGGGGACGCTCGACGTCCTCGTCTTCGGCGGCAGCCAGGGCTCGCGGTTCCTCAACGATCGCGTCACCGCGGCCCTGCCGCTTCTCGCCGCGGCGAAAGGCCGCCTGCGCTTCTCCCATCAGACCGGGCCGGCCGACCTGAGCGCGTCCGCGCGGCCTACCGGGCCGCGGGTTTCGACGATGCCGAAGTGGCCGCCTACTTCCCCGGCATGGCCGCTTACTTCGGCCGGGCCGACCTCGTCGTCTGCCGGGCCGGCGCGACGACGCTGGCCGAGCTCATCGCCGCCCGCAAGGCCGCGGTCCTCGTCCCCTTCGCCGGAGCCGCCGACGACCACCAGACCGCCAATGCCCGCGAGCTCGAGGCGGCCGGCGGGGCCGTCATCCTGCCCGAGGCCGAGGCCACGCCCGAGGCCCTATCCTCCCGCATCCTCGGCTATCTCGACCGGCCCGCGGAGCTCGACGCGATAGAGCGGAACGTCGCCCGCCTCCAGGTCGAGGACCCGGCCGGCCGGATCGCGGCGCTTGGCCTCTCTCTGATGAAGCGCCCGCCCAAGGAGATCGCCGCGTGACCAAGAAAGGCTACCGCAAGCTCAACCACATCCACATGGTCGGCATCGGCGGGACGGGCATGAACGGCATCGCCGAGGTCCTGCTCAACCTGGGCTACAAGGTCTCCGGCTCCGACCTCCAGGAGAACGAGGCCACGCGCCGCCTCGCCCGGCTCGGCGCCGAGATCGCCATCGGCCACCGGGCCGAGAACCTCAAGGGCGCCGATGTCGTCGTCATCTCCTCGGCCGTGCGCGAGGACAACGTGGAGGTCCGGAAGGCCCGGACGGGCCTCATCCCGGTCATCCCCCGGGCCGAGATGCTGGCCGAGCTCATGCGGATGAAGTACGGCGTCGCCGTGGCCGGATCGCACGGCAAGACGACGACGACGAGCATGACCGCCCTCGTCCTCGAGGCCGGGGGTTTCGATCCGACCATCATCGTCGGGGGCCGCCTGAACACGATCGGGGCCAACGCCAAGCTCGGCGCCGGGGACTTCATCGTCGCCGAGGCCGACGAGAGCGACCGCTCCTTCCTCTACCTCTCCCCCTTCATCGCCGTCCTCACGAACATCGACGAGGAGCACCTCGACCAGTACCAGAGCGTCGACGACCTCAAGGCGACCTTCGTCAACTTCGCCAACAAGGTCCCGTTCTACTGCCCGGTCATCCTCTGCCTCGACGACCCCAACCTCCAGAGCATCATCCCCCAGATCGAGCGTCGGATCATCACCTACGGCTTCTCGGCCCAGTCCGACCTCTCCGCCCGCGACTTCAGCTTCGACGGGTTCCGCAGCGCCTCGGTCCTGCTGGTCAAGGGCCAGCCGCTCGGAGCGCTCAACCTTCAGGTCCCGGGGATGCACAACATCCTCAACGCCCTGGCCGCGGCCGCCGTCGGCCTCGACCTCGACATCGCGCCCCGGACGATCCTGGAGGCCCTGGAGAGCTACACCGGGACCGGCCGCCGCTTCGAGCTGCGCAAGATCGTCGACGACATCATGATCATCGAGGATTACGCCCACCACCCGACCGAGATCAAGGCGACGCTCGAGGCCGCGAAGCGGGGCTTCTCCCGCCGCGTCGTGGCCGTCTTCCAGCCCCACCGTTACACCCGCCTGTCCAAGCTGATGACGGAGTTCGCCACGGCGTTCAACCAGGCCGACGTCCTCGTCCTGACGGAGATCTACCCGGCCGGCGAGGACCCTATCCCCGGGGCCACGGGACAGGCCCTCTACGAGGAGGTCCGCCGGTTCGGCCACAGGCAGGTCACCTTCGAGCCCGACCTGAAGAGGATCGGGTCCGCCCTTCGGAAGATCCTGGTCCCGGGCGACATCGTCCTCGTCCTCGGCGCCGGGAACATCAACAAGACCATCCCGGACATCATCGCCGCCCTCGAGGCGAGAGGCTGATATGGCGACAGCGATCGGCGAGCTCGGGCGGGAGCGGAAGCGGCCCCTCTTCGCCCGCCGCCCCATCCTCCGGCCGGGCGAGAAGGACCTCCCCCTGCAGAGGAACCGGCGGCGCCGCGTCCTCCGGCCCAAGCACGTCCTGGCCCTGTTCGCGCTCCAAGCGGCGATCTTCGCGGGCGTCCGCGAGGCCTATCTCTTCCTCATCACCTGGGACGAGCTGGCCATCCGCAAGGTCGACGTCGTCTGCGCCAAGGACAACCTCCGCCGGGCCCTCCAGGACCATTTCGCCGTGCCCCGCCTGGGGAACATTCTCCTCTGCGACCTCCAGGCCCTGCGGTCCGACATCCGGCGCCTGGCCTGGGTCCAGGACGCGAGCATCCAGAAGGTCTTCCCCTCGACGCTGCGGATCACCGTCATCGAGCGGAAGCCCTTCGCCCTCCTCGATCGCGGCGGCCTCTGGCTCGCCGACGGGGAGGGCCGCGTCCTCGAGCCGGTCTACGACCTCGGGGAATACGCCCTCCCGGTCATCTCCGACGAGACCGGCTTCGGGTCCGGCTTCTATGACAAATGGGAAGCGGCCAGCCGGTGCTGCACGAGCCTGCCTCCGTCCGAACAGGCCCGGCTCCTCGGCATCCGCTCGAACGACTACGGCTCCCTCGAGCTCCGCTTCCGGGAGGATCCCGTCCGGGTCGTCGTCGGCCGCGTTTCGCCGGCCGAGGACCTGGCCCGGTTCCGCCGCCGGCGCGCTGCGTGGGAAGGCCTGGCCGGCCCCCTGGCGGTCGTCGACATGAGCTATGACGGCCGGGTCTACCTGAGGGCGGCCGTGCCGCCGGCCGGGGACCCCGTCCCCCAACCTGACAAAGGAGACTGAGCGATGCCCAAGAACAGCTACATCGTCGGGTTCGACATCGGGACGCGGAAGGTCGTCGCCATCATCGGCGAGGTGACCGAGGAGCGCAAGGTGGAGATCATCGGCATCGGCACGGCCGACTCCCACGGCCTGCGCAAGGGCGTCGTCGTCGACCTCGACGCGACCACCTCGGCCGTCAAGAAGGCCCAGGAGGAGGCGGAGCTCATGGCCGGCGTCGAGATCGACTCGGCCTTCTTCGGCATCTCCGGCTCCCATATCAAGAGCTTCAACAGCCGCGGCGTCGTCGCCGTGTCCGGCAAGAACCGCGTCATCACCCGGGAGGACGTCAAGCGGGTCATCGACCAGTCCAAGGCCATCCCCATCCCGCCCGACCGTGACATCATCCACATCATCCCCCAGGAGTTCATCGTCGACGACCAGGACGGCATCAAGGACCCGGCCGGGATGAGCGGCATCAAGCTCGAGGTCTGCGTCCACATCATCACGGCCGCCCTGACCTCGCTCCAGAACCTCCGCAGCTGCGTCGAGCGGGCCGGCATCGGCGTCGAGGAGATCGTCCTCAACCAGATCGCCACGGCCCAGGCCGTCCTGACCCAGGACGAGCGCGAGCTCGGCGTCGGCCAGATCGACATCGGCGCCGGGACGACCGAGGTGGCCATCTACGACCGCGGCAGCCTCTGGTACACCTCGACGATCCCCATCGGCGGCGACAACTTCACCAACGACATCGCCGTCGGCCTGCGGACACCCATCCCCGAAGCCGAGCGGATCAAGAAGAAGTTCGGCTGCGTCGCCGGCCCGCCCGCCGAGGAGCAGGAGACGATCGAGGTGCCCTCGGTCGGCAAGGGGCGCAAGCCGCGGGTCCTGTCGCGCCAGCTCCTGTCCGACATCATCCAGCCGCGGGCCGAGGAGATCTTCCGCCTCGTCGACTCCGACATCAAGCGCATGGGCTACGACAAGTCGCTCAACTCGGGCATCGTCCTCACCGGAGGCACGGCCCTCCTCGAAGGCCTCGAGGAGGTGGCCGAAGAGATCTTCGACCTGCCCGTGCGCCGCGGCGACCCGGGCGGCGTCGGCGGTCTCGTCGACCGCGTTTCGACCCCTGACTTCTCCACGGCCGTGGGGCTCATCCTCCACGGCTTCCGCATCTGGCAGGACCGGGGGCTCGCCAAGGACCGGAAAAAAGGCGCTTTTGCCAAGTTCAAAGATTGGTTCAAGGAAGGATAAGGAGGATCACATGAGCGAAGATTCGAGCCGGCTGAAATTCCACCTCGTCGAGGACCACCTCGGGGCCAAGATCAAGGTCATCGGCCTCGGCGGCGGGGGCGGCAATGCCGTCAACCGGATGATCGAGCACGGCGTCCAGGGCGTCGAGTTCATCGCCGTCAACACCGACCTCCAGGCCCTCAACAGCAACCGGGCCCGGACGAAGATCCAGATCGGCGGCCAGCTGACCAAGGGCCTCGGCTCGGGCGGGCGCCCGGAGGTCGGCCGCCAAGCGGCCATGGAGGATACGGAGCGGCTCCTCGAGATCCTCGAGGGCGCCGACATGGTCTTCCTGACGACGGGCCTCGGCGGCGGGACGGGCACGGGCGCGACGCCCATCATCGCCAACATCGCCGCGGAGCTCGATATCCTCGTCATCGCCATCGTCACGCTCCCCTTCGGCTTCGAAGGGCGGGTCCGGGCGAAGCAGGCCGAGGAGGGGCTCAAGGAGCTCAAGTCGGCCGTGGACACGGTCATCGCCATCCCCAACGAGCGGCTCCTCCAGACGGTCAACCTCAATACCTCGGTCCAGGACGCCTTCCGCCTGGCCGACGACATCCTCCGGCAGGCCGCCCAGGGCATCTCCGACCTCATCACCAAGCCGGGTCTCATCAACCTCGACTTCGCCGACGTCAAGTCGGTCATGAAGGGCATGGGTATGGCCTTCATGGGGACGGGCCTGGCCTCGGGCGAGAACCGGGCCCTCGAGGCCGCCGAGAAGGCCATCTCCTCGCCGCTCCTCGTCGATACCTCGATCGAGGGCGCCCACGGCGTCCTCATCAACATCACGGGCGGCAAGACGATGACCCTCCACGAGGTCTCCAAGGCCTCCCAGCTCATCCACAGCCTGGCCGACCCCGACGCCAACATCATCTTCGGCACGGTCATCGACGAGGGCATGAAGGAGACGGTCAAGGTCACGGTCATCGCCACCGGCTTCGACCAGGTCGAGGACAAGAAGGCGGTCCCGGCCGATCCGGCGCCCGCGCGGCCCGCCGCCCGCAAGGCGCTCCCGCCCTTCCCCGTCGTGCCGGAGACGCCCCCCTACGTCTTCGAGAGCAAGAGCGCCGGGGCGCCGGCCTGGGAGCCGTCCTCGTTCAGCGACAAGCAGTGGGAGACCTACGAGACGCCCTCCTTCATCCGCCGGACGAAACATGCGTCCTTGAGAAAATCGCCCCATGACATCAGCTGACCTCGTCGTCGCCGGCTGCCGCGAGCTCCTGACCGGCGGCGGCGGCCTGCCCAAGCGCGGGCGGGCCCTCGGCGACGTCGGACTCGTCGAGAACGGCTGGGTGGCCTCGTCCAAGGGCGTCATCGTCTACGCCGGGAACGAAGACGGCTTTATGGCCGGGGTCGTGCCCGAGCCCGGCGCGGCCACGGTCGACGGCCGGGGCCTGGTCGCGCTTCCCGGGTTCGTCGACGCCCACACCCACCTGCCCTTCGCCGGGGACCGGGCCCGGGAGTTCGGCCTGAGGATCCGGGGCTGGACCTACCAGCAGCTGGCCGAGCGGGGCATGGGCATCCAGACGACGGTCAAAGCGACGCGGGCGGCCAGCCTCGACGACCTCGTCGCCCTGTCGCTCAAGCGGCTCGATCGCATGCTCCTCGGCGGCACGACGACCGTCGAGGCAAAGAGCGGGTACGGCCTCAACCTCGAGGACGAGACGAAACAGCTCGAGGCCCTGCGCGATGCCGCCGCCCTCCATCCCGTCGACGTCGTCCCGACCTTTATGGGCGCCCACGAGGTCCCGCCGGAGTACCGGGACAAGCGGGAGGACTATATCGGCCTCCTCATCGAGACGATCATCCCGGAGGTGAAGAAGCGGGGCCTGGCCGAGTTCTTCGACATCTTTTCCGAGCCCGGCGTTTTCTCGATCGAGGAGACGCGGCGGCTCGTCGAGGCGGCCAAGGCCGCCGGCTTCAGGATCAAGGTCCATGCCGACGAGTTCGTCTCCCAGGGCGGGGCCGAGCTCGCGGCAGAGGTCGGGGCCGTGTCGGCCGAGCATCTCATCGCCGTCTCCGACGAGGGGATCGCGCGCCTGGCCGCGAGCGACACGGCGGCCGTCCTCCTTCCGGGCGTTTCGTTCTTCCTGATGATGACCAAGCGCGCTCCGGCCCGGCGCCTCATCGACGCCGGAGCGGTCGTCGCCTTGGCCACGGACTTCAATCCCGGGAGCTCCCATCTGTGCTCGATGCCGTTCGTCCTCCAGCTCGGGGTCTTCACCCTGGGGATGACGGTCGAGGAAGCCATCAACGCCTGCACCGGGAACGCCGCTTACGCCGTCCGGCGGCATGAGACGGTCGGGAGCCTCGAGCCCGGAAAGAAGATGGACGTTCTGCTCTGCGACGTCCCCGACCACGTGTCGCTGGCCTACGAGGCCGGCCGGAACCCCGTCCGGACCGTGATCAAGAACGGAAAGGTCGTCGTCGAGGACGGCCGCAGGGTGGCCGCCGGCTGATGTCGCCTCGCCTCAATCCCCGCCTTCATGTCGTCCGTCTCGCCTGGCTCGGCCGGCGGGCCGCCTATTCGACCCTGACGGTCAATCCCCGCCCGAATCGAGGGCGAGCTTCCAGAGGCCGTTGGCCCCGTCCTTCGTCCTGGCGATTTCGTCCCTGAACCGGGTCAGGGTCACCTCGCAGGTCACCGAGACGGCCGCTTCCTTTAAATGCCCTCCCCTTACGGCGAAGGTGTTGTCGCCGAGGGCGATGTGGGCGTGGATGAAGGGCTTGCCGTCGGCGACGGTGATGTTCCCGTAGAGGGAGACGATCTCGTAAGCGCCGACGAGCCGGGCCCAGGCGTAATCGTTCGACTCGGGATCGAAGCGGCCGATCTCGGCCTCGCCCACGGCGCCGAGGCCGTGGAAATAGCCCCCGCCGATCCCGTCCCGCTCGCAGAGGGCCTTCAGCGTCTCGATGATCTTCTCGCCGGCGTCCAGCCGGACGACATAGGTCGAACCAAGCACAAAGTACTTCACTTCGCCCTCTCCTTCGAAGGGACTGTCCCCGCAGGGGACTGTCCCTCATGATTGCCCGACAGGGCTGTTCCGGCCCGGGACTGACCCTCAGGCCCCGGTCTCTACGCCGGAGACTTGGGCGCCTTATCCAGCTTGCCCTTCCAATACAGGTAGGCCGGGATGCCCAGGCAGATGATGCCTAGGCCGGCCAGGGCGTTCCAGAAGGCGCCGAGCAACGAGCCCACCGCGACGTAGACGGCGGCCAGGACGAAGAGGATGGGTGTCACGGGGTAGCCCCAGGTCTTGTAGGGCCTCTCGAGGTCGGGCCTCTTCTTCCTCAGGACGATGACGGCCGCGACGGTCAGGCCGAAGAAGACCCATTCGCCGAAGATGACGTAGGTGAAGAGCTGCTTGAAGGTCCCGGTCAACGTCAGGAGGATGCTCCAGACGGTGATGGCCACGATGGAGACGTGAGGCGTGAGGAACTTGGGATGGCACTCGGCGATCCTCTTGAAGAACATGCCGTCGCGGGCCATGGCGAAGTAGACCCGGGGCGAGCAGAGCATGTTCTGGTTGGCGGCGCCGAGGATGGAGAAAAGGATGAGGAAGGTGATGAGCGAGGCCAGGAACGGACCGCCGACGACCTGCATGACGTCCAGGGCCACCCGGCCTTCGGACGCGGCGATCTTCCCGGCGGGCATGATGTAGAGGTAGGCCAGATTGGCCAGGACGTAGAGGACGATGACGGAGACCGTCCCGATGAGGATGCCCAGGGGCAGGTTCTTGCTGGGATTCTTGACCTCGCCGGCGCTGTAGGTCGCCGCCTCCCAGCCTTTATAGGCCCAGAGAGAGGCCACCAGGCCGACGCCGAAGGCGCCGAGGAGGGGCAGGTTGAACGGGCCGGAGCTGGGTTCGACGAAGTTCCTGACGCTCCCGTGGCTCTTGG
>MEYC01000079.1 GCA_001775715.1 Candidatus Aminicenantes bacterium RBG_16_66_30 | reverse complement strand
CTTGAAGTTCTTGATCGTCTTCTGCAGGTCGACGATGTAGATGCCGTTCCTCTGGCCGAAGATGTACTCTTTCATCTTCGGGTTCCAGCGCTTGGTCTGGTGCCCGAAGTGAACGCCCGCCTCCAACAGTTCTTTCATCGTAACGGAAACCAAATCGAGCCTCCTCTTAGCGCTTGTGGTACTGAGGAGCCTTGCGGGCGCCCAGCAATCCGTATTTCTTACGCTCTTTGACCCGCGCGTCGCGCGTCAGCAGGCTGGCCGCCTTGAGCACGGGCTTGAGCTCGCGGTTGAACTCGACGAGGGCCCGGGAGATGCCGAGCCGGATGGCCTCGGCCTGGGCCTTCGCGCCGCCGCCGCTGATCCGGAGGAACATGTCGAACTTGTCCTCCGTCTCCGTCAGGAGGAGCGGTTGGCGGATGATGACCTTGTAGGCGTCGAGCCGGAAATAATCAGCGTAGGGCCGCGGCCTCTTGTTGACGAACAGCGTGATGTCGCCCTTGCCCGAACGCAGGAAGACGCGGGCAATGGCCGATTTCCTCTTCCCCGTTCCGTAGTACTGGATCAGACTCAAAGGGGCCTCCTAAAACTTGTATTCCTGGGGGTTCTGGGCTTCGTGGGGGTGGGAGGGCCCGCGGTAGACCTTGAGCTTCTTGTACAGGGCCCGGCCGAGCTTCCCCTTGGGGATCATGCCCCAGACGGCCTTCTTGATGACCTCTTCCGGCTTCCGGGCCAGGAGGTCCTTGAGGGACTCCTCCTTGATGCCGCCGGGGTAGAGGGAGTGGGTGTAGTACTTCTTCTGGTCGAGCTTGCGGCCCGTGACCTTGATCTTCTCGGCGTTGACGACGACGACGAAGTCCCCGGTGTCCAGGTGGCTGGTGAACTGGGGCTTCCGCTTGCCGCGGATCAGGTCGGCGACCTCGGTGGCCATCCGGCCGAGGATGCGGCCCTCGGCGTTGATCAGCCACCATTTCTGCTCGATGTCGCCCTTTTTTGGAATAAACGTCCTCATGAGCTTCTAACCTTAATAAAGAGATAGAAAGACGCCCTAAAATACTAGAAATCGGGGGAAATGTCAACCTTCACCGGAGAATTCGGATTCCGGACGAACGGGAGCGGGACTACTTCTTGAGGTCGTCCTCGAGCTTCTTCCGCTCGGCCGCTCTCTTCCTGAGCTCCTGGAACCTCTCGATGAACTGATCGGCCTCGGCCTTGTAGCGGGTCGCTTTCTCGGGTTCGAGCTGGGCGAAAACGGCCACGTAGAGGGGGCTCATGTGGGAATAGGGCTCAGGGTAGTTGGGATCGATCTCGATCGCTTTCTCGATCGCCGCTTTGGCCTCCAGGGCGACCTTCAACCGCTCTTCTTTGGAGCGGTTCTGGAACCGATAAGCCCGGTTCCAGCGATTGACGCCCTTGGACAGATGGGCCTCCGCGTTCTTCGGTTCGAGGGCGATCCTCATCGTCCAATAGTCATTGGCCCGGTCAAAGTTGGCTATGGCCGCGTCGATGTTATCGGCCGAGGCGGGAAGGTTCTCATAATAGTTCGCGGCATACGCGTAGCCCTGCGGATTATCCGGGTCCGTCTCGATGCGGCGGAGATACATGGACTCGGCCTTCTTGTCCATATCCGGCTGCAGGCCGATATAGCGCTTGAAGAAATCGGCCAGCACGTAGTAATTGCTCATGTTCTCCGGCTCGAGCTCGATGATGCGCAGGTAGAGCTTCTCGGCCTCCGGGAACCTCTTGAGCTTGTCATACATGTCGCCGAGGGAATAGATGGTGTCCTTGTTGTTGGGCTCGATCGCCAGGGCCTTGTTGAGGGCGTCGAGGGTCTTGGCCTCGAGCTCCTTGTTGAGGGGCGAGTCGACGCCGGGCTTGTAGAGCTGCTTGTAGCTCTCGCCCAGGAAGCGGAACGCCTGGAGCATGTTGGGATTGTACTTGAGGGTCGCCTCGTACTCCGTGATGGCCTTCCGGTACTGGTTCTCCCGGAAGAAGCTGTTGGCTCTGCCGAAGTGATAGTTGGCGGCGAGCTTGGAATAGCTGAGGTTCTGGCAGGCGGCGAACGCGAAGATGACCGCGAGCGCGGCGCCGGCGAAAATGAATTTCTGGGTCGTCTGACGGGACATCCTGACCTCCTTACAGTCATGCGCTCCGCGCGGAGAAAGACAAGACTTACTTTATAGACGAAGCATGCCTCAAAGTCAAGAAAAAAGCCCCCCGGGAGGGCCGTCGCGTCAGCTCGTCCGGACGAAAAGCCGCAGCGGAGTGCCCTCGAAACCGAACTCGCGGCGCAGGGACTCGAGGAAGTGTTTTTCGTAGGTCGGCGTGAGCCGGCCGCGGGCGCCCAGGAAGAGGATGAACGTCGGAGGGCACACCCCCTTCTGGGTCATGTAGCGAAGCTTGCCCTGGGCCCCGCTCTTCAGGCGAGGCGGGTGGGTTTTGACCGTCCGGCCCAGGAACTCGTTGAGCTTGGACGTCTCTATCCTCTTCGAGGCGGCCCTGTGGACGGCCTCGGCCGTGTCCAGGATCTTGACGACGCGCTGGCCTGTCCTGGCCGAGACGAGCAGGAGCGGGGCATAGCTGACGAAGCCGAGCTTGCGGAAGACCCTCTCCCGCACGGCGTCCGGCCGGACGGCGTCCTTGTCGACGAGGTCCCACTTGTTCAGGGCCAGGACCAGCGGCCGGCCCGAGTCGAGGGCGAGCTGGGCGATGCGGGCGTCCTGCCGGGTGGGGAACTCCCCGACGTCGAGGACCAGGCAAACGACGTCGGCCCGGCGGATGTTGGCCTTGGCCCGGAGGATGCCGGCCTTCTCCCGGCTGTCCTCGGCGGCGGCGATCTTGCGGATGCCGGCCGTGTCCACCAGGACGAACGGCTTCCCGTCGCGCAAGAGGAGCGTGTCGGTCGAGTCCCGGGTCGTGCCCGGGATCTCGCTGACGATGAGCTTTTCCTCGCCCGCCAGGCGGTTGACGAGGGACGACTTGCCGACGTTGGTCCGCCCGACGATGGCGATGCGCAGGGGCTCTTCGCCCTCCCGGACCGGACCGGCCGCGGGCATGGCGGCGGCGATGGCCTCCTCGAGGCGGTCGATATTGATCTTGTGCTCCGCGGAGACGAAATGGACGTCCTTCTCCCCCAGCCGGTAGTACTCGGCCGTCATCGAATCTTCCTGGACGGGGGAATCGACCTTGTTGACGACGACGAGGAGGGGCAGGCCGCGCCTCTTGAGATCGAAGTAGAGCTCTTCCTCGGCCGGGGCGATGTCGCGCTTGCCGTCGAGGACGAAGAGGACGAGGTCGGCCGCCGCCGCTTCCTGGAGGGCTTTGGCCCGGACCCGTTCGCTCAGGGGCTCGTCGGCGCCGCCGAAAAGGCCGCCCGTGTCGACGAGATTGAAGCGGCGGTCCCCGAGGACGCACTCGGCGGACAGGCTGTCCCGGGTCATGCCCGGATCGGAGTGGACGAGGGATTTGCGCTGGCCGAGGATCCGGTTGAACAGGGTCGATTTGCCGACGTTGGGAAAGCCGACGATGACGACCCGGGGGAGCTTCGTCATGATCGGCCCCGGGTCATTTCGCGACGAGGGAATAGTCGGGGAGGAAGGCCCGGGTGAGGTCGACGTGACCGCCGAGCGTCTCCTTCTCGACGCCCTCGACGAGGATGACGACCTTCTTGACCGCCGGGAAATTGAAGACGAGAGTGTCGACGACGGCGTAGACGGCCGCGAGCTCCGACGTGGAGCCGTAGGCGAAGCCCTCGGCGATCTCGCGGCTGAAATCGACCGTGGCCAGGCCGTTCTTGGCGACGAAGATCTGGCGCACCTTGGTCGGGGGCGGGAGAGGCGAGACGAAGCCCTTCTCGGAGCCCCGGATGAGCTCGGCCAGGGCCCGCTCCGCCTCGTCGGCCACGGTCGGGCCGGCGGTGATCTCGCGCGTCTCTTTGTGGAGGAGATCGTCGTCGTCGGCGATGAAGAAGAGGGTCACGGTCTTCGACACCGGCTCGGCCCCGCCGGACTCCGGCGGCTTGGGGACGTTGGCGTCGATGAAGCGCTTGACCTTTTCCCCCGTCCCGCCGGTGAAAAAGACGATGACGAGGACGAGGAGGACGACGGCGAGGCCGCCCAGGATGAGGGCGTGCCGCGAGAGAGCGATCTTCTTCTTTCCTTCCATGGCGCCCTCCTACTCCGTCATCCGGATGTACCGGGCGAGGCCGCGGTAGATCGCCTCGGCGACCCTCGCCTGGAAGGCGGCCGAGGCCAGCTTCTGCTCCTCGTCGGGGTTGGAGATGAACGCGGCCTCGACGAGGATGGCCGGGCAGGCGACGCCGGTCAGGACCTTGAAGGGCGCCTGCTTGATGCCCCGGTTGCGCGTCCCGAGCATGGCGTCGAGCTCCTCCTGGACGAGCTCGGCCAGCCTACTGCTCCGCTTGATGTAGGCCGTCTGGGCCATGTCCCAGAGGATCATCATCAGGTCGTCGTCGGAGGAGGGGTCGATGCGGGTCTGGAGCTCGGAGGAGTTGTTCTCGAGGTAGGCCAGGCGGCGCGTCTCTTCGTCCGTCGCGTTGAGGCTGAGGAAGAAGGTCTCCGAGCCCCCCGCTTTCCGCTGGACGGCGCCGTTGGCGTGGATGCTGATGAACAAGCCGGCCTTGTGGTTGTTGGCGACGGCCGCCCGGTTCTCGTTCGTGACGTCGACGTCCCGGTCCCGGGTCAGGACGACGGAGAGGCCCAAGTTCCGCTCGATCAAGGCCTTGAGCTTGAGGCTGATGGCCAGGGTGATGTCCTTTTCGAGGTTCCCGAACTTACCCTTGGCCCCGGCCTCCATGCCGCCGTGGCCCGGATCGATGACCACGGTCTGGATGCGGGCGGCCTGGCCTGCGGCTTGATCGGCGCGGGCGGACGGGAGGTGGACGAAGACGAAGAGGGCTGCGGCCAGGGCCCCTATCATTCGAGTCTTCACGTGCGGATATGGTGGAGGCGGCGGGAATCGAACCCGCGTCCGAAAGCATTCAACAGCAGGTCTCTACACGCTTATCCCCTTCCTTGATCTCGTCGCCCGGCGCTCGAAGGGGAAGGGCGCCGGGAAACCAGCCCCGAAGGTGTTTCGCTCCCCGGCCTCAGGGCGAAACCGGCTCGCTATCCCGCCCGGTTGACGCTCCGAAGGCCCTGCGGGAGGGAGCCCCCGGAACGGCGTGCCTTTCTCTTAGGCCGCGACTGCTAAAGGTTCTGCAGTTAAATTTGTTTTCCACCAGTTTAACGAGGTGGGTGGGACCTCGGCGTGCAACCTGTGTCTCATAACCTCCGTCGAGACCAGTTCGCCCCCAAACTCCTTTCAGCTTCAATTATAGGAGCGGCCGCTAAGGGTGTCAACCAAAAGAGCGGCCGCGGGACTCAGCCCGCGGCCGCCCGAGTCTACGAGAGCTCAGCGTACGAACGTAAACGCGATGACGGTATAGGCGTGCCAGCTGAAGGACCCGTCCGTCTCCTTTTGCGGACGGACCCAGATCTTGACCTTGTTGACCGCCGGCGTTAGCAAGGTCTCCCACTTGTCGGGCAGGACCGGCAGGGTGAAGGTCACCAGGTTGGTATCCGCGGTCCATACGAAGGAGCCGACGACCGTCTGGAGGTCGCCCGTCTTATCGAGCTTGACGGTCATCTCCGTCGGAACCGTCGAATCCCAGCAGTCGAAGGTCGAGACGCCCATGGAGCCGCTGGCGTCCGTGTAGCCCGTCGTGATCCTGGTGAGATCGTGCAGTCTCATCGGGGCCAGGACGAGATCCTCGACGGCCCAGCGGCCGTTGGCCTGGTCCCAGGTGAGGCCGGCCCAGGCGAAGACCCAGAGGCGGGCTTGGCGGGCCTGGTCGACGGAGTCGATGAACGTCTGGATGTCCGTCGAGCGGGCCGCGGGCTCGCCGTAGAACCACCAGCCGAAGGCGTGGTCCGTGATCGCGCTGTAATGCATGGTCTTGACGTAACGGTACCAGCCCAGGCCGAAGCTCTCGAGGGTCGGATTGACGACCAGCCCGTCGGCGTGGGCGCTGCGGACGTTGATCGTCGCCGCGACGCGGGGGTAGACGTCGATCGCCGCGTAGGTCACCTCGACGCGGAAGCCCCGGGAGATGTGGCGGAGGACGGACGTCCCCGTGCCCATATCGATGTCGCGGAAGGTCCACTTGGTGTTCTCGTCGACGAACACCGTCTCCGCGGTCCAGTCGCAGCGATGGCGGCTGTCGTCGGTGGGCAGGGCCTCGGTACGCTTCTTGACGATGCTGATCCAGGTGTCGCCGACGCGCCGGACCAGCCCCTCGGGCGTGAACCGGGGCAACAGGTCGATCTTCGTCGCATACCAGACCCGGCGGGCGTAGAGGCTGCCGTCGGCGTTCATGTTCGAGGCGACGAGGGCCGCTCCCGTGCCGACGAGGGCCGTGAGGCCGGAGAAGCTCCCGGCCCCCTGGGCATCGACGTCGTAGTAGATCGTGTTGGCGTTGACCTGGAAGGTGACGTCGGTCTCCCGGATCGTCTTGACGGTGAAGGTCGTCAGGTCGGCGGCCGCCGCGGTGATATTGCCGAGGGTGCGGGCGAACTGGATGTCGATGAGGCGCCGCGGCAGGGCCCGATGCCGGATCTTGAGGCTGATGATGATCTTGCCGTCCAGGTTGACGATCGACAGCGGATGGGCCAGGTCGAAGTCGACCATGAGGTTGGCGTCCTTGCCTTCCTCGACCAGGATGGCCGGGTCGAGGTCGACCTTGATCTCGCCCCTGCCGCTGGGATCGACGACGGTGATGTTGGCGGCGGGGACGGGGGTGGTCGCGCCGTCGGGGATGAGCGTCATCGTCGCCGGATCGGTATCGATGACGATCCGCATCATGTTGTAGGTGCCGACGGGGAGCGTCACGTTCTCGAGGTATTCGGCGACGCCGTTGAGCTCGACGAGGTTGATCGTGCCGGCGGCGGGATTGGCCGAGTCCGCGGTCCA
>MEYC01000078.1:8360-8870 GCA_001775715.1 Candidatus Aminicenantes bacterium RBG_16_66_30 | reverse complement strand
GCCTGGGAGCTGAAAAAGCTCCTCGACGAGAGCGTCAAGTTCCACGGGAAGCTCAGGGGCAAGGTCGGCGGGGCTTTCACCTCCTCGGCCAACATCGGAGGCGGCAACGAGACGACGGTCCTCGATATCCTCCAGGCGCTCCTCATCCACGGCATGGTCGTCCAGGGGGACCACCGATTCGACCACTACGGCCCGGTCTCGATCGGCCGGCCCGACAAGAGGTCGCTCGACTGTTGCGACTCCCACGCCAAGAACCTGGCCGCCCTGACAAAGAAACTCTTCCCTTAAAGCTGCGCTTTGCGATGCCCTTATGAATCGTCGCTTAAGGGGATTCGCTCGCTCCGTCCGTATGCGAGATTGAGAACGCCATGGAGATCGCGGTTGGCGGCGCCGGCCTCATACAATCCCTTGGGTCCATCGCCATCGGACCCCCTCCCCTTGGGGCCACTCCATTATTCTGCAAAAGATTGATAACAAATAACTTGACACGTGCGCAAGGATATGGAATAG
>MEYC01000078.1:0-8198 GCA_001775715.1 Candidatus Aminicenantes bacterium RBG_16_66_30 | reverse complement strand
CCGTTGAAAAACCTCTGCTGACAATCGACGGGGCGTTCATTCCCAACCCCGACGGGACCTCTCCCGACCTGAGCCAGGGTTTTTCTTCCGAGCTTTATTCCTAAGAGAGGCCGCCCGCCCGACAAAACCATCGAGGGCTTGGCCTCGCCCGCGTTCCTTGAAATCGGCCGGGGCACGTGGTATTTTGGATCCCAAGCCCTCACGATAGCCATGAAAAGCAAAGTCTTGGTGGTGTTCATTCTTGCCTCGCTGGCCGTTCTCGGGCCGGCCGGGGCGGCGTCCGCCCAGGAACAGGTCAAGGACCAGGCCTCTCACGAATACGTCGTCCGGGCCATCACCCTCGCCGTCACCGTCCAGGATTCCAAAGGCCGTTTCGTCAATAATCTCGTCGAGAAGAACTTCACGATCTACGAGAACAACAAGAAGAAGCCCCTCACCTACTTCATGCATGACTTCGGATCGCCCCTCAGCCTGACCGTCCTTCTCGACGTCAGCGGCAGCATGGCCCTCGACAACAAGCTCGCAGAGTGCAAGGCCGCGCTCCGCCACCTGGCGACGAAGCTCCTGCGGCCCCGCGACGAGATCGCCCTGCTCATCTTCGCCGACGGCCAGGTCGAGGTCGCCGCCAGGCACGCGACGGACAAGTCGGAGTTCCTCCGCGTCCTCGACAAGACCGAGGCCTACGGCCAGACGGCCCTCAACGACGCCGTCGGCGTCTCGCCGGAGTTCGCCACCCGGGCCCGGAACGAGAAGCGCGCCCTGCTGCTCCTCACCGACGGCATCGACAACGACAGCGCCTCCACGCCCGAAGAGGCCCTCGAGGTCGCCCGGCGGGTCGACGTCCCCATCTACACGATCGGCTACAAGATCCCGCTGAGCGAGCAGATGCTCAAGGCCCACAAGCGCTCCTCGACCCTGACCGCGGCCGGGATCGTCGAGACCCTGGACACGTTCTCCCGGGCCACCGGCGGCAAGGCCTACTTCCTGAACGCGCCGGCCGACCTCGCCTCGGTCGTCCAGGAGATCAAGAACGAGCAGAGCCACCAGTACGTCATCGGCTACACCTCCTACCAGGACACCGCCGACCTCTACCGCTGGATCCGCGTGACGACGCCGAATTACAAGCACAAGGTCCGCACGAGACAGGGGTACTGAACGCCTGGGCCGCCCCGGAAATCGGGGACACGATCCCATTTCCAGAGAAATGGGTCATGTCCCCGAATTCCTGCTCATGTCCCCGATTTCCTCCCCCATTTGGGGTATTTTGGGACGGCGGCCTTTATTTTCGGGGGGAAAAGGACTACCATAGACTCGTGCGGGGTTAGGGAGCGGCGGCCGCCGGCCGCCCGTCAAGAAAAATAATCAGGAGGTATTCATGAAGAACAGGCAAATCGTCTTGTTCGCGGGCTTCGTCCTCGTGGTCGCCCTCGTCACCGGGCCGGCCTGCGCCACCAAAAAATTCGTCCGGACCGAGTCGGCCAACCTCGACCAGAAGATCGCCGAGGTCTCGACCGAGGTCGAAGCCAGCCAGAAGCGGATCTCGGAGCACGATGAGAAGCTCTCCACGATCGGCTCGCTCATCAGCCAGCACGACAACCAGTTCAAGACCGTCGACGGCAAGATCGAAGAGGTCCGGACCCTCATCAAGGGCAACCTCGTCATGACGGCCACCGTCAAGAGCGGCGACGCCAAGTTCGGGTTCGACAGCGCCGCGCTCAGCCCCGAGGCCAAAGGGATCCTCGACGCCTTCGTCCAGAGGCTCATCACCGAGAACAAGGGCGTCTATATCGAGATCCAGGGCCACACCGACAGCACCGGCACCGACGAGGTCAATAAGGCCCTCGGGCAGAAGCGGGCCGACTCGGTCATGATGTACCTCTACACGCAGCACCACATTCCGCTCCATCGCATGTCGGTCGTCAGCCTGGGCAGCTCCATGCCCATCGCCGACAACGGGACGCGCGACGGCCGGTCCCAGAACCGCCGGGTCGAGATCCTGGTCTACGAATAAGCCGGACAGCCAATACAGAATGGGGACACGTACCCGGTACATGTCCCCGTTCTTCTTTCCCCTTTTCTTAGGCTTCGCCCCGGGGTGGTTCCCTCTGCTTGAACGCGGCGGGCGGCCTTCCTCTGTCGATCACCTGGCTATCGCCCAGGCGCCTGACCCTTCCCTGCCGAGGTTCCCCACCCCGACGACCTCGTACCTTTGCTCCTGCGCGTTGTCGATGCCCCGGTGAATGAACCGATAGGGCGTGGAGCCCGACGTCAAGGCCACCTCCGCGACCAAGTTCCTCCCGCCGCTGGTCACCCAGTAAATCCGGTACGAGGAGACCGTTGTGTTGCGGGAGTCGTTCGTCCAAGTTAGAAGGTTGACGTATTCCCGCAGGAGGAGGCTCCGATTGACCGTCCGGACGGCCTCGAAGTCCGCCGGCGGGAAGATATTGTCCACGACGACGGAGACCGTGTCCTGGCTGGTCTGGAGGATCGAGTCGTAGGCTACAACCCGGATCGTATGGGTCCCGTTCGAGTACCACCGCATATCGTAGGTCAATGAGAACGGAGGAGCGGTCAGCCAGGCGGGCATTGTATCGTCGCAATAAAACTCGACCCGGTCGATGCCATGGTCATCGGTTACCGCAGCGTCGACGGTGAGGCCTCCATAGACGATCTGCCCGGGAGTGATATTCGTGATCTCGACGGTCGGCGGCGAGTCGGACGAAAAGACCGTCAGGCGGATCCCCCCCGTGACGTTGGCGATGTCCATGATGCCCATGCCCGTGGCCAGCCCGCCGTAACGCGACGAATCGGGGGTCGAGTAGGGCCCGAAGGTCGCGCCGGGCTGGTAGTAGTCCCCGGCGTCGGCCGAGGCGTTGAACGTCTCGATCTCCTCGAGCCCGTCGGCCTCCATCAGGCGCAGGAGCTTGTGATCGGTGTAGGAGTTGTCGTAGAGAAAGTCGTAGCTCCAGGTGTCCAGCCGGGCGTCGACGTGCCAGACGAGGAGGCCGTCGCTCCCGGTGAACAGGCCCGTGTCGTTGCCCGAGCGGAGCCGGTTCTGGACCATGAAGAACTCGTTGTAGATCTGGCCGGGGACGGCCCCCGGCATGAAGATCAAGGCATCGGGATAGAGCCCCGAGCCTCTGAGGGTGACGGTGCCGCCCGAGACGACCGTCGGCGCGATCCAGTCGAGCATGAACTTGGAAAAGCAGTTGTGATCGCCCGTGCTGTCCATGATATCGAGGTTGCCGACGCCGCCCCGCGGGCCGACCGCGTCGTCGTAGTCGTAGTAGTCGGGGACGCCGAGGGCGTGCCCGGTCTCGTGGATGATCGTGCTCGGGCTGAACGTGCCGTTCGGGTAGCTGTAGAGCTCCCATTGCCAGGAATAATTCGTCAGGCGCTTCCCGTCCAGGCGATAGGACGAATCCGAGAACCACGTGTAATATCCCCACCAGAACGAGGACCACTCTCCGTGCGGCCCGGTCCAGAAGACGCAGAGGTAGTCGATGGCGCCGTCGCCGTCGTTGTCGTACTGGGAGAAGTCGTGCCCCTGGGCATCATAATAGCTCAGGGCCTCCTTGATCAGGTTCATGCGGCCCGTGCCCGTCTCCGTGACCGTGCTCCGGACGTAGGGCGCCTGGTACCAGCCGAGGACGTTGCCTTCGATCGTCAGCTGGTCATAGGAAGAGCGGAGATAGAAGTCCCTCAGGCTGTCGTACGGCGGGCCGCCGACACCGTCCCCGAAGAGCCTCGAGGTGAAATAATCCGGGGTCGTCACGCCCGGGTAGTCGCTGAAGGAGATGAGCAGGGCCAGAATTTTGACCGTCCCCGACGTCGGCATCCCCTCCCAAGCCGGCGGCGGCGCGAGAACCTGGGCGGTCGGGCGGGCGGCCGCCGAGCCCCTCAGGAAGCCCAAGCGGGCGAGCTTCGTCCGGAAGCGGTTCTGGATGCGCTGGGGGACCTTGTGATTGCCGAACGCTCTGGCCTGGGCGACGCGGGCCGCCCACGTGCCGTCGAGATGATAGCGGGCGATCTGGTCCTTCGTCGGCGGCTCGAGGGCCGCGGCCGGAACGAGGCCGGCCGCAAGGAGGGCGAGGGCGACGGCGGCGGCGAGGACCGTTCTGGAGGCGTATCTCACCGGTTTGTTCTCTTTCTCTGAGCCAATATAGGCCCATCCCCGACTCGCGTCAAATGGGCGGCCTTCTTAGGGTCAGTCGGTCAGCGGACGCCGAAATTGACGCCCGTGCGCTCTTCATTCCTGTCCGTTGCCGGGGCCGGATCGGGCGAAAGGGCGGAGATCTCGGCCCGGAGATCGGGAGTCATGGGGATCGCCTCGGCCCCGAGAAGCGAGGCCAGCTGGGCCGTGTCGCGGGCCCCGATGATGGGGGCCGTGACCGCCGGATGGGACGCCGCCCAGGCCACGGCCAGGGCGGCCGGGTCGAAGCCGCGCTCCCGGGCGAAGGCGGTGAACCGGTCGGCCACCTCGAAGTTGAGGCTGTCCTTATAGCGGGCCCCGTAGACCTTGTTGGTGAGGAGCCGCCCCGAACCGGGACGCCTCCCCACGCCGTACTTGCCGCTGAGCAGGCCGCCGCCGAGAGGTCCGTAGGGGAAGACGCCGAGCCCCTCGGACTCGGCCATGGGCAGGATCTCGGATTCGGCCTGGCGCTTGACCAGGTTGTACATGGGCTGGATGCAGGCGAATGCGGCGAGGCCCTCTTTGGCCGAGATGCCCAGGCCCTTCATGACCTGCCAGGCGGCGAAATTGCTGGCCCCGGTGTAGACGACCTTGCCCTGCCGGACGAGGTCGTCGAAGGCCCGCAGGGTCTCCTCGAGCGGCGTCCGGTCGTCGAAGCGGTGGATGAAGTAGATGTCGATGCGGTCGGTCTGAAGGCGGCGAAGGCTGGCCTCGACCGCGTACATGACCCGGCGGCGGGAGGCGCCCATGGCGTTGACGTCCAGGGACGTGGCGAAGTAGACCTTGCTCGTGACGAGGACCTCTTCGCGGCAGTCCCTGATCAGGCGGCCGAGGATCTCCTCGGAGCGTCCGCCGGCATACATGTCGGCGCAGTCGAAGACGTTGACGCCGGCGGCCCGGCAGGCCTTGAACAGGGCCTCGGACATGGCCTCGTCGGCGTCGCCGCCGAAGGACATCGTGCCGTAGGCGATCTCCGAGACCTTGACTCCGGTCTTTCCGAGGAACTTGTAGGTCATGGCGTTTTCCTTTTCAGCTCGAGCCCGTGGCCGAGCGGATAGAGGCCGGGGATCGAAACGGGCAGCCGTCCGGCGATGTCCATCTCCCCCGCGAGGGCCCGGGCGGCGATGGCCTGCGTCTCCGGCGTGTTCCGGTACATGCAGAGATAGGCGTCGACCTCGGGGATGCGGCGCAGGAAATAGGGGCTGCCGAAGGACACGGCGACGACGGCCGGCCCGTCCTCGAGGGCGGCGAGCCTGCGGATGAGATCGACGTGCCGGGGCTCCAGGTCGACGCTCCCCTTCCTGTCGCTGAGCCGCGAGAAGAGCGCGAGGACGACCGTGTCCGCCCCCGAGGCCTGGACGAAGGCCTCTTCGAGCGCCTCGCTCCCGGTGTCGCCATCGGCGTAGAAGGCCGGGGCGGCCGGGAACCTCGCCCGCATCGCTGAGACGAAGGCCTGGCCGGCGTAGTAGTCGCCGAAGTCGCTGCTCAGGGAGAGAATGGCGAGCTTCTCTGGGGCGACCGCGAGGGGCACGGCGCCGTCCTCGTTCCGGACGAGGGTCGTCGCGCTCTCGAAGGTCTTGGCGGCCTGTTCGAGGTAGGCCCGCGAGGCGACGAGGCGGCGGAGGTCCTCGATCCGGACGAAGCGATGGCGGTGGAGGCCGAGCGCGGCTTTAGCTTCGAGGATCCGGCGCACCGACGCGTCGATCCGGGCGGCCGGGATCCGGCCGTCGCGGACGGCCGCGGCGAGATAGGCGATGACCTTGGCCGGCTCGGGCGGCAGGAGCAGCTGGTCGACACCGGCCAGGATGGCCCGGAGCGAGGCCTCTTCCGTCGAGTAGGAATTGGTCACCCCGGCCATTTCGAGCGCGTCCGTGACGATGAGGCCCCGGAACCCCATCTTCTCGCGCAGGACGCCGGTCATGATCGGGGCCGAGAGGGTCGCCGGGAGGCCCGGCGTCGGGTCGAGGGCCGGGACGGCCAGGTGGGCGGTCATGACGGCCCGGACCCCGGCTTCGACGGCGGACTGGAACGGGAAGAGCTCGACCTTCTCCAGGCGCTCGAGGTCGGCCTCGATCGTCGGCATGAGGCTGTGGGAGTCCAGGGACGTGTCGCCGTGGCCCGGGAAATGCTTGGCCGTGGCGATCATGCCGTTCGCCTGCACGCCGCGGATGAAGGCGTTGGCGATCCGGCTGACGAGGGCCGGGTCGGCGCCGACGGCCCGGGTGTTGATGATGGGATTGTCGGGATTGATGTTGACGTCGACGACCGGGGCGTAGGTCATGTGGATGCCCAGAGCCCGGCCCTCGAGGGCGGTGATCCGCCCCATGGCGTAGGCCAGGTCCTCGGAGCCGGCCGCGCCGAGAGCCATGAGCGGCGGGAAAAGCGTCGCGCCCGTGACCCGGTTGGCCACGCCGGCCTCGAAATCGGCGGCCATGAGGAGGGGCACCTTGGCCAGCTTCTGAAAGCCGTTGATGAGCTCGGCCGTCTCGTGGACCCGGGCGGGCGCGAAGAGGATCAGGCCGCCGATCTTGGCGTCGGCGACGAGCGACTCGAGCTCGCGGAGGGCGGCGTTGTCGGCGTTCCGGAACTCGCCCGTGAAGCGGCAGGCGACCATCTGGCCGATCTTCTCCTCGACGGTCATCTTCCTCAGGGTCCGGGCGACCCAGCCGGTGTCGGGCGGGGCGAGGCGCGGGGCCGTCGCCGGCGCCGGCACCCCGGCGCAGCTCGAGACGAGGAGGGCCGCGAGGAGGATCGCGGCCGCCGCCGCGGCGTGTGTCTTGGTCATGGTCCGATCCTTCCGGTCAGGAATGGCGCGCTCATGTGAAGATATAGCGCAGGACGAACAGCCCGGCGACGCCGTAGACGAGGACGTGGACGCGGCGCCCCTTGCCGGCCGCGAGCTTGAGGAGGACGTAGGCGATGAACCCGAAGGAGATGCCTTCGGTGATGCTCAGGGTCAGGGGCATGATGATGATGCTCAGGAAGGCGGGGACGGCCTCGGTGAGGTCGTCCCAGTCGATGCACTTGACGCATTTCATCATCATCGACCCGACGATGATGAGGGCCGGGGCGATGACCGGCCGCAGGACGAGGCCGCCGTAGGAGACCTCGCCGCCGATCATCTCGGCGAGGGGGCTGAAGAACAGGGCGCAGAGGAAGAGGGCCGAGGTCGCGACGTTGGCCAGGCCGGTCCGGGCGCCCTGGGCGATCCCGGCGACGCTCTCGATGTAGCTCGAGACGGTGGAGGTCCCCAGGAGGACCCCGCCGACCGTGCCGGCCGCGTCGGCGAACATGGCCTTGTCGGCCCGGGGCAGCCGGCCGTCCTTGAGGAAGCCCGCCGAGCCGCCGACGCCGATGAGCGTGCCGATGGCGTCGAAGACGTCGAGCAGGAGGAAGACGAAGACGACGGACACGAGCCCCGATCCGATGGCGCCGGCGATGTCGAGCTTGAGGAAGGTCGGCGCCAGGCTGGGCACGGGGGCCATGACGCCCCGGAACTGGACGATGCCGAGCGGGAGCCCCGCGGCGGCCGTGGCCAGGATCCCGGCCAGGATGGCCCCGGGGAAGCGGAGGACGAGCAGAACGGCGGTCAGGGCGAGGCCGAAGAGGGCGAGCAGGACGGGCGGGCTGGTGATGTCGCCCAGGGAAACGAGGACCCCTGGCTTGGCGACGATGAGGCCCCCGTATTCGAGGCCGATGAAGGCGATGAGGAGGCCGATGCCGATGGCGATGCCGTACTTGAGGGCGTCGGGCACGGCCGCGACCAGCTTGCCCCAGACGCCGGCCAGGGCGAGAACGATGAAGACGAGGCCTGACAGGAAGTTGGCCCCGAGCGCCACCTGCCAGGTGTAGCCCATGGTGCCGCAGACGACGACGGCGAAGAAGATGTTGTGGCCCATGGCCGGGGCCTGGGCGATCGGGTAGCGGGCCAGGAGGCCCGTGAGGAGCGTCGCCAGGGCCGAGGCCAGGCAGGTGGCGACCATGACCGCGCCCTTGTCCATGCCCG
>MEYC01000077.1 GCA_001775715.1 Candidatus Aminicenantes bacterium RBG_16_66_30 | reverse complement strand
CTGTCGTAGAATAGGGGCCTGGAGGGAAAGATGAAGCGATCTGTGCTGGCGACCCTCGCCCTTCTCGCTCCGTCCGTCGTCGTCGCGGCCGAGGTGCGATTCACGGCCCCTACCTGGGACGCGCCCCGCTACGAGATCCGCCTGCCGTTCGAGGTCGCCGCGACACCGCTCTCCCTCAAGGGGGTCCTCCTCGACGGGGCCCCCTTCGGGCCTTTCCGGGTCTTTCGCGCCGGCAAGCCCGCCGACGTCTCCCAGCCGCTCGAAAAGGGCGCCTACGAGATCGTCCTCGACCATGCCTGGGCCTCGAAAAAGCGCTATGCGTTCACCGTCCTCTGCCATGGGACGGACCCGGCCAAGATCGACAAGCGCGCTTTCGATGCGCTCTCTCCCGCCGCAGGCGGCGTCCCCCTGGGATGTGCCGAAGGCTTTCACCGCGTCTTCAAGGTCGTGGAGAGCGCCGGGATCCGGCGGACCGATGAGGTCGTCGAGCTCATTGTCACGGCTTCGAGAGCGGCCCTCCCGGCCCCGGAATTCCTGGTGTTCGACGGGGAGAACCCTATCCCTTATGCGGAGAGCCCTCTCCCCTTCCAGGTCATCGCTTTCGAGGGCTCCGATCCCGTGCAGAGCGTAGCCGGATCGAATCCCCCCTCTGTAACGGCGAAGCTCGCCTGCCCCCTCAGCATCGACCCGAACGGGAGAAAGCTCCTCCTTGTCCTCAAGCCCAAGTCTTGGGCCCAGCCCCTAGAAACGATAAAAGGGATCAGCCTCGCCGGCGAAGGCCTTGGAAAAACCCTGACGACGCCTCATCTCGTCCTCGGCTTCCATCCGAAGAGCGGGCAGATCCTGACCATCGACGCGCCCGCCGCGGGGATCAAGCTCTGGAACAAGGCCGGCGTCATCCACTGGAACCCCGACGTCTTCGTCCCGGGCGTCGCCTGGGACCACTCGTTCGACTGGAATCCCCCGGCATCGTTCGAGGATAAGCCGGGCCCCTTCGTCTACATCAACGCGCGAAAAGGCCCGATGCCGCGGATCCGGGACGTCTCGCTCGAGGTCCGCTACCGGGTCGACGCTTTCCATCCCTGGTTCATCTCGGAGACGATGATGACCTTCGCGGAGGACGTCGGCGCGATCGCCGTCCGCAACGACGAGATGGTCCTCTACAAAGAGCTCTTCGATAGCTATATGTACAGGACCGCGGACGGCGAGGTCGTCACCGGCCCGCTCGCGGAGCTCCCCGAGATGCCCTTCGGGCTCGCCCACATCGCCCCGCCCGACCTCGCCTGGGTCGGGCTCGTCAACACCAAGGAAAAATTCGGCTTTTTCAGCGTCCGCCTCGCGGCGGCGGCGTCGAACCTGGGCCTCGGCGGCGATTTCGCCCTCAAGGCCGGGACCTATTTCTACGCGCCCTCCGACGGCGACTACGTCTACTGGGTCCGGCCGCTCATCTACACCTGGGCCGAATACGCCACGAACAACCTCCTGAGCTTCGTCCCGGAAGGGAGCTTCTTTTACGAGAAGAACGCCTACGTCGTCCTCCGCCTCGACGAGGGAACGCCCCGCGAGCTCGACCGGCTGGCCCGCATGCTCCGGGAGCCGCTGAGGGTCTTCTGATGGAATTCGTCGACTTCGGGACCGGGGCGCGCGGCGGCGACATCGGCCTTCTCTTCCCCGGCTGGAAAAAGGGCGAGTCCGTAGCTTTCCTTTCCCCTCACGATGACGACGCCGCGCTCGGCGCCGGCTATCTCCTTCGGGCCGTGAAAAAGGCCGGCGGCCGTCCGCTCGTCTTCGTCTTCTGCAAAGGCGACGCGGGCTATTCGACGGCCGAAGAGAAGCGGACGATCGTCACCCGGAGGCGCCGCGAGGCCGTGGCGGCCTATGGCCTGCTCGGAGTCCCGCCGGAGGACGTCCACTTCTTCGGCCGGCCCGACCTCTCCCTCATGGGCCACGTCGACAGGATCATGGCGGATGGCCGGAAGGGCGTCGTCGACGAGCTCCTTTGCGTCCTCCGCGCCCGGCGGGCGGGCCGGGTCGTCTTCACCAGCCCGCATTACGAGAACTGGGACCATACCGCCGTCCATTATCTGGGCATGTACGTCGCGCCGCAGGCGGGAGACCCCATCCTGGCCGACCTCGGGACGCCGTCGCCCGTCCTCTCGATGCTCGTCTATTCAGTATGGGGCGATCTCGCTCCCAAGGCCGGCGGCGGCCTCGGCGCGGACCTGGGCATCCTGGCCGGCGACCGGGACGAACAGGCCGTTCGCAAGGCCCTGGCCGCGTTCGCGTCGCAGGCCACAATCCTGGAGAACACCGTGGCCGCCCGCCGCGACGCCCGCCGCGGGCCGGACGGCTGGCTCGAGATCTACGGCCGGGCCGCCGTCCGGGAGCCGGTCGATCACCTGGCCTACTTCCGCGAGCTGGGGAGATCATGAAGAAGAACCTCCGGTACGCTATCGGCATCGATTCCGGGACCCAGGGGACCAAGGCTCTCGTCGTTGAATGCGACGGCGGCCGCGTCGTCGGGAGGGGCCGGGCCCCCCACGCCATGATCGAAGGACTGCCGCCGGGCGCGAGCGAACAGGACCCGGCGACTTGGGTCCATGCTATGGACGCGGCCTTAGCCGCGGCGCTCAAGGAAGCCCGGATCGATCCCGGAAAGGTCGTGGCGCTCGGCGTCTCCGGCCAGCAGCACGGCTTCGTCCCTCTCGACGCGAAGGGGCGGCCTATCCGCCCGGCCAAGCTCTGGAACGACACGACAACCGTTCGCGAGACCGAAGAGATCGTCGCCGCGCTCGGCGGGAAGAAAGCGTTCATCGAGCGGCTGGGCATCGCCCTGGCCGTCGGGTTCACGGCCTCGAAGATCCTCTGGCTCAAGAGGAACGAGCCGCGCCGCTTCGAGAAGCTCGCGACCGTCCTCCTGCCCCACAACTACCTGAACTTCCACCTGACGGGCCGGGCCCACATGGAGTACGGCGACGCCTCGGGGACGGGGCTCATGGACATCCGCGGTTTCCGCTGGGACGAGGCGGCCGTCCGGGCCGTCGATGACGGCCTCTCGGCGAGGCTCCCGCCGCTCAGCCATCCCCGCGAGCCCGTGGGCGAGGCCAAGAGAAGCTGGGCCGCGCGTTTCGGCCTCGTCCGGGTCCTCGTCGCGAGCGGCGGCGGCGACAACATGATGGGGGCGATCGGCAGCGGCAACGTCACGCCCGGCGTATGCACGCTCAGCCTCGGGACGTCGGGGACGGTCTATTCGCATTTCTCCCGGCCTTTCGTCGACCCCGAGGGCGAGATCGCCGCCTTCTGCGACAGCACGGGCGGCTGGCTGCCGCTCCTCTGCACGATGAACGTGACCAATGCGACCGAGATCGTCAAGTCGCTCTTCGGGCTCGACAACGCTAAGCTCGAAAGGCTGGCAAGGCGGGCCGGGGCGGGCGCGGACGGCCTCATCTTCTTGCCGTTCGTCGATGGCGAGCGGGTGCCCGTCCTCCCTTCCGCTAGCGCGGTCTTCTTCGGCCTCGACCGGAAAACGTTCGGCGCCGCGCACATCGTCCGGGCGGTCATGGAGGGCACGGTCCTCAACCTGGGCTACGGATTCGCCCGCATGAGGGACCTTGGCTTGAAGCCGTCGGAGATCCGGGCGACGGGAGGCGGGGCGAAGAGCCGGCTCTGGCTCCAGATCGTCGCCGACGTCTTCGGTACGCCAGTCGTGACCTTGAAAGAGGCCGAGGCCGCGGCCTACGGGGCGGCCCTCCAGTCCGTCTGGAACTGGCGTCTGGCCGCGGGCGAGAAGGTGGCCATCGCCGACATCGCCGCGAGCTGGGTGGCCAAGGGCCGGCTGGCCGCCGAGCCCGATCCTAAGAACGCCCCCCTTTACGCGGACCTCCAGGGCCGCTTCAACTCGCTCTGGAAGCGGCTGACGCCCGAGTTCGAGGCCCGCCGGTTGGGACTTCCCGCTTAGAGCCGGCCCAACTCCCTCGCGGTCTCGTACATGGCGAGCACGTTTTCGACCGGCGTCAGGGCCTGGATGTTGTGGCAGGGCGCCAGGATGTAGCCCCCGCCCTCCCCCAGGATCCTCAGGTTGTCCTCGACTTCGCGCCGGACCTCATCGACCGTCCCGAAGGGCAGGGTGTACTGATTATCCATGCCGCCGTGGAGGACGACGTGAGGGCCGAACTCCGCCTTGAGGCGCTGCCGCTCCATGCCCGGGCAGCGCCACTGGAGGGGATTGAGGAGATCGATGCCGAGCCCGATCATGTCGGGGATGATGCGCCAGCAGCTGCCGTCGTTGTGGTGGAAGGCGTAGGCGCCGGCCTGGTGGGCGAGGTCGATCATCCGTTTCATCCCGGGGAGCAGGTATTCGCGGATGTGGCGGACCGAGATCATCAGGTCCGCCTGCCCGCCCATGTCCTCAGCGATGTAGGAGATGTCGACGCGGCCGGGGACGGCCTCGTAGATCCGGACGGCCGTTTCATAGGCCAGGCCGAAGAGCTTGCCCAGGCCGTAGTGGACGATCTCGGGGTTCTCGACGAGGTCGACGAAGGCCTGCTCCATGCCGCGGAGCTCCTTGTAGATGAGGAAGGGCTCGGAGCCGCCGCCGCGGATGGGGTGGCCGGCCGCGCGCCGGACCTGGCCGGGGATGACGCGAAAATCCCACCAGTCGGCGGTGGGCCAGGTGTAGTTCCTCTCGATCTCGGCGACGCTCTTGAAGCCGGCCAGGGGGAAGTGGACGCACTCGCGGTACTTCCCCGTCCCGTAGTCGATGCTCCGGAAGCGGCGGCCGAACTCGTCCTGCATGCGCGGCAGGCGCGGCCCGACGTATTCGGGCGCGAGCCGGACCTCGTAGTCGACGCCGAGTCCGTCGAGCATCTGGCGCCGGGTCCGGCAGCCGAGGCGGCCCATGATCTTGCGGTCGAACTCGGGCGTCGCCCAGTAATCGGTCGGCACGCGGTCGGGCTTCTGGCCGGCGAAGAGGGCCCGCCAGCGCTCCCGGGAGGTCATGGCATCCCCGCTCAATGCTTATGCAGGTCCTTGTGCATGATCTTGCGGATCTCGTGGAGCCGGTCATGGGCGGGCAGGTCCGAGAGCTTCTTGTTCATGAACTCGTCGTTCTCGGCCTGGAGCATCCCGGCGACGTAGTCGATGACGGCCGGCGGGAAGACGCCGTCGCGCTCGTAATGGGCCCGCTTGTTGAGGAGGACCCGGCTCGATTCGACGCAGCTCGTCGGCAGGACCGGCAGGCGCTTGAGGAGCTCCTTGTCGGAGAAGATGTTGCCCTTGACGTAGAGATTGTCGGCGAGCTCGAGAGGACCGTATTCCTTGAACAGGGTCAGGTCGCCGCGGAAGGCCCAGTTGGCGGCCATGGCGATCCCGGCCAGGGTCAGGTGGATGTTGGCGCTGCCGTCGGGACTGCGGATCTCGACGGTCTGCCGGCCGCCGCGCTCGTCGACATAATCGGAGGTCTCGGCGGGATTGACCTTGCGGGCCAGGCCGGCGACGCCCGTCCAGCCGAGGGGGACGCGGATGAGAGCGCTCCGGTTGAGGTCGCTCCAGCAGATCCGCGTCGGCGCTTCCTGGTTGGGGACGAGACGGAGGTAGGCCGAGGAGACGGTATTGCCGAAGGCGGTCAGGGAATCGGCGTACTCGCAGAGGCCGCCGATGAGCTTGCGGGCCTCGACCGAGAGCTTGCCGTCCTCGCCGCGCATGATGCTTCGGCCGTGCTTGGCGAGCTCGAGGTGGAAGTGCAGGCCGTTGCCGGCGACGCCCTCCTCGAGCTTGGGCGTGAACGTGGCGATGGCGCCGTGGGCGTAGGCGGTGTTGCGGATGATCCAGCGGCCGAGGACGAGGGCGTCGGCCATCTCCTCGATGGGCCGGGGTAGGTACTCGATCTCGGCCTGTTCGGCCAGGCGGCCGGCGATCTCGGGGACGTTGCTGCGGATGGCGTCGATGAAGCCGTTCTCGCTGTGGGCGTACTTGACCGCCCCGGTCACCCGGGCGATGTTGCGGACCATCTCGTGCAGGATCGGGCCGCTCTTCGTGAACGGCGCCGAGCCGTGGTAGCCCCGGTGGGGCTCGACCGGGAAGGTCCGGTCGGCAGGCGCCGTCAGGAGGAAGAACTCGAGCTCGCCGAGGGCGTTGAGCTCGAGGCCGGTCGACTTGCGGAAGATGGCCGCGGCCCGGGCCAGAATGGAGTCGGGCGTAAATGGCGCGGGGGCGGCGTCGCGCGTCAGATAGCGGCAGACGAAGTCGAGGCTGCCCGGGTCGAAGGGGTTGAAGAAGGCCGTCCGGTAGAGGGGCACGACATAGAGGTCCGAGAGGGCCATATCGACCATGCCCTTGAAGAGTGACGACCCGTCGACCCGCTCGCCCTCGGCGAGGACGGCCTCGAGGTGATAGCGGTCGGCGGCGGGGACGGTGAGCTCCTTGAGCTTGCCGTCGATGGCCGTGTAGTGGAAGGTGATCCGCTCGATGCCCTTGGTCTCGATGGCCTTGAGGATATCAGTCCGGGTGAATTCGGCGGCCGGCTTGTCGAGGATGAGGGACAGGGGGTTGGTCAGGGCTAACGGGGGTGTTTTCGTCGCCATCGGGCCTCTCTCCTTATCGGTCGGTCGCCCCCGAAAGGGGAAGACCCCTATTTTATCAAAAAGAAGGGGTCAAATCTTGAATCACGCAATAATTGCGTGATTCGAGATTTGACCCCTTATTCCTAATAAAGCAGATAGGGTTGGCGGAGGGCGGCGAAGGCCCGGAGGCCGGGCTCGAACGTCTCGAGGATGGCCGCGACGTCGGAACCGGCCTCGAGGGCCGCCCGCACCGAGGCCGTGCCCATGACCTTGTCGAAGTAGTCCGGGTGGAACGCGAACTCGGCCGGATAGGCGTCCCGGACAGTCTTGACGATGTGGAGCATCGTCGCGAACGGCCGGAACGCGGCCCGGTCCGTCACGTGGACCTGGCAGCCGCCGCAGCGCTCCCCGGCGAACTTCGAGAAGTAGGGCGTGAACCAGGCCTCCCGGAACCGCACCCCGGGCAGGCCCAGGGCGTTGAGCTTCGCGGCCAAGCCGTAGGCGTCGATCCAGGGCGCCCCGAAGAGCTCGAACGGCCGCGTCGTCCCCCGGCCCTCGCTGAGGTTCGTCCCCTCGATGGCCACGAGCCCGGGGTAGACCGTGGCCGTGTCGAGGGTCGGCATGTTGGGCGACGGGATGACCCAGGGCAGGCGGGTCTCGTCGAACCACATCTCCCGCTTCCAACCCTCCATGGGCACGACCGTCAGCCGGGCCTTGCGGGCCAGGAACTTGTCGTTGAACAGCCGGGCCAGCTCGCCGGCCGTCATGCCGTGCCGCTCGGGGATGGGGAAAAGCCCCACGAACGAGCTGTATTGAGGGTATTCGAGGATAGGCCCCTCCATGCCGACGCCGTTGACGGGGTTCGGCCGGTCGAGGACGACGAAATCGATGCCCGCCTCGGCCGCGGCCTGCATCGCGTAGGCCATGGTCGAGACGTAGGTGTAGACGCGCGTCCCGACGTCCTGGATGTCGAAGATCAGGACGTCGATGCCCTCGACCATGGCCGCCGCGGGGACCTTGCCCGCCTCCTTCGTGTCGAACGCGCGCATGTAGGCGTCGATGTTCTTGAGCATGCCCGGATCGGGCTTCATGGACTGCCCGTAGAGGCTGAACACCGGGAGCCCGAATTTGTCGTCGAAATAGAACGGCACGTACTCGCCGGCCTGGGCGTTCCCGCGGACTCCGTGTTCAGGGCCGTAGAGCGCGACGAGCCGGATCGCGGGCTCCGCTTTGAGCCGGTCGATCGTCGTCCGGAGGGACCCGTCGACGCCCGTCTGGTTCGTGATCAGCCCGACCCGCTTTCCCTCGACGAGGTCGAGGCGCTTCGCCAAGAGGACGTCGACGCCCGCCCAGACCGGCGCCGCCCCGGTCGCGCCCGGACCGGACCCCTCCGGCCCCGTGGCGGAAGGCCGATCGCCCCCGCCCCCGCACGCGCTCAAAGCCAGGACCGACGCCAAGGCCAGCAAGGCAACCGCCGCTCCCCGCCCCCGCAGCCATTCGCCCTTCGCCCTCGTCTCTCCGCCGCCAGACCGTCCGTTCATCGTCGACCGTCCTTTCCTCCGGGATCCGCCCGCCCGTTCAGGATATCAGCGCGGCCGGCCCTCCGTCAACCGCGCCGGCCTCTTGATTCACCGCCGGAAAAGCGATATAAAAGAGGCAGATGTCAGCTCGAAGGAAGGACCGCCTCCGATCGCCGCTCCTTCTTCTCCTGCTCTTTCTCGCCCTGCTCGCCCTCTCCTCCCCGGCCGAGGAGACCCCCTACGCCTGGACGGGCATCGACCGCGTCGTGGCCGTCGCCGACCTCCATGGCGACTTCGAGCAGTTCATCTACATCCTCGCCCACCCTCAGGTCGCCCTCATCGACAACGACCTCCGCTGGATCGGCGGCAAGGCCCACCTCGTCCAGCTCGGCGACATCCTGGACCGGGGCCCCCACGCCCGCCGGATCATCGATCTGCTCATGCGCCTCGAGAAGGAGGCCGAGGCCGCCGGCGGCATGGTCCATGTGCTCCTCGGCAACCACGAAGAGATGAACGTCACCGGGATCGCCCTGGACTACCCGAACTACGTCACGGTCGAGCAGCTCGTGTCGTTCCTGCCCGAGGATTTCCGCAGGGCCCGCGAGGCCGGGTACATCCGGTCCCTCCCCCCGGAGGAGCGTAGGCGCGCCGAGATCGACGGCCTCGACGTCGAGACCGATCAGGGGGTGGCCGACTTCTGGCGATCGATCATCGCCAGCAAGGACCCCGAGGCCCGGCGGGCCTACGTCGAGGGCTTCAACGACAGCGTCGGCGACTGGTTCATCAAGAAGAACACTGTCGTTATGATCAACGGCGTCGTCTATGTCCACGGGGGCATCAGCGAGGAATTCTCCAAATGGCCGCTCCGGGAGATCAACACTGTCGTCCGCTCGGAGCTCCAGCAGTTCCGAGCGATCATGCGCGACCCCCAGCGGACCGCCCGCCCCTTCAAGCCGAAGGTCGTTTACAACCCCGACGGCCCGCTCTGGTTCCGCGGGCTGGCCGAAAGCGGACGGGCGGCCCAGGCCGAGGTGGACCGGATCCTGCAAAACATGGGCGCCCGGGCCATGGTCATCGGGCACAATTTTTTCGCCTACGGCGGCGGCCGGAGCCCGGTCATCACGAAGCAGCACATCGCCCGCTTCCAGGACAAGGTCTGGATCATGGATACGGGCATCGCCGGAAGCTACGGCGGCGTCCCCTCGGCCTTGATCTACGAGAACGGCGAGTTCCGGCTCTGGGGCGAGACCGAGGAGGTGGCCGCCCGCAGCGGCATCAAGCCGCCTCCCCTCAAACCGCTGACCCGCAAGGAGATGGAGACCTTCCTCCGGACGGCCTCGATCACCGGCCGCGGGCCCGGGCCCGGCGGCCGGACCGACGCCTGGAAGCTCACCCTGGAATCCCAGGGCGTCGTCCTCACGGCCCTTTTCAAGTATGTCGACCGGCGACGGCCCGAGCCGCTCGCGGACAGCTACCGGTACGAGCTCGCCGCCTACGCCCTCAACAAGTACCTCGATGTCGGCATCGTCCCGCCCATCGTCGAGCGGACCGTCGAGGGAACCCCCGGGGCCGTCCAGGTCTTCGTCCCCAACGCCATGTCGGAAGCGGAGCGCAAGGAAAAGAAGGTCGATCTTATCGATCCCAACGCGCACGAAAAGGCCCTGGCCGACCTCCTGGTCTTCCAGAACCTCGCCTTCGACGACTGCCACAACGAGCGGGACACCCTGATCAGCGGCGACGACGGCCGGATCTACCGGGTCGACTTCTCCGAGGCCTTCGCGCCGGACAAGCGTCCCCCGGCCCGCTGCCCCATCCTCCGGGTCTCGCGCCTCCTCTACAAGAAGCTCCTCGGCTGGGACGACAGGACCGTCGCCGAATACGTCGGCCGCTTCCTCGATCCGGCGGAGACCGCCGCCCTCAACGCCCGCCGGGCCGAGATCGTCCGCACGATCCGCCTTCGGATCAAGATGGCCGGGGAGCAGAACGTCCTCTTCTGACGACGCGGAAAGGAGCCCAGCGATGCCCGATGCCCCGCCGGCGGCCTCACCGCCCCCGGGCGCGGCCCGCTACGGCGTCGGCTACAGGTTGCTGAGGATCTTCGCCGACGTCCGGCAAGGCGAGGCCCCCAAGGCGCTCCTCCTGGCGCTCAACATCTTCCTCCTGCTCCTCGCCTATTACATCCTCAAGCCCCTGCGCGAGTCGCTCCTCCTCGTGGACAAGGACTCCGCCCCCGTCAAAAGCTACCTGAGCGGGGCCCAAGCCGTCCTGTTCGTTTTCGTCATCAAGGCCTTCAGCCGCCTGGCCTCCAAGGTCCCCCGGCATGCCCTTATAACCTGGACGACATCGTTCTTCATCTCCAATCTCGTCCTCTTTTACGCCCTCCACGCCGGCGGCATGGCCGTCAAGCCCATGGGCATCATGTTCTTCATCTGGGTCGGCATCTTCAACTACTTCGTCATCGCCCAGTTCTGGGGCTTCGCCAACGACCTCTATTCGGAGGAAGTCGGCAAGCGGACCTTTCCCCTCGTCGCCCTGGGCGCGACGCTCGGCGGGCTCATCGCGACCCTGCCGTTCATGAAGAAGCTGAGGGACCTCCTCGGCGGAAACTGGGAATTCAAGCTCATGCTCATCGCCGGGGTGATCCTCCTCCTTTGCATCGTCCTGGCCAGGCTGATCCACCGGCGGGACGTCCGCAAAACCCGCGACGAGCGGGAGAAGGGCCTGGCCGGGGCCGAAGAAAGGGCCCAGGTCCAGGAGCAACCCCTCAAGACCGGCGGCGGATTCCGCCTCATCTTCGGGAGCCGCTATCTCCTCCTCATCGCCGTCATGATCGGCCTCTACAACTTCGTCAACGCGACCGGGGAGTTCATCATGACCGACGTCACGGTCAAGCGGTCGATCGCGGCCGCCGCCCCGGCGCCCGCGGACGCGCCGGCCCTCCGGCCGGGAGCGGAGGCCGGGGCGGCGGCTGCGGAGGGACTGCCGTCCGCCTCGCCCCCCGTCGCGACGAAGACAGAGAGCAAGGCCATCCATAGCGCCTTCATGAACTACCAGTTCCTGACGAACCTGATCGCCCTGGTCATCCAGCTCTTCCTCGTCTCGCGAGTTTTCAAGTGGGTCGGCGTCGGCGGGGCCCTGCTCTTTCTGCCGATCATCGCCCTGGGCGGCTACGCCCTGATCTCCTTCGGGGCCGTCTTCCTCCTCGTCCGCTGGGTCAAGGCCGTCGAGAACGGCACGGACTATTCCCTCCAGAACACGACCAAGGCCGCCCTCTTCCTCGTCACTAAGAGGGAGGAGAAATACAAGGCCAAGGCGGCCATCGACACCTTCTTCGTCCGGGGCGGGGACACGCTCTCCGCCCTGGCCGTGTTCGCCGGGGTCACGCTCCTCGGCCTCCCGATCGAGCGCTACGCCTTGCTCAACGTCGCCGTTGTCGCCGTCCTCTTCGTGATCTGCCTCCGGATCATCAAGGCCTACAAGAGGCGCAAGGCGGCCGCTGAAGGGGCCGCGGCGGCGGCTTGAAATCAAGGCCCAAAGGGGCTATGATTTTTTCAGATGGCCCGGTCGACGGGAGGGAGCCCATGAAACGCGTCACCATTCTCGCTGTGGCCCTGGCGTTCGCATTGGCAGCCGCGCCCCGGCCGGCCTCGGCCCAGTTCCGGCCCGAGGAGATCGCCCAACGAGAGTCCCAGGAGGAGTTCCTGCGCACGGCCGAGATCGTCCGGTCCGAGCCCATCGGCGAGGGCGTGACCAAGCCCTGGAAGCTCTATCTCAAGAAGGGCGACGTCGAGGGGAAGGCCGCCTGGAAGAACCCTCACGGCCAGATGGGCGGCTATCTCGAGGGCTGGCAGTACGAGATCGCTGCCTACCGTCTCGACAAGCTCATCGGCCTGAACATGGTCCCGCCGGCCGTTGAGCGTAAGTTCCTCGGAAGCCCCGGCGCGCTCGTCCTCTGGGCCGAGAGCAAATACAGCCTGCTCAAGATCGCCGAGGACGGGATCCGCATCCCCGACGAGGTTCTCGACCACACCGAGAAGATGAAATATATCGCCCGGGCCTGGGACAGCCTCATCGCCAACGAGGACCGGACCCAGCAGAACGTCCTCTACACCGAGGACTGGCGGATGGTCCTCTTCGACCACTCCCGGGCCTTCCGGTCGACCGGGGAGTTCATCAAGCGCCTCATGTTCGGCCGCGACGGGATCAAGGTGTCCTCGCAGGGCACGCCGTGGCTCTTCCGCCGCCTGCCCCGCTGGTTCGTCGACAAGATCCGGACCTTGACCTTCGAGAATATCAAGGCCGCCGTCGGGGAGACGCTCAAGGACCGGGAGATCAAGGCCGTCCTCGCGCGCCGCGACCTCCTGCTCGCGGAGATCGCCGGCATGATCAAAGAGTTGGGAGAGGCCGCGGTCATCTATTGAGGGCGGCCCGGGCCGCCCCCGGTGCGTGCGGGATTACCGAGGCTGACGGAGGATAGGATGCACAGACGACGTGGATGGGTGATATCGGTCGCGGCTCTGTCCCTGGCCGCGGGGTCCCTCCTGGCCCTCCAATTCACGGCTGACGAGCTCAAACAGCGCGAGACCTGCGAGGACTTCCTCAGGACCGCGGAGGTCGTCTCGAGCGAGCAGATGGGGGGGTCCGAGGCCGTGACCAAGCCCTGGATCCTGACGCTCGAGAAGGGCGAGGTCACTCACCGGGGCCTCTGGAAGAACGCCCAGGGCCGCATGGGCGGCTACTGGGAGGGCTGGACCTACGAGATCGCCGCCTACCTGCTCGACAAGCATCTCGGCCTGGGTATGGTCCCGCCGACCGTCGAGCGCCGGTTCCGCGGCGAGCGGGGGTCCTGCCAGTACTGGATCGATGACAGCATGTCGCTCCGGGACCGCGACGAAAAAAGGATCAAGATGCCGTTGGCCAAGAACTTCTCCTGGAACCGGGCGACCTACCTCCAGCGGTTCTTCGACAACCTCATCGCCAACGAGGACCGGCATAAGAACAACGTCTTCATCGCGCCCGACTGGCGGATGATCCTCATCGACCACTCCCGCTCGTTCCGGACCTCGGGCCGGTTCGTCAAGACCCTGCTCTATTCGGCCAAGAACCCCGAGGGCCCGAAGCTCATGAGCGAGCTGCCCCGGGCCATCGTCGACAAGGTCCGGAGCCTCGATCTCGCGGGCATCAAGGCCGTCGTCGGGGAGTATCTCACGGACGCGGAGATCGAGGCCGTCCTCGTCCGGCGCGACCTCATCCTGCAGGAGATCGACCGGCTCATCAAGGTCAACGGGGAGGCTAAGGTCCTCTACTGATCCACCTGACTTATTCATAAAAACGCCCTATTAAGACCGCAATGGAGAAGAACCGGGCGTTTTTTATGAATAGGTCAGGTCAAAGGGCTTTGCGGACAGTCAGGACGTTCTCGCCCCGCGCCCGCCGGTAGGACAGGCCGTCCATGAGGGTCCGGTAGAAATACACGCCCAGGCCTCCGGGCAGCCCGCGCCGCAGCTTGAGCATCAGGTCGGGGTTCTTCCTCTTGACCGGATTGAACGGAACGCCTTTGTCCCGGACCTCGATGACGAGCGCTCCGCCTTCGCGCCAGATGCGGATGGCCATGAGGCCGCGGGGCTCCTGGGGGTAGGCGTACATGGCGATGTTGACGCAGATCTCGTGGAGCGCGAGCTCGATCTTGAGCCGGTCTTCCTCGTCGAGCCCCAGGCCGGCGGTGTAGTCGTTCAGGAACCCCCGGACGCGGTCGACGTCCTTGAGGTCGGCCGGGACGACGATCTCGCGGAGGTCCGTTCGCGCCATGGCCTGCCCCGTCCCTCACCGCTCCCGTTTGACGACGACGAGCGTCATGTCGTCCCCGGCTTCGGTGCAGCCGCTGAAGGCGAAGACGTCCTCGAAGATCCTGTCCCGGATCTCCATGGCCGTGAGGCCGCTGTGCTCCCGGACCCGCTCGGCCAGCCGGGCGTCCCCGTATTCCTCGGCCTCGCCCTTCCGGCTCTCGACGATCCCGTCCGTGTACAGGCAGAGGATGTCGCCCGGGGCGAGGGTGAGCCGGCGTTCCTCGTAGGGCTGGGCGGGGAACATCCCCAGGCAGAGCCCCGTCGACGCGAGCGTCTGGACCCCGCCTCCGGCCCCGACGACGAGGGGCGGATTGTGCCCGGCGTTGACGTAAGCGAGCTCGTGCGCGCGGCGGTCGAGGACGGCCAGGAAGAAGGAGATGAAACAGTGGCTGTCCGAGCTCGCGTAGACGAAGTCGTTGAGCTTCGAGGTCAGGTCGCTCAGCCCGAAGTCCGCCGGGAACCGTTCGTGGAGCGCGCCCCGGAGGGAAGCCATGAGGAGGGACGCGCTGACGCCGACGCCGGACACGTCGGCGATGACGATGGCCAGGCGGTCCTTCTCGACGGGGATGTAGTCGTAGTAGTCGCCGCCGACGTGGCGGCAGGCCCGGGCGTTGCCGCTGATGTCGTAGGGGGCGAAGTCGGGCTCGTCGCGGGGCAGGAAGTTCTTCTGGATCTGAACGGCCAGCGACATCTCCCGCTCGTACTGCATGGCCTTGACGGATTCCTCGTAGAGACGGGCGTTCTCGATCTTGACGGCGGCCAGGTTGGCCAGGAGCGTCAGGAGCCGCAGGTCGTCCTCGGAGAACTGCTCGAGCAGGGAGGCTCGGTCGCAGTAGATCAGGCCGATGATGTCCTGGTTGTTCCAGAGCGGCACGCACATGGCCGAGTGGATCTGGGCCTGCACGACGCTCGCCTGGGCCCGCAGCCCCTCGTCGGCCTGGATGTCCGAGATGAGGATGGCCGAGTTGCGCTCCAGGGCCGTCTTGACGATGGTCTGGCTGACGAAGATGCTCTGCGTGCGCAGGGCCCCGTTCTGGACCCGGACGACCTTGGGCTCGAGGGCCTGGGAGACCTCGTTCTTCAGCATGAGGACGCCCCGGTCCATGGGCAGGTGCTGGATGAGGACGTCCATGATATGCTCGAGGAGCTTGTCGAGCGGCATGTGGTAGATCAGGGCCTGGCTGACCTCGCCGATGACGGCGCTCATCTTCTGGTCCTGCTGGAAGCGCTGGAGGTCGAGCCCTCCGCCGGGGGTCTTCAAGGGGACGGACGTGGCGGACGGCTTCCGGAGGATGTCCTTGACCTGGATGATCGTGTTGGAGCTGTGGGTGAAGGTCGTCCCTTCGACCGTCTCGACGGCCGGCTGGACGTCCCGGTCGAAGTAGAAGCGGGTCGAGCCGATGAGGATCTCGTCGCCCCGGGTGAGGTCGAGCTCGCCGTTGACGCGGCGCCCGTTGACGAAGGTCCCGTTCTTGCTGCCCTGGTCGATGAGGACATAGCCCTTCTCGGACGGGGCGAGGACGGCGTGGACGCCCGAGCTGTACTGATCGGACAGGACGATATCGTTCGTCGAGGCGCGCCCGATCGTCACGCGGCGCGCGCCCAGCGGGAAGCTCGAGGGCTCCCCCGTCTTCGGATAGATGTAGAGTTGGGCCATGGGTCTCGCCTCTCTCTATACTACTCTATACTAGATGACGCGCCGGGGTCATTTCAACCTCATCGCCCGTTTCAGGCGCAGGTCCCTCTCCTCCGCGGGGAGGTCCTCGATGAGCGGCCAGAGGAGCCCCTTGAGGTCGCGGTCGAGAAGGATGTCGAGGCTCTCCAGGGAGTAGTCGGCGGAGCGGGCCGTCCCCTGGATGAGGTTCTGATAGGCGTTGACGACGTCCTCGCGGGGGTACAGGAGCGTCATCAGGTCGAAGACGCGCTTGATCCGGATGGTCAAGGCCGCCCGGGCCTCGTCGCCGGAGCCGGACGGGTTGAGGGCGGCGTCGCAGGCCTTCCGGGCCAGGGACAGGAGCTCGGGCCGGACGGACCTCTCCCGGAAGCGGACCCCGGGGCGGTCGGCCCGGATCTTGTAGAGGGCGTCGACGAGGGCCGGCTCCAGGTCGTCCCGGCGGAGGGCGAGTGTCTCGAGGAGGATGTCGGCGGCGCGCTGAGTGCCGATCCGGGCCAGGACTTCCGGGACGGCCCGGCGGACGTCCAGCGGCTCGGTCTCCTCCCGGAGGGCCGCGGCGAGGAGGTCCTCGACGCCGGGGCCGTAGGCGGCCAGCGTCCTCTGGGCCTCGTCGCGGGCCACCGGATTGGCCAGCAGGAGGAGGATCAGAGGGACGTGTTCCGGACGCCGGTGGACGGACGCGCTGCCGAGGGCGTAGAGGACGACCTCCGAGGAGGGGTCCTGGAGGAGCCGGCCGAGGGCCTCGAGAGTGGGCTCGGTCGGGACCATCCGGCTGATGCTGTTGGCCGCCTCGATCCGGTCCACTTCGGAGGCGGAGCCGACGATCTCGCCGAGCCTCTTGCCCATGATCTCCTGGTAGGACGGCAGGAGGAAGATGAGGTCGATCTCGTTCTGGAATTCGGCGTCGGCGATGGTCTCCTCGAGACCCGGGAAGAAGCCTCCGCCGCCGACGTCGAAGAGGGCGTCCATGGCCCGGGCCTTGAGCTCGTCCCGTTTGATGCCGAGGAGCTCCTTGAGCTCGGGGGCCAGGTTCCGGTGGCGGACGAGATTGAAGATGTTCATGTAATAGAGCGTCGTGCTCCTCTCGCGGCTCTGGATGGTGTTGAAGATCTTGAGGGTCAGATCGATGTCGACGTTCGCGTCGAGGGCCTCTTGGCCTTCCTGCCATTTCCTCCGGATATCCTTCTTGAGGATGGCCGGGTACTCCCGGTAGACGAGCCTCGTCAGGACGAGCCAGAGGGCCATGAAGAACAGGGCCACGTAGCCCGTCTCCCGGGCGATCACCAGGGCGCTGGCGAGGGTCTGGTCGTCCCGGTAGGCGAAGTTCCTGAGCCCGTATAACGCCAGGAACAGGGCGGCGCCGAGGCCCGTGGCGAACTTGCTGACGAACATGTCGATGAAGATCTTGCCCTTGTACTTGACGTCGGCCGGGACGGGGATGTAGAGAAGCTCCCGGACGGACTGGCTGATGGTATTGTCGAAGGTCTTGTCGGCGCCCCGGATGGCGCAAGCCCAGAAGAGGATGAGGCCGGCGGGGATGAGGAGGACGGCCAGGGACCCGGCGATAAGGAAGGCCGGGGCGATGACGATGGCCCAGCGGATGCCGTAGGACTGGAGGACGCGGCGGGTTGTGATCAGGTGGAACACGGTGGAGACGATCAGGATGCCCATGAACAGGGCGGCAATGAAAGACGTTTGCTGTGCGGGGTTCTGGATGGCGTTCCGGACGACGGTCCTGAACTGGTAGCCGATGAGGGACCCGGCGACCACGGCCGAGGTCAGCATCGCCGCGAGGAGGACGAGATAGCGGCTCGACCGGACCGCCCGGAAGCTTTCCCAGAGGCCCACCCGGGCCGGGGCGGAGATGCGCCCGTCCCCGACGGCGGCGTCGACCTGGCGCTGCCCGGCGTAGACGACGTTGACCGAGATCAAGGCCAGGGCCAGGAGGACGGGAGCGACGAGGAGCAGATCTTCCGGCCGGAGGATCCGGGCGAAGGTGGCGAGCGCGGCCACGGCCGAGCCGGCGATGCCGCCGAAAAGCCCGCCCGTCACGAACAGGCCGACGAGCCGCTTGGCCTGGTGGGGATCGAAAACGTCGTTGACGGCGATCCAGAACTGGGTGACGGACATGGCGATGAAGACGTCGGTCCAAAAGGAGAAGGCGAAGACCGCAAGGGGCCAGGACTTGATGATGAAGACCTGCGTCCAGAGGAAGAAGACGATGCCGGAGGGATCGATGACGGGGGTCGTGATGGCCTGGGTCTGAAAGACGTCGAAGACGTACCAGAAGGCGAACAGGCCGGCGACGAAGAAGAGAAGCGATGCCGTGAGGTAGGTCCGCCGCGGCATCCGGTTGAGCAGCCGGGCGTTCAGGGCGACGACGAAGCCGATGAGGAGGGCCGTGGCCAGGTCGGCGTACGGCCACCAGCCGGGCCTGGCGAAGCCGATAAGGAAGCTCTCCTTGATCGGCTTGATGATGTAGAAGGTGAAGGTCACGAGGAAAAAGTAGGCGGAAAAGCTCAGGGCCGCCCGGGCCTCGCGGCCGCGGACGTCACCGAACTTGATCAGGAAGCGCTCGAGCCGGCCGTGCGACACGCGGCCACTCCCGTCAGACCCGCCCGGAGCAACGCTTAGCCAAAGCTCTCCAGGGCGCGGTCGCAATCCTCGTGGATCTCGAGGACCTTGTGCAGCATCGTGATCTGGAAGATGAGGAGGAGCTTCTGGGATATCCCGCAAAGCTTGAACTTGCCGCCCAGGTTCTGCGTCGAGGTGTAGCTGGCCAGGATCTGGCCGACGCCGAAGCTGTCGATGAAATCCACCCCGCGGAGGTTGACCAGGACCTTCCGCCGGCCCCGGTCGAGCTGGGCCTCGACCAGGCTGTGGAGGGTCGTCTGCGGGATATCGGACCGGCGGATCTCTCCCTCGACGTCGAAGATGACGACCTTGTCCGCCTCTCGGATCTTGATGACCATGGGTCCCTGTCCGCTAAGTGTTTACCAAAACCCCGCCGTAAAGTCAATCATTTGACGCGACGTGCGAGAGAAGTGTAAAAGGTAGGTTTGACCCCATCTTTCTTAAGGAGCCCCTCATGCCTCTCGTTGAGATCCACCTTCTCGAAGGGCGGACGGACGAACAGAAGAAGGCCCTGCTCACGGCGGTCACGGCGGCCGTCCATGATTCGATCGGCGCCCCGCTCGAGACGATCAGGGTCTGGGTCCAGGAGTTCTCGCCGAAGGAATACATGGCGGCCGGGGTCCTGGCAGCGGATAAGAACAAGCCGAAGTAAGGATCGCGCCGGCGTCGGTCAGGCCGGGCGCTTCGCCAGCGCCTTGCGGACGAAGTAGACCGGGATCCCCACGAGCACGATGAGCAGCCCCGGGAAGGTGTACTTCGTCTTGACGATGAGCAGGTCGACGGCGATGGCCGCCGCGACCAGGATATAGAGGGCGGGCAGGACGGGATAGCCCCAGGCTTTGTAGGGGCGCTCCCAATCCGGGCGCTTCTTTCTCAGGATGAAGATCCCCGAGACGATCAGGACGAAGAAGATGAGGACGGCGAAGATCACGTAGTCGAGCAGGTCGCTGTAGGTCCCGCTCAGGCAGAGCAGGCTGGCCCAGACGGCCTGGACGACGAGGGCCGTCCCGGGGACCGACCTCCGGTTCAGCTTGCCCGTGGCCTTGAAGAACAGCCCGTCCTGGGCCATGGCGTAATAGACCCGGGCCCCGGCCAGGATCTGCCCGTTGCTGCAGCCGAAGGTCGAGATCATGATCATCACGGCCATGATGATCGCCGCCGGGGCCCCGAAGATCATCTCGGCGGCCGCCGTCCCGACCCGGTCGAACTGGGCGAACTGGATGCCCCGCCCAATGACGTCGGCCGCTTCGGGAACTCCCTGAACGGGGAGAGTGACGACATAGGCGAGGTTGGCCAGGAAATAGAGGAAGATGACGATCCCGACGCCGAGGATGAGGCTCAGCGGGATGTTCCGGCGGGGGTTCTTGACCTCGCCGGCGATATAGGTGACCTGATACCACGAGTCCGAGGCGAAGAGCGAGCCGACCATGGCCGCTCCGATCGCGGCCAGGATCATCAGTCCGGAGAGCGGCTCGACCGAGGCGATCCGTCCGTCGGCCATGTGGGTCCAGCTCGCCTTCCAGAAATTGGCCAGGTTGGCTTTGATGGCCCCGGCGTTGGCGCCGACGATGAATCCGAGCAGGATGAGCCCGGCGAGCGCGACCGTCTTGGTCACCGTGAAGACGCCCTGGATCATCTTCCCCGTGCGCAGCCCGCGCATGTTGAGGGCGGTCAGGACGATGATGCAGGCGATGGCCAGGAGCTGGGCGGCCGTGATCTTCAGTCCCAGGACGGTCAGCAGGACGTGCTTCTCGCTGAACCAGGGGATGAGAAGACCGGTGAACTTGGCGAAGGCGACGCAGATCGCCGCGATGGTCCCGGTCTGGATGACGAGGAAGGTGGTCCAGCCGTAGAGGAATCCGATGAGCGGATTGTAGGCCTCCCGGAGATAGACGTAGAGCCCTCCGGCGTGGGGCATCATGCCGGCCAGCTCGCCGTAGCTCAGGGCGCCGATCACGGTGACGATGCCCGTGACGAGCCAGACGATGAGCAGGAGGCCGGGCGAGCCGACCGTCCGGGCGATGTCGGCGCTGACGATGAAGATGCCCGAGCCGATCATGGCCCCCATGACGATCATCATGGCGTCGAAGAGGGACATCTCGCGCTTGAAGCCGGCGGGCTCCTTCATATCCGTCTCCTCAGCTTGCTTTTCCGGATGCCGTAGGTGAAGTAGATGACGAGACCGATCCCCATCCAGGCGAACAGGCGGATCCAGGTGTCTTTGGGCAGGTTGAGCATGAGGTAGAGGCAGGAGAGGATGCCCAGGACGGGGACGAACGGGACGAGCGGGGTCTTGAAAGGCCGGGGGATGTCGGGCCGCGTGTAGCGGAGGACGAGGACGCCGCCGCAGACGATGGCGAAAGCGAAGAGCGTCCCGATGCTGACGAGCTCGCCGACGATGCCCATGGGCAGGAGCGAGGCGGCGACAGCGACGAGGATACCGGTGCCGATGGTCGTGACGTGGGGGGTGCCGTACTTGGGGTGGACCCTGGCCGCCACGGGCGGCAGGAGGCCGTCCTTGGCCATGGTGTAGAAGATCCTCGGCTGGCCGATGAGCTGGACCATCATGACCGACATCAGGCCGATGATGGCGGCGATCTTCACCAGCGGCGAGAGCCAGAAGAGCCGCATGGCGTCGATGGCCACGGCCACGGGCGCCGGGACGTTGAGCTGGCTGTAATGCACGACGCCCGTGAGCACGAGCGAGAAGGCGATGTAGATCGCCGTGCAGGCGAAGAGCGAGCCGAGGATGCCGATGGGCATGTCCCGCTTGGGATTGCGGGCCTCCTGGGCGGCGGTCGAGACGGCGTCGAAGCCGAGATAGGCGAAGAACATGATGCCGGCGCCGCGCAGGATGCCGCTCAGGCCGAAGAAGCCGGGCTGGCCCGTGTTCGGCGGGATGAACGGCTTCCACAGGTCCGGCTTGAGGAAGAACAGGCCGGCCCCGATGAAGACGAGGATGATGCCGATCTTGAGAAAAACGATGATCGAGTTGACGGTGGCCGATTCCCTGATCCCCCGGACGAGGATAACGGTGATCAGGGCGATGACCAGGGCGGCGGGCAGGTTGATCACCGCGCCGGTCCTCGTCCAGTCGCCCGTCTGCGGATCGAACGCGAAGGGCGCCTGGGCGAGGGCCGCGGGGAACTCGATCCCGATCCCCTTGAGGAAGTTGACGACATAGCCGGACCAGCCGATGGCCACCGTGGTCGCGCCGAGGGAGTATTCCAGGATGAGGTCCCAGCCGATGATCCAGGCGAAGAACTCGCCCAGGGTCGAGTACGCGTAGGTGTAGGCGCTCCCGGCGATGGGGATGAGCGAGGCGAACTCGGCGTAGCAAAGGCCGGCGAAAGCGCAGGTCAGCCCGGCCAGCATGAACGAGATCGTGACGGCCGGACCGGCGTATTGGGCCGCGGCGTGGCCGGTGATGACGAAGATGCCGGCCCCGACGATGGCCCCGACGCCGAGGAAGATGAGGTGCCAGGGGCCGAGGACCCGCTTGAGACCCGAAGCGTCGGACGAGGCCTCGCGGGTGAGCTCTTCGAGGCTCTTCGTGGCGAACAGGACGCTCTTCATGGAGCCGACTTATAGCATAGCGGCTCGCGAGAAGTCAAAACGCGCGGGTATGGGAGACTCGGCCACCGAGGGATCTCGGGGATCGTCTCCGTTCGCTGCGGTGAATCTTCACGCCGTCCCAGTCCGGAGCCCGTTCTTAGGTCTCCGTCCCGATGCCGGCTAATTCACCGCTTTATGCTCACTTCGCGATACCCCTCAATCCCTTCTCCCGCGGCCTCGCCCGTCTTTCCGGCGCCTTAACGCGAGATCTCGGACACGTTTCTGTGTTTCCCCCTGCCGAGCCAGCTGTACAGCACCGGGAGCACCAGGAGCGTCAGGAGTGTCGAGGAGACCAGTCCGCCGACGACCACGACGGCCAGCGGCCGCTGGATTTCGGATCCCGGCCCCTGCGCGAAGAGGAGCGGCACCAGGCTGAAGATCGTGATCGTGGCCGTCATCAGCACCGGGCGCAAGCGGTTGAGGCAGCCCTGGATGATGGCCTCACCCACCGTCCTCCCCTCCTCTTGGAGCTGGGCGATGTACGAGAGGAGGACGATGCCGTTGAGGACGGCGATGCCGAAGAGCGCGATGAAGCCGACCGAGGCCGGGACAGAGAGATAGAGCCCCGAAATATAGAGCGCCAGGACCCCGCCGATCAGGGCGAAGGGCAGGTTGAGGATGACCAGAAGCGAGACCCGGAGCGAGCCGAAGGTCACGAAAAGAAGGAGCAGGATGAGACCGATGGTCGCCGGCAGGATGATCGCCAGCCGCTGCATGGCCCTCTGTTGGCTTTCGAACTGTCCTCCCCAGTCGAGAAAATATCCCGGGGGAAGCGCGACGTCGCGCGCTATCGCCCCGCGGGCCTCGGCGACGAAACCGCCCAGGTCGCGGCTGGTGATGTTGCACTCGACCCCGATCCGGCGCTGGCCGGACTCCCGGCTGATCTGGCTGGGTCCCTCGAGCATGGCGATGTCCGCCACCTGGCTCAGGGGGATGCGGGCGCCGCCCGGGGTGCGGACGAGGATGGCCCCGATCGCCTCCAGGGAATCTCGCCGCGGCCCCGGGTAGCGGATCTGCAGGTCGAAATATTTGTCCCCCTCGTAGATCTGGGTCACGGTCTTCCCCCCGACCGCCGCCTCCACGATGGATTGAACGTCCTCGACGTTGAGGCCGAGGCGGGCGATCCGGCCTCGGTCGGGTCGGACCGTGATATAGGGTTGTCCCGCGACCTTCTCGACGTTGATATCGGTCGCGCCCCGGATTCCGCCGAGAATGGCGGCGATCTCCCCGGCCTTGTTCTTGAGGACGTCCAGGTCCTCCCCAAAGAGCTTGATGATGAGCTGGGCCCGCGTGCCGGCCACCAGCTCGTCGATGCGGCAGGCGATCGGCTGGCTAAAGGAGATGGTCATCCCTGGGAAGCCCTCGACCGCTTCCCGCATGAGGTCGATGAGCTCCTCGCGGTTCCGGGCCGACGTCCACTCCTCCCTCGGCTTGAGCACGCCGACATAGCCGGTCTTCTCGACCCCCCGGGCCTCGAGAGCGATGCCGGTCTGCCCTGTCTTGCCGATGATCGTCACGACTTCGGGGAATTCCATGAGGCGGGCCTGGACCTTCCGGCTCATGGCCAGGGACTCATCGAGGGAGATGCCCGGCAGGAACTGGATATCGGTGTCGAGCGCGCCCTCGTCCATAATGGGCATGAATTCCGTCCCCAGCCTGGGAATGAGGGCCACCGTCCCTGCGAGGAGCATGATCGCAACCGCAACGACATAGGGTTTGCGTCTCAGCCCCCAGCGGAGGAGCGGCAGATAAGCCTTTTTCGCCCCCTCGACGATGAAGCTCTTCCGTTCCGGATGAGGCTTGAGGACCATGTAGCAGAATGCCGGGATCGCAAAGAGCGACAGCAAGAGCGAAGCGATTAGGGCGATGACATGGGTGAAGGCTAAGGGCAGGAACATCTTGCCTTCGATGCCCTGGAGCGCAATGATCGGGATGAAGGTCAAGGCGATGATGAGCTCGCCGAAGATGGACGGTTTTCGGACCTCGAGGATGGCCTTGAGGACCGTCGATAGCTTATGGGTTCCGACCCCTTTCTCCGAGAGGTGCCGCTGGACGTTTTCCACCTGGATGATGGTCGCGTCGATGATCATGCCGATCGAGATGGCCAGGCCTCCGAGGGACATGAGGTTGGCCGACAGCCCGAAGGCCTTCATCGTGACGAATGTGAACAGGACCGAGAGCGGCAGGGCCAAGACGACGATGAACGCGCCGCGGAAGCTCCTTAAGAAAAGGACCAGGACGATGACGACGAGGACCGACCCGATGAGCAGGGCCTCGGTCACGGTGTGGATGGCCCGGTTGATGATGTCCGAGCGCCTGTAATAAGGCTCGATGCGAAGCCCGAGCGGGAGGACGCCGGAAGCGTTGATCTCACCGACCCTGTGCTCGATGGCCCGGACGACCGCCCGCCCGTTGGCGCCCCGGAGCATCATGACCACAGCGCCGACGACCTCGCCCGTTCCGTCCTTGACCGCGCCGCCCTGACGAACGGCCTGTCCGGCCTCGATCCCGGCAACATCTCTCAGGAGCACGGGCACCCCCCCCTCCGTCTTCAGGGCCACGGAACCGATATCCTCGACGTTCTGGAGCAGGCCGATCCCCCGGACGAGGAACTGCCGTTCGTCGCGCTCCAGAATATTGCCTCCGACGTTGAGGCTGTTCCGGCGGAGCACATCGCCGATAGCTCCGAGAGTGAGGTCATAAGCCAGGAGCTTCTCCGGATCCACGATGACGTGGTACTGCTTGATGTACCCGCCGAAGGAGTTGATCTCGTTGACGCCGGGTATGGATTTGAGCAGGGGGGCCAGGATCCAGTCCTGGACGGTCCGGACTTGGGTCAGGTGTTCGATCTCACTCATCCCGGCCGGCAGGTCTCCGCCGAGTGTGTACTGATAGATCTCGCCCATGGCCGTGGAAATGGGGCCCATCGCGATCTCCGTTCCGGAGGGGACGCGCTCCCTGGCCTCGATCAGCCGCTCGAGGACGAGCTGCCGGGCGAAATAGATGTCGACCCCGTCCTCGAAGACGACGGTGACCACGGACAGGCCCGACTTCGAGATCGACCGGACCTGGGCGAGCCGGGGCAGGCCGCGCATGGCGATCTCGACGGGAAAGGTGACGAACCGCTCCACCTCGGGAGGGGACATGCCCGGGGCCGCGGACAGGACTTCGACTTGGACGTTGGTCACGTCGGGAAAGGCGTCGATGGAGATGCTCAGGACGGACCAAACGCCCAGGGCGACAAGGAAGAGGACGCCGACGACGACGAAAGCCCTCTTGCGGAGCGAGCGCTCGATAATGCCGTCAATCATGCCCATGTTCGTCTCCCAGCCCGCCCTTGCGCATCTCGGATTTCAGGAGGAAGCCTCCCGAAGTGACAACGGTCTCCCCTTCCGTGAGGCCGCTGAGGATCTCGACGTACCCGGCGAACCGTTCGCCGGCCTTGACCTCGCGCCGGGTGAACGTCCGCTCCCCGGTCTTGACGAAGACCACGGTATGGCCTTCGTCATCCTGAAGCGCGGATTCGGGCACGGCGAGGACGGCCCCTTCGCCGGCGGCCGCGACCGATGCATCGACGTACATTCCCGGCTTGAGCCGGCCTCGAGGATTGGGAACCTCGACCCGGCCCTCGACCGTCCGGGTCCCGGCATCGACGACATCGCCGACGAGGACGAGCCGGCCGCGGAAATCCTCGCCGGGATAGGCTTGCGTCCTCAGCACGGCCTCGGCCCCCGCCTTCACGGAGGCCAGGTCCTTTTCCTGGATATGAAGGCACGCCCAGAGGGTGGTGAGGTCGGCCAGCCGGAAAAGGTTGGACCCGAGATCGACCCAGTCGCCGGCCAGAACGCCGGCTTCGATGACCGTCCCCGACAGGGTCGCCCGGACGGAGAGGAGCGGCCGGGGCAGGGACAAAGCTACGAGCCCTTCGACCTCGGCCGGAGATGCGCCCACGAGGAGGAGGCGCTCACGGGAGCTGTCGAGCAGCGCTCGGGCCTGGCCCGCTTCAGCCGGGTCTCCGGCTAGCCTTTTGGCCCGCTCGGCGGCCAGGAGATATTCGGCCTGGAGGGTCAGATAGTCCGGACTATAGATCTCAGCCAGGACCTGGCCTTCGCGGACCCGGTCTCCAGGGACGACGAGGACGCGCTCGATCCGGCCCGGCGTCCGGGCCGTAAGATGGACGAGGCGGCGGACGTTGAATTCGAGATCGCCTGCAGCCGTTACGCGCCGGGCGAGAACACGCATCGCGGCCGGTTCGGCCTTGATGTTCGCGGTGACGACACCCTCGGGAGTCAGCGTCACCGAATTCGGCGCCGTCGCGGGCCCAGCCCCTTCGGCTTGGTGACCGGGTTCAACGAGCGCCTTGTCGCGGCAGGCGGCGACGATAAAGAGGGCCGGGAGGGCCGCTCCGATGATCCATCGGGCAAGATTCTTCATGGGGATTCTCCGTTATTCCGTTTCCTCGCCGGCGACTTCCAGATCGATCAGGGCGAGGTTGTAAGAAAGGAGGGCGCGCAGATGCTCGACCTCGGCCAGGACATAGGTCCGGTGGAGGTCGAGAAGGCTGAAGGCCTCGACCTTGCCGTAGCGGAAATACTCGAGCTGGATCTTGAGCTCGTTCTCCAGCTCCGAAAGCAAGCTCTTCTCAAAGACGAGGACCTGCTCTTCGGCCGCCTTGGCTGCGGTGTAGGCCCTCTCCAGGACCGACCGGACGCGCCTGTCCAGGGCCTCGGCCGCGATCCTGGCGAGGTCCGCCTCGGCGCCCGCCTCCATGGCCGCTCCCTTGGCCCTTCCCGGACGGAGAAAGGGCATGGTCAGGCCGAACGAGATCCCCCAGGCGTTGGGCCGGACGCTGGGGATGAGGAAGCCGGCCAGAAAATCGGGACGACGGCTGAGCCCGGCCAGCTTGACGGCCGAGGCCGCGCGGTCCTTCAGCAAGGCTGCGATCATGAAGGACGGCCGGGTCGCCTGGGCATTCTCCCAAAGGCCGGGGAGGTCCGCTGTGAGCGGCGTGAAGGACATGGCGGTCAGGAGCTCGACAGGCTCGTCGGAGGCCCTCCCCAAGAGCACGTTCAGCTCCAAGCCGGCGGCGTGCCTCTCCTTTGTCTGCTCGATGATCTGGTTTCGCAAGCGGGCCTTTTCGGCCCGTGCCCGCAGGATGTCGGCATAGGAAGCGGCGCTCGTCCTGTATTTCGCCTGAAGGTCGGCCAGGAGGGCATCGAGCCGGGACTCGGACCGTCCCAGGGCGTCGACCGCGCTATCGGCGAAGGCCGCTTTCCAATAGGCTTTCTTCACCCGGGCCGCGACGAGGAGTCGGACTCTTTCGAGCTCGGCCTGGGCCAGGCTCTCCCCCTGAAGGCCGATCTCTGTCCTCAGAGAGCGTTTGCCGGGGTATTCGAAGACTTGTTCGATCCCGAGGTTGACCTCGGTTTGATCGCCTTCTTTTTTGAGTCCGGGAATGGGCACGCCCTCGACGCTGGCCAGGATCGACGGCTCGGGCCGGGCCTTGAACTGGAGCGTCCGGCCTCGGGCGGCCTCGATCGCGGTCCGGGCCGCGAGGACGTCCGGGTTGCGAGATCGGGCGATCTCCACGGCCTTTTCGATGGTGAGACCGCCTTCCTGGGCGGAAAGGGTGGTGACCAAGATCACCGCCGCTAGGGCGGCACGGAACGCGGCGCTTTTTCGCCACATAAGAGTCCTCCTTTTCGGGGCGTCGAGGGGAGACCGGCAGAAGGCTCAGGCGGGGAGGATTCTGGGAGGGTGGGCGATGTCGGAGCCCAGAGAAGCGCGAAGGCGGCTTTCGCCGGGAGGGGTCAGCATGATCCGGAAGTCCGTGGCCCGAACCCAGTCATCGGCTTCGGGGCCCGCCAGCGCGCTTACGAAACACAGGCATGTCGAAGCGTTCCCATGATGATGGTGAACGTGGGTGAATCCGCCGTCGGCCGGGGGGAAGCGGACGGCGCCGTGGTCCTCGCCATAGAAGTAATGGAACATCGCGGCGGCGAAGACGAGGATAAAAACAACGGCCACAGCCTTTTTCATGCTTTGATGATTATCCCATCTTTAGGGGATGGGGTCAAACCCAGATAAAAGAAGGGGTCAAATCTTAAATCACGCAATGTTCCCTCGCTTTTGCCGATGAAGAGACGCTTTCGATATGAGAATTGCGTGATTAAAGATTTGACCCCTTTTCTTAATTAAAAGTTGAAATAGAACGAGAGCGCGAATTTCCGCGGCGACGCGTAGGAAGTCGGGTTGGTGAACGTCGGCTGGTCCTGGCGCTGGTCGATGCCGAGGACCGTCTGCGTATCGAACAGGTTCATGAACCGGGCCTCGAGCGTGCCGCTGAACCGGGAGTTGAAGGGAATATCGTAGGTGAGCTGGAGATCGGCGTTGATCCAGGTATCGAGGGTGTTCGTCCCGGCCTTCTCCGCGTAGCGGTAGTAGTTGCCGTAGGCGTCCTGGGTCCGGGCTTCCCAGGGCCGTCCGCTCTGAAGCCGGCCGTAGAAGCCGACGGAGGCGTTCTTAAAGAACTCCCACGTCCCGAAGAGCTTCATGACGTGCTCGCGGTGTCCGGTCATGAGCCCGACGCGGAGGTTGGCCGGGTCATCGGGGTCGCCGATGTAGAGCCCGGGCGCGTCCTCGAGGTAGGAGGACGCGTAGAAAAGGGCTGTGCCGGACGCGTAGTCGAGGTCCCAGTTCCCGGCGAGCCTGCTCCATGTATACATGAAGTTCAGGGACCATTTGCCGGCGTACTGCTTCTTGAGCTCGAAGTTCAGGGCTTTATAAATCCGGCGGGCCTTGCCGACCGTGAACTCGGGGTAGCCGCCGTAGGACATGGTCTGGCCGTTGAGGTTGCCGTAGACGTAGGCGCTCGCGGAGGAGAGGTCCCGGTTGCGGGTCGGGAAGTCCTCGATGACGTTGCGGACCTTCCGGTACTGACCCCAGATCTCGACGCTCCAGACCCGGCCGAACGGCCGGCTGTAGCCGGCGACGAACTCGTCGGTGTACATGGGCTTGAGGCCGGGCAGGATGACCTTCCCGGTCTCCCCCGCCTGGATGACCTCGGCCAGCAGGGTCCCGTCGGCCCGGCTGAAATAGGCGTCCGTCCGGAAGATCCGGATCGGCGCGGCGGCCCGGGCCAGACTGCGGTTGTCCATATTATTGTAACGGCCCCAGTTGACGTAGATCTTATCGCCGACCCGGGGGAATAGCGTGAACGCGAGCCCGAGGCGCGGCTGGACCTCCCTATCGAAGCTGAACCGGAGGAAGGTGTTCTTCCCGCCGCCAGTCTTGGCGCTGAGCTCGTCCCGGTTGAGGAGCAGGCCCGCCGTCAATGTCACGCGCTCGGCGAACGTGACGTTGTCCTGGAGGAAGATGGAGTAGGTCCGGCCGCGGGAATCCTGGGCCGGCTGTTCGGTGTAGTGCCGGGCCCGGAAGGCGTTGACGCCGGTGTAGGTCGTGGTGATGATCGAGCCCCAGCCGTTGGCCTTGCGCCAGAGGTATTCGCCGCCGTCATCGTAGGAAAAGCCGAACTTGATGATGTGCGAGCTCCAGGCGAAGTCGAGGTACTGGCTGAGGACCATCTTGAACTCGTCGCGGAAGAAGTTCTGGGTGTTGTACTCCGACGCCCCGCCGACATACTGGCCGCTGAGGGTCGCGGGGGGATAGATATAGCCGGTCGCCGTCCGGAAATAGCCCATCTGGTCGAGGTGGGCGATGTCGAACGCCGGCCGGTAGCCGAGGTCGGTGATGGGCGCCATCGCATAGTCTTCTTTGACGTGGTCGTATCGGGTCTCGAGAAGGGTCGATTGCGTGATCGTCCAGACCCACGACCCATAGATGATCCAGTCGTCGTTCTTTCCGTCGACGGCCACGGAGGGGGCGTCGTTGACGCCGACCCCGTAATTGTTCGAAGAGTAGTTGTTGTTGCGGACGCTGACCGAGAAGAGGTGGGCCTTGAACGGGTTGGCGCTGACCTTGCCGAAGAACTCGCGCGACGTCGTCTTGGAGTCGGGCACGGGTCCGAGGTTGTTGATCCGTCCGGACGTCTTCGAATAGGGCAGGTTGGCCGAAACGTACCAGAAAAGCTTGTTCTTGATGAACGGGCCGCCGATCCCGATCGAGGGCGCGTACGCGTCGTAGGGCGTGATGATCGTCGCCGTCTTGGGGCCGGCCATGAAGGACGATGGCTCGAAGATGAACCGCAGCGACCCGGTCACCTGATTGGAGCCGGACTTGGTGATGGCGTTGGTCACCATGCCGGCGGCCCGGCCGAACTCGGCGGTGATGCCGCCCCGCTTGATGTTGACCTCCTGGATGTCCATCTCGGAGAAATTGGCGCCCAGGTAGCCGAAGAGCGGATTGGTGATGTTCGACCCGTCGTAGAGGTAGACGTTGTCCTGCTTGTTGCCGCCGGCGTTCGGGGCGAAGTCGCGGTTGTCGGCGACGCCCGGCGCCAGCTGGAAGAGCGAGGCGTAGGACCGCCCGATGGGCAGCTTCTCGACGAGGTCCTTCTGCCAGCTGGCCGAGATCTCGGTCGATTTCAGGTCGATGACCGGGGAGACGGCCTGGACGGTGATCTCTTCGGAGACGCGGCCGACGGCGGACATGGAGACGTTGACCGTCGTCTGCCGGTCGACCGTGACCATGACCTCGACGGCGTAGTCCATCATCTGGGGATGGGTGACGAGGACCGTGTAGGTCCCCGGCGGCACGCCCTGGAACAGGAAGACGCCGTCCTTCTTGGTCACGAACTCCCGGCCCTGCGGAATGAGGGACCCGGTGATGGACACCGTGGCCCCCTCGACGGCGGTGCCGTCGGCGTCCTTGACGACGCCGCGGACGGAGCCGCGCTCCTGGGCGGCCAAGGCTGGGGCGCCGGCCAGGATGCAGATGACGAGGCCCCACGCGAGGAACTTGGTCTTGACGCTCATTTGTATTCCTCCTTTTGCTTCGAGGATCCGGTGATATCCCCCTAGGATGAAGCTAGCATAGTCCGGGGGACCCCGTCAATCCGCGTCTTTTTCTTCCCGGACGAGTTCTGATAGAATCAGGGCGATGAAAGCCCTGATCACAGGGGCGAGCGGATTCATCGGCCGCCGTCTGGCCGGGGAGCTCGCTTCGCGGGGGCACGATGTTGCGTGCCTCGTCCGACGGACAAGCCTCACGGCGCCCCTCCGGAACCTCCCCGTCGCGCTCGTCGTCGGCGACCTCGCCGATCCGGCCTCGCTCGACCGGGCCGTCGCCGGCCGTGACCGCGTCTTCCATCTGGCCGGGGTCGTCCATGCGGTCGACGAGGCGGCCTTCGAGGCGTGCAACGCGGGGGGGACGCGGAACCTCGTCGAGGCCTGTCTCCGGGCCGCTCCCCGGCCCGGCCGGTTCGTCTTCGTCTCGAGCATCGCCGCGGCCGGCCCGAACGTCTCGGAACGGCCGGCCACCGAGGGAGATCTTCCCCGCCCGGTCTCCCCGTACGGGCGGAGCAAGCTCGCCGCCGAGCGCTTCGTCCTGGAGGCCGCGGCCCGCATGCCCGTGACCGTCGTCCGTCCGCCGAACGTCCTCGGCCCGGGATCGAAGGAGCTCGAGCAGGCGATCCGGCTCGTGCGCCGGAGGATCGTCCCGGCGATCGGCGACGGACGGCCGAGAACGAGCCTCGTCGACGTGGACGATCTCGTCGAAGCCCTGATCCTGGCCGCCGAGAGCCCCCGCAGCCCGGGCCAGACCTATTTCGTCACGGACGGCCGGGCCTATGCCTGGCCCGAGATCACGGCGGCCATCGCCGAGGAGCTCGGCGTTCGCGGCTTCAGGGTGCGCGTCCCCTTCGTCGTTCAGCTCCTGGCCGCGCGCCTGGCCGAAGCGGCCGCCCGGCGGACCCGGCGGCCGCCGCGGCTGACCCGGGAAATCGTCCGGGCCGGCCGCGACCACTTCTGGATCTACGACGGATCGAAGATCGAGCGTGAGCTCGGCTTCCGGCCGCGGTACGCCATGCGCGAATCGGTGCGCCGGACGGTCGAGGCGCTCGGGTCCGCGGCCCGGCCCGCGGGCCCGGGGACGGGGGGGTGATGTCCCAGCGACGCCTTGTTCTGGCCGGGCTCGAGATCCGGCTGACGGACGCCGTCACGCTCGGCGGGCTGGTCGGCCTGACGCTCCTTGCGGTCGCCTTCGCCGGGCGCCTCGAACGCCCCGTCTTCGTCATCGGCGTCAACCTCCTGTTCATCGCCTTCTATGTCGGATCCTTGCTCGTCCTCAAGCGCCTCCGCCGCCGGGAGCTCCGGTTCCTCGTCCGGACCGGCTCGGTCCAGCTGACCTACATCCAGATCTACCAGACCTGCAACTACCTCCAGCTCCTCTTTTTCGACTGGCAGGACGACCGTGTCCTCGCTTGGGAGCAGGCGCTTTTCGGCCTCCAGCCCGTCGTCGCCATCCAAGAGATCTACTCGGTCCTCCTGACGGAGTGGATGTTCTTCGTCTACGTTGTCTATGTCGTCCTCTACCCCGTGCTTAGCGCGATCATCTTCTTCAAGCACGGCGAGGAGGCCAACGAGGATTACCTCTTCCATCTCGGCCTGGTCAACCTCCTCTGCGGGATCGGCTTCATCCTCTTCCCCGTGGCCAGTCCCATGTATTGGCAGGAGGTCCGGACCCTCCTGACGACGCCCCTGGCGTCCGGGACCTTCGGCGCCGTGGCCGAATGGATCCGCGTCCATATCCACCAGGCCGGAGGCTCCATCCCGAGCGCCCATTGCGCCGTGGCCACGGTCATGTGGTTCATGGCCCGGAAATACACGAAGCGGGGCTTCCTCTGGCTCGCCCCGGTCATCCTTTCGCTCTACATCTCGACGGTCTACGGCCGCTTCCATTACGTCTCCGACGCGGTCGCCGGCATCGCCGCGGCCGGGCTCTGCCTCCTGGCCGCTCCGGCGATCAAGAGGGCTTGGGACGGGCGGCGGGCCGTCCGTCCGGGAGCCGGGCCATGAAGCGGGTCCTGGTCACCGGCGCCAACGGGTTCGTCGGATCCAATCTCTGCCGCTGGTTCCGCGAGCGGGGCTGGGAGGTCGACGCCCTCGTCCGCGAGTCCTCCGACCTCCGCTTCCTCGACGGCCTCGACGTCCGCCTGGTCAAAGGGGACCTCCGCTACGCCGAACGGATCGAGCTGCCGGCCGGGACGAGCTGCATCGTCCACGCCGCGTCGCTCGTCTCCGACACGGCTAACGACGAGGACTGCGCCCGGAACATCGCCGACATGACCCGGAGCTTCGTGCGCAGGATCCGGGAGTCGGGGACGCCCCTGCGGCGCTTCGTCTACATCTCGACCGCCCTGACGCTCGGCTTCGACGGCCGGGCGATCTCCGAGGACCGGCCGGGCCGGTCGGCGGCCTTCGTTCCCTACGTCCGTCATAAGATCCGGACGGAGTGCGAGCTCCGGGACGAGCACGCGCTCCGGGGCTTCCCGGTCGTCATCCTGAGGCCGGGCGATGTCCTGGGGCCGAACGACCGCGTCACGTCGGCCAGGCTTCTCGCCGGCTGTGAGAAGGGCCTGCCGCTGATCGTCGGGCGCGGCCGCTGGCGCTTCGCGTATTGCTATGTCGGGAACCTCTGTCAGGCGGCGGAGCTGGCCCTCGTCACCGAGGGGATCGAGGGCCGGGCCTACACCGTGACGAACGGGGTTCTGCCCATGTGGCGGGACCTCTTCGAGGCTTTCCAGCGGGGCGTGGGAAAGAGGCAGCGGATCTATGTGCCCGTCTTCGCGGTCCGGCTCGCGGCGGCGGTCTCGGGCCTCGCCCAGGCCCTCCTCCCCCGCTTCGAGCCCACGGTCAACCGCTACCGCGTCCGGCGCGTCACCTCGGAGACGACGTACGACATCTCGAGGACGATCGAGGAGCTGGGTTACCGGCCCGACGACGATCATGTCCGCCAGTTCGCCGAGGTCGTCGCCTGGTACCTCAAGGAGAAATGTCATGGCCGGATGGCTTGAGCGGGCGGGCGGGCCGGGCGGCCTGGCCGTGGCCCTCATCGCCCTGGCGCTTCTCGTCGGCCTGATCCTCGTCGCCTCGGTCTTCCATTTCCGCAGGTCCCGCGAAAAGCCGGACGAGGAGCGGGCCGCCGTGCGGCGCTATTTCGTGGCCTTCTTCGTCCTGCTCCTCGCCCTTCCCTGCGGCCTCGCGATCCTCGCCTCGCCCCGGCCCGGGGAGACGCTTGAAGCGATCGGCTGGACATTCGGCCGGGCGGGACTGGGGCTGACCATCACGCTCGCCGGCCTGCCCCTGGCCGTCCTGGCCGGGTTCGTCGGCTCGCGCGACGAGGGCCTCCGGAAATTCTATCCCTTGGCCAAGGCCGCCTTCACCGACGCCCAGGCGTTCGCCGGGTATGAGATCTCCTATGTCCTGCTTTATTACCTGCCCTGGGAGTTCGTCTTCCGCGGCGTCCTCTTCCTGCCCCTCATCCCGGCGATCGGGCTCGTGCCGGCCCTGGCCGTCCAGGTGACGGCCTCGACGCTCCTCCACATCGGCCACCCCGGCAGCGAGGTCCTCGCGGCGATCGTCGGCGGCCTGGTCTACGGGCTCATCGCCTACTTCACGGGATCCTTCTTCTACACGCTCGTCCTCCACGCGGCGACCGGGATCTCCACCGACACGTTCCTGTTCCTCAGCCGCCATAGGGAGCGCGGATGACGGTCCTCGTCACCGGGGCGACCGGGTTCGTCGGCGCAGTCCTCATGCCCGAGCTCGTCGGGCGCCACGGCGCCGGCGCGGTCGACGCCTTCGTCCTCCCCGGCGAGGCCATCCCGGAAAGCTGGCGGGACGCCGGCGTGCGGACGTTCGCCGGCGATATCGCCGACGGCGCGGCCGTGCGCGCGGCCGTCGCCGGCCACCGCGTCGTCGTCCATCTGGCCGGCCTCATCTCCTACTGGAAGGGCGACGGGGAGCGGCTCCGGCGGGTCAACGAGGCCGGCGTCCGGGCGGTCGTCGAGGCCTGCGTCGCGGCGGACGTCGAGCGTCTCGTCCACGTGTCGTCGGTCGGCGCGGTTGGTTTCCGCGCGGACGGCTCGCCCGCGGACGAAACGGTTCCCTTCAACTGGCCGGAGGACATCCCTTATATGGTCTCCAAGCGCCGCGGCCAGGACATCGTCGAACGGGCGGTCCGGGAGCGCGGCCTGAGGGCCGTGATCCTCAACCCCGCTTCGATCATGGGACCGGGCGACCGCGATCCGGCGACGCCGCACAACGCGCTCTACCGGAGGATCGCGGGCCGGACCCAGATCGGCTCCTTCTCGGGCGGCCTGGCCATCGTCGACGTCCGCGATCTCGTCGCCGTCATCCTTAAGGCGGTCGAGGGGCGGGGCCGCGACGGCGAGAGCTACCTCGTCGTCGGGGCCAACCTGGCTTATCGCGACGTCGTCCGGCGCATCGCCCGGGCGGGCGGCCGCAGGGCTTTTCCGTTCCCCATCCCCGCGCCCCTGCTCGCCGCGGCCGGCCGCTTCCTCGAATGGCGCAGCCGGCGGACCGGCAGGCCGCCCCTCCTCACCGCGGCCTATGGCCGTCTGAGCGGCTGGACGGCCTACTACGACAACGCCAAGAGCCGCCGCGAATTCGACCACGCCTATATCGACGCCGACAGGACGATCGCGGACGGCTTGGCCTACTTTCAAGAGAAGGTCAAGAAAGCTACCGGACGCGGATCGGCAGGATGAGGCGCGAAGGGTGTGCCCGGGAGCGGTACACGCGCTGGGTGGCCGCCCGGTAATCCGAGGCCTTGGCCAGGAAGATGTTCTCGACGAAGGTCTGAGGATTCCTGTCGATCAGCGGGAACCATGTGCTCTGGACCTGGACCATGATCTTGTGCCCCTTGAGAAAGCGGTGGTCGGCGGCGTGGAGGTCGATCGGGAATTCGGTGACCTTGCCGGGGACGAGGGCCTCGGGCTTCTCGAAGCTCGACCGGAACCGGCCGCGGAAGACCTCGCTCGCGATCATCAGCTGGTAGCCCCCCATCGACGGATCGGCCGGATAGTCCTCGGGATAGACGTCGATGAGCTTGACGATCCAATCGCCGTCGGTGCCGGACGTCGACGCGAACAGGCGGGCGACGATGCGGCCGGTCACGGTGACGTCCTCGGCGAGCGGTTCCGTCTCCCAGCTCAGGACGTCGGGACGGAGGTGGGCGAAGCGCTGGTCGCCGACGAGCCAGGTCCCCCAGCCCGAGCCGCGAGAGTCGTAGGTCGCCTCGATCGGGCGCGGCCTGTAAGGCACCGGGCGCGCGGGGTCGGAGACGTAGCTGTCGAAGGCGCCTTCGTCGCCGGCAGCCGGGGCTTCGAACGCCAGCCGCCCGTCCTCCCGGAAGTATAAGCCGCGGTCCTCGGTCAGGCGGCGCGGCGGCCACTCGTCATAGACCTGCCAGGCATTGGCGCCCGTCTGGAAAGTGATCGCTTCGGGGACATCCCAGCCGGCCTTGTCCTTGAGAAAATAGGCGAAGAACGGCGCTTCGATCCTCTCCCGGTAATACCTGGAGGCGTTGGCGCCGAACTTGATCCGGCCGAGGGAGCTGCCGTCGCTTCGGGCCCACCCTCCGTGGTTCCAGGGTCCCGCGACGAAGAAGCTGACCTCGCGGGCGTCGAGCGGTTCGAGCGTCTCATAGAGCTTCTGCGGACCGTACAGGTCCTCCTGGTCCCACCAGCCTCCCACGGTCAGCGTCGGCACCGTCACCCGCGTCAGATAAGGGGCCATGGCCTGTCTTTGCCAGAAAGCGTCGTAGTTCGGGTGGGCCACGAAGTCGTTCCACGTCGGGATCCGGCCGAGCAGGTGGACCTCGTTCGCGGCCGCGAGCGGCCCGAGCCGAAGGTACCACTCGTAGGTGTCGTAGCGGTCGAAGCGGAAGTTCGTCTGCTCCTTTGTCGTTTCCATCCTCGTCGCGTATTCGAAGCCGTAGCTGAGGCGGAAGGCGCCGTTGTGATGGAAGTCGTCGCCGAGGTACATGTCCGCCGGCGGGGCCTGAGGCGAGACGGCCCTGACCGCCGGGTGCGGATCGATCATGGCCATGGCCGTAAGCCAGCCGTCGTACGAGATGCCCTTGAGCCCGACCCGCCCGTTGTGGCCCGGGACGTTGGCGAGGAGCCAGGCGACCGTGTCGTAAGCATCCGTGCTCTCGTCGACGGCCTTGGCGTCGCGACGGTCGCGAGGCGGCCGCATCATGACGAACTGACCCTCAGACTTGTAGCGGCCGCGGATGTCCTGGAAGACGAAGATGTAGCCCTCGGCCGCGAGCTCGCGGTAGGCGTCCCCGGTGAGCGGCCGGGCCGACCCGGGGGCCCCATAGGGCGTCCTGACGAACAGGAAGGGCAGCGGCGCCCCGGCCGTCTTCGGAGCGAAGACGACCGTATGGAGCTTCGCCCCGTCCCGCATCGGGACCATGGCCTCGCTCATGGTGAACTCAGGTACCGGGGCGGATGCCTGACCGGAGGACACCGCCCGCCCTCCCGCCGCGATCGCCAGGATCAGGAGCAGGATCGCCGGGAGGACCGTGTTCTTTCTCGGGGGAATGCGCATCGTGGGCTCCTTTCCTATCGGCGGCTGACGATGATAGCCCCGGCGGCCCCTCCCCGTCAATCGTCGTTGACAGGTGTTCGACCTGCGCATAAAATGCCATGCGGACGCGAGCCATGAAGATCGTCCTCTCGGAGACTCTCAGCTATTGCTTCGGCGTCCGTAAGACGCTCGAGATGACGAACCGCCTCCTGGCCGACCGCCCCGACCGGACCTACTACATGCTCGGCGAGATCGTCCACAACGAGCACGTCGTCGAGGCCCTCAAGGCCGAGGGCCTGCGCATCGTCCAGACCCTCGACGAGGTGCCTCCGGGCGGCGTCGTCATCCTCCAGAGCCACGGCTCGGCCCGGGACCGCTACCGCGAGCTCGAGCGCCGCGGGCTCGAGTGCGTCGACGCGACCTGTCCCATGGTCAGGATCATCCATGACCGCATCCGCGAGGTCGAGGCCGAGGGCCGCACGCCCGTGGTCATCGGCCAGGTCGGCCACGAGGAGGTCCGGGGCATCGTCGGCCAGGTCGCCCGGGCCATCGTCGTCAAGACGCCGGAGGAGGTGACGCCGGAGCTCTTCGCCGGCGTCTCCCGGGCCGGGATCGTCGCCCAATCGACCTTCATCGAAGAGGAGGCCCGGCGCATCGTCGAGCGGGTCCGGGCCCTCGTCCCGGACGTCGTCTTCCACGACACGATCTGCCAGCCGACGAAGACCCGCCAGCGCGAGGTCGATGCCCATACCCGCAAGGCTGACGATGTCATCGTCATCGGCTCCCGCCACAGCGCCAACCGCGGCACCTGTTCCATATCGCCCGGGCCATCAACCCGCGGGCCCATCTCATCGACAGGCCGGAGAGCGTCGACGCCCTGGCCATCCCTTCCGACGCGACGGTCTTCATCGCCTCGGGCGCCTCGACGCCGATGGAGCTTATCGTCGAGGTCGTCCGGCGGCTCGAGGCCCGGGACCGGGCCCCGGCCCGGAAGGACGGGGCCTCGTGACCTACACCGCCTATTTCGGACGGACGCGTCGCCGGCTCCTCGAGGACCTCGACCGGTTCCTGGCCGCCAAGCGGAAGGACCTCGCCCCTCTCAGGCCCTGGGGCCGCGATGTCATCCGCCGCCTGGCGACGTTCACCCGGAAGGGCAAGATGATCCGCGGCGGGCTCGTCGCGCTCGGCTGCGAGATGGCCTCCGGCAGGGTCGCCCCCTCGGCGGTCCGGGCCGGCACGGCCATGGAGCTCATCCAATCGGGCCTGCTCATCCACGACGACATCATGGACCGGGACGCCCGGCGGCGCGGCGCGCCGTCCATCCACGAGCAATACGCCCGGCTGGCCGAGGAGCCCGGCGGTCCGGCCGCGGCCCATTACGGGATGAGCCTGGCCATCTGCGCCGGGGATATCGCCATCTTCCTCGCTTTCGAAGCCATGGCCGGCCTGCCCGGCCCCGCGGAACGGGCCGCGGCCGCGCAAAGGCTTTTCGCCGCCGAGTTCGGGCTGGTCGGCCTCGGCCAGATGCGCGACGTCGAGGCCGGAAGCTCCCGGCGCACCCCTTCGGAGCGGGACATCCTCGACACCTACCGGGTCAAGACCGCCCGCTATTCCTTCTCCCTGCCCATCGCCCTAGGCTGGATCCTGGGAGGCGGGCGCGCGGCGGCTCTTCCCGTCCTGCGCGGCCTCGGCGAGGACCTCGGCCTGATCTTCCAGATCAAGGACGACGAGCTGGGCCTCTTCGGGAGCCCCAAGGCTACCGGCAAGCCGGTCGGCTCCGACGTCCGCCAGGGAAAGAAGACCCTCTACGCGGTGCGGCTGATGGAGCGAGCGGCCGGCCCGGACCGGGTCCGGATCGGAGGGATCTTCGGCCGGCCGGACGCCCCGGACGCGGACATCTTCTTCGTCAGGGACCTGGCCGAGCGCCTGGGGGTCCGGGAAGAGGTCCGTCAGATAATGGCCGGCCTGGGGCGGCGCGCGGCGGCCTCGATCCGCTCGCTCGACGTCGACGAACGGCGCCGGGCGGCCCTGCTGAGCGTCCTCGCCCACGGGCTCAGCCGGCGGAGCTAACGCCCCTCAGACGCGAGGGGTGAGATATCACCTCGCGAATCACCCTTAGAGGTGATTGACCGCGGTCACCTCCAGGGCGAAAATCGTCGCGGAATTCATCATAGCCTCGTGGGAGGACGCGGACGATGGACAATCGCAAAGACAAGCGGTTCATGGAACGGAACACCGTATTCATCAAGTCGACCTCGGAGAACAACGAGATCCTCTACGGCCACGGCATCAACGCCCACACTCACGACCTCTCCCTGTCCGGGGCGAGGATCTGCACGCCGCACTACTTCCCCGTCGGCAGCGTCGTCCGCATCGTCATCGACCTCGAGAGGACCCACCAGTCCATCAAGGTCGACGGCGAGGTCAAGTGGACCAAGAAGAGCGAGGAGGACGACGACCTTTTCGAGAGCGGCGTCGAGTTCCTGCACAGCATCTCCCAGACGCTCCTCTCGCTGATCAAGCATCTCTACGCCGAGCGGAACGGCGGCATCCCCACGGCCATCTCTAACTGATCGGGCCCGGGCCGTTCTCCAGGGCCTCCCGGTTCTCGTCTCCCCGTCTTTCCTGCGCTGTCAACGGATCTCGTTCCCGGGCGAGCGGGCTTTGGTTTATAATGGGCGGGATGACCGATCTCGGATCCTTCCTCTCGGCCGGAGTCGGGCCTCTCGGCGGCCGCGTCGAAGAGCTCGTCCGCATCCACGAAGCTCTCTGGCGGAACGCCCCGGACGGGCCGCGGCTGCTCGAAAAGAGCTTCCGCCGCGCGGAGAAGAAGGCCGTCGAGCGGGAGCTCTCGGCCGTGGTCAGCCGGCTGTCCTCCGAGCCGGTAAGGGCCGCCTTTCTCGCCGGGTCGCTCGAACCCGCGCGCCTCGAAGAGATGGCCGCGGGCCTCAAGCCCGCCTTCAAGAAGCTCCTCGGGCTCATCGGTCTGCCCCTCGAAGCGGTCTACGACGCCAGCTTCGTCGAATCGACCCGCCTCTTCATCCGGGACGCCCGCGACTTCGATCCGGAGCTCCGGCTGGACTCGGCTTACCAGGCGCTCCGCAACGTCTGGATCATGAACTCGCTCCAGTTCGACCTCGGCTTCGCCGTCGAGCCCACCGAGGCCGTCTTCGCCTACAGCATGGTCTATCCCTACCTCGACAACGTCCTCGACGACGACCGGGCCGATGAGGCCGCCAAGCTCGACCTGGTCGCCAAGCTCAGGGATTGGCTCGAGGGATCGGACCGGCCGGCCGAGGCCCCGGCGGAGAAGAAGCTCCGCTCCCTCGTCGACCTCATGGAGCGCCGCTTCCCCCGGAGCGGCTTCCCCGACGTTTACCGTTCGCTCCTGGCGATCTCCAACGCCCAGGTGAAGAGCCTTCTCCAGCAGAGGCCGGGGGCCGCCGCGCCGCCGGACGAGGTCATGGCCATCAGCCTGGAAAAGGGCGGCACATCGGTCCTCGCCGACGGCTTCCTCGTGGCCGGGTCCCTCGCGCCCGCCGACCAGGAGTTCTGCTTCGGGTTCGGGACGATCCTTCAGCTGGCCGACGACCTTCAGGACATCACCGAGGACTTGCGCCGCGGACACCGGACGCTTTTCGCGGCGGGGGCGGGCCGCGACGCCCTCGGGGCGACGGCGGCCCGGCTCGAGAACTACCTCGCCGCCGTGCTGGAGCGGGCCCGGCGCGGGGCGTCGCCGCGACGGATGGCCCTCTGCGACGCCATCGAGGCAGGATTGACCCTGATGTTCCGGGAGTCGGTGGGGAAACATCCGGAGTATTTCCGGAGGTCCTTCGTCCGCCGGGCGCGGCGGGGTTTTCCGGCCCGCTTCTCCTATCTCGAGAAGCTCCGGGGCCGGATCAAGGACAGGACGCCGCCGGGATGCGACCGCTTGGCCGACCTCGACGCCGGCCTGGTCGCCCTGATGGCCCTATCCTCCAGGGCCTTCGCCCTCGATTGAGGCCGGTGAACCCGCCTACTTGGCGATCGGAACGGCCGTCTTCGGGTCCCGCTTGGCCGTCCACTTGACGGGCGCGGCCTTCGCGTCGCCGGAC